>NZ_CP072842.1:2470990-2835235 GCF_017948305.1 Faecalibacter bovis
ATCGCAATTCAAAATCTTAAAAAGGAAGGAATTGAAGTTTTTATGCTAACTGGAGATCAACAAAAAGCTGGTGAAAAAGTCGCAAATGAAGTCGGAATTGATCATGTGATTGGAAATTGTTTACCAAACCAAAAATTAGATTATGTTGAACAATTGCAAAAGCGTGGTAAAATTGTAGCAATGGTTGGTGACGGAATTAATGATTCTGCTGCATTAGCCAAAGCTGATGTTTCTATTGCGATGGGAAATGGTTCTGATATCGCGATGGACGTCGCGCAAATCACTATTATGAATGGAGATTTGAATAAAGTTGTTCAAGCAATTAATTTATCAAAACAAACAGTCAAAACGATTAAAAAGAATTTGTTTTGGGCATTTATTTACAACGTAATTGGTATTCCAGTTTCAGCTGGCGTTTTATACAATTACAACGGTTTTCTCTTAAATCCTATGATTGCCGGCGCAGCTATGGCGTTTAGTAGCATTAGTGTGGTAACGAATAGTATTTTATTGAATTACCGTAAAATTTAAATAGAAAAGGCGAACCATTTGGTTCGCCTTTTTATATTTAAATTAATACATTTACAGCAATCTTTTATCCCATTGATAATCTTCAATCTCATAAATTTTTACTTTTTTTTCAAAATCAGGATGTTTGGTATTAATCAAATAATTACATTCTTTAGGTATAATTGCAGAAGGAACTTTCATCACCAAATATTTAAAACTTTTATACCATTCAGATCCTATGGCTTGCAATTTTGGGTAGGATTCAACATTTTGCCACTTCTTTGGTAAATCTGAAGTTTTAATCTCAAGAATTTCTTCGGTTGTACAATTAATTTCGATGACCAATAATTTGTAAGAATTATCGATTGATATTCCACTACGATGAACAACTAATTCTAAAGTTGATAAAGATCTTGAACTTCCGGTATATATAACAAATTCGTCATTTTTGTTCCATCTGTTGGCAACTCCAGACGCACGCAACGAATTGGCATATTTTTCTTTTCGAATATTATAAACGAACATATTTATACGTTTTCACCAAATTCAATAGCTGTTAAGCGATTATCTATAAATTTCAACCCAGAAACCGTATCTAAAAATTCCATAGGAGCTTTATGATCCAATAAAAAATTTGGCGTAGTTAACCATTGTTCAAACTCTTCTTTTGTATTAAAAACTTCTAAACCATGTTTATATAAAGATAAAATTAATACAAGATGTTCTTTTGTATTGTCTTTTAAAGAAACGTTTTTGGTTTTGTAATTACGGTATGTTCGTGTCGTAATATTTAACCATTTAGATATAATTTCGTCCTTTAAACCCGATAATTCATCTAAAAGCTTAATATATTCTTGGTCTACATTATAATGATTTACGTAGAAATATACGTTTGTAAAATCATTTACTTCTGGTAATTCATTAATAATTTTTTTTCTACGTTTTAATTCAATTGTTGCCATAATTAGAACTTTGTAATAAAGATACAATTTTTCCGTTTATATACGGAACATTTTCTATAAATTAATCTGTATATTTGAAATACTTATATAAAATATCATGAAACAAATTACAATTCTATTCTTTTTAATATTCCAAAACGTATATTCTCAATATAGTTTAATTGATTTTATAAGTGAGTATGATAGGTTCGTTATAAATGAAAAACATTATTATACAAAAACCGATAGTATTCATTTGAAAAAAACTTTCAATTTTCTAGAATTAAACCCTGATTTAATAGATGAAATCATTTTTATTAATTCACCAGATTTACATAGTGGTGAAAAAGAAATTATAGTTAAAATTAATTATTCTCTGCCTCAAAAAGTATATCAATTAATTTCAATAGAAGAAAATGCTATAATTGATCAAAAAGCTATTAAGGACTTAAATTCAATACAAATTAAATCTTACCAAAATTTCTCAAATAATCAATTCAAAACTAATAAAGGAAATAATAGAATCTATCATTTTGCAGCGAATTATATAGGTGAATCATTTACTGGTGAAATACAAACTTTTAATGATTTGATGGTTTTAGAAGTTAATCCTAAGAATATGAAAATTGTATCTGGTTATCATTTAACAAAAGAATGGGCCGAATTACCTTTTAGTAATGATTTATATAAATTGAGTGCAAAAAAGATAGTTCTCGTAGAATCCTTACCTCTTTCTCTATTAAATTTTAAACATATAGTAAATAAAAATTTGTTATCCGATGATGGATTTATAGAAAATATTCAAATATAAAAGCCACTCAACAAAGTGGCTTTTATATTTATCAATGAATATAACTTGTTTATACAAACTCGTTAATTACCATTTCATTTAATTTATAAGATGTAAACCCTTTAAGTTTTCCTTTCTGAAAATTAAAATCAATACGACCTAAATACAATCCTGCCCAACCAACTTGATTTACTAAAACTGGTTTATTATCAGCATTTTGATGAACTTCTGGTTCTGGTAAAAATGTATGTGTATGACCACCAATAATAAAATCGATGTCTTTTGTTTTTTGAGCTAAAATTCGATCAGAAACTTGATCTGAATTCTTATATCCATACCCAATATGTGATAAACATATTACTAAATCACATTTTTCTTCGTGACGTAATTTGTTTGCGTAATGTTGCGCAATTTCAATTGGATCCAAGTATTTAGTTTCTTTGTACATGCGTGGATCAACCAATCCGTGCAATTCAATACCTACCCCAAAAACTCCGATTTTGATTCCATCTTTTTTGATGATTTTATAAGGTTTCGTTAAACCATCTAAAATGGTATTAGAAAAATCATAATTAGAAGTTAATAAATCAAAACTTGCGTGTGGTATAGCTTTTTGTAAACCTTCTAAACCATTGTCAAATTCATGATTACCGAAAGTTCCGGCATCATATCCTAGTTTCGACATTAATTTATATTCTAATTCTCCACCAAACATGTTAAAATAAGGTGTTCCTTGGAAAACGTCACCCGCATCAAATAATAAAACATTTTTTTCTTCTTGTCTTATTTTATGAATCATTGTTGCACGACGAGCAAATCCGCCTTTGTCTGATGTTACTTTATTTGCTGAAACTTCAAAAGGTTCAATACGAGAATGTTGATCATTTGTATGTAAAATCGTGATACGTTTTACTTTATTATTATCATTCGCTAATAATGGAACACTAGGTAACAGAGATAATCCAGCTACTAAAGATGTTCTTTTAATAAAATCTCTTCTTTCCATTAATTATAAATTCTTTTGTTAGTATTAACTTGTACAGTATCAATTTTTTCGAAGTAATCTAATAAAATATCGCGTTGCTTGATGTTTAGGATATCTTTATTTAAAGCCTTAGTAAAGAAAAACATATTGTCCCCTCCAGTAGATAAATAATCGCTAGTAACAACTTTATAAACTTTATTTAAATCTAATGGTTGACCACCTATTTTAATATCTTCGGTAGAAGTCGCTGTAATTCCAGCCACTGGATGTGCCACAGTTTGTTTAAAGTAAAAATCTACCATTTCTTTAATAGTTTCACCTTTTAGATCTAAAACTAAAATTTCATTATCAAATGGTGCTAATTCGAAGACGTTCCCAACAGTTAAATTTCCTGCTGTAAAAGTTCTTCTAATACCTCCATGATTTAATAAAATGGCGTCAATTTTCCCTTTATTTTGTTTCGTGTAAATATCTTGAATAGATTCAAAAGTAACATCTGCTACCAAATTACACAATGGCGATGAATATCCATTTTTGTGTAAATCGATTGGCGAGTATGCTAATACGCGATCCATTTTAGCTTTTAATTCTTCTTTATAAGGATTGATGATTGAAACTATTTCTTGATCAGATTCTATATCAGAATTAATAGTTGTGTTAGGCTTGTATTGTGGTGCTAACTGCAAATATGAACTGCTACAAGAGGTAAGCAATATCATAGAAATTGCAAGAATATTATTTTTAAAAAGTTTCATTATTGATTACTTTTGAAAAGTGATATTTAGAAAATTATTATTTGCAAATTTGCAGCTTTTTATTCAATTTATCTCTAATTTTAAATTAATTTAAAACATATTGTAAATAAATGTTAAGGTTTGAAAATTTAAATTTAAATCACGACCTTTATCATAGATTTCATAAAAAATAACTTTTAATACAAAATGAAAGAATTATTCGGAACTGGTGTTGCTTTAGTTACACCTTTCAACCAAGATGGTAGCGTTGATTACAACGGTTTAGAAAATTTAGTTAATTATTCAATCGATGGTGGTGTTGAATATTTAGTTCTTTTAGGAACTACTGCAGAATCTGCAACTTTAACTAAAGAAGAAAAAAAGGAAGTTGTTTCTGCTATCAAGAAATATAATAATGGTCGTGTTCCTATGGTTCTTGGTATTGGAGGAAATAGTACAGCTGAAATTATTAAAGAATATGCCGAAACAGATTTATCTGATTATGTTGCAATTTTAACAGTTTCACCATATTACAACAAACCATCACAAGAAGGTATTTATCAGCATTACAAAGCTATCGCAGAAAGTACTGATGCAAATATTATTTTATATAACGTTCCAGGACGTACTGGGTCTAACATTGCACCAGAAACTACTGTTCGTTTAGCAAATGAGTTTAAAAACATTGTTGCGATAAAAGAAGCATCTCCAGATTTTTTACAATCAACTAACATCTTACGCTTAAATACGCGTGAAGATTTTATTGTTTTATCTGGTGATGATGAATTTGCTTTACCAATGACTTTAGCTGGTGGAAAAGGTGTAATTTCTGTAATGGGACAAGGTTTACCAGTTGAATTTACAGATATGATTCGAAAAGGTTTAAACAAAGAAGTTGATGCAGCATATGATTCTCACTATAAATTAGTTGAAATTACTCGTGCTATTTTTGAGGAAGGAAACCCAATCGGAATCAAAGCTGTTTTAGCTAATAGAGGTATTTGTCAACCTTATGTACGTTTACCATTAGTACAGGCAACTGACAATTTATCGGCAAAAATTGCTGATTTACTTAACCAATTTTAATCTTTAAATTAATACATTATGATTAAGCAAGAAGTTTTAGATGCTTTAAACAAGCAAATTAAATTAGAAGGTGATTCTTCTCAACTATATTTAGCAATGGCATCTTGGGCAGAATGTCAAGGATTTGAAGGAACTTCAAATTTCTTATATTCTCATGCAGACGAAGAAAGAACACACATGTTAAAGTTAATCAAATTCGTTAACGAACGTGGTGGAAAAGCTTTTGTTCCTCAAATCGAAGAACCAGCACAAAACTTTGAATCTTTAAAAGATGTATTCTCTGCAATTTTAAAACACGAGATTTTTGTTTCAGAATCAATCAACGAAATAGTTTTTTTAACTTTAGAACACAAAGATTTCCCAACTCATAATTTCTTACAATGGTTTGTTTCTGAACAAATCGAAGAAGAACGTTTAGCTCGTACTGTGTTAGATAAATTAGAAATGATTGGTAGCGATAAAGGTGGTTTATATTTATTTGACCGTGATATCGTTAATCTTGATGTTGCTGGAGCTGAATAATAACTTTTTATTATAAAATAGGGATTAATGTAAATATTTTTTACATTAGTCTTCTTTTTTACTAAATTTGCAGAATGTTAAAAAAACTAACCTTAATAGTTTTAGTTGGACTTGCATTATCTTCTTGTAACAAAGAATATAATAAAGCCATGAAAAGTACAGATAAAGATGAGATCTTTAATATTGCAACTCAGTTATATAACCAAAAGAAATATACTGAAGCAATTGAATTATATGATCGTATTTCAACATCTTTTGTAGGAACTGAGCAAGCTGCTGATATTGCTTACAATACAGCTGATGCACACTTTAATGATCAAAACTTTAAATTAGCGGGTCACTTATTTAAAAACTTTTCTGGATCATATCCAATGGATAAACGTGCTGAAGAAGCATTGTATTTATCAGCTTTTTCATACTATAAAGACTCTCCTAAGTATAACTTAGACCAAACGAGTACTTTTACAGCTATTGATGAGTTACAAGGTTTTATCAATTCATACCCTAATTCTGAACACGTAAATGATGCAAATAAATACATCACAGAACTACGTCAGAAATTAGAATTAAAAGCCTTTGAAATTGGTAAAGTATATTACAAAACCATGAAATATAAAGCAGCTGGAGTTGCTTTTGATAACATGGTTGATGAATATCCAGATTCTAAATTCCGTGAGGAAGCAATGATGTATTCTTTACGTTCTAAAGCTGAATTAGCAATTAATTTTAGCCGTATAGAAAATAAAGATTTACGTTTACAAGAAGCTAGAACACAATACCGTCAGTTAAGTAAATTTTATCCTAATTCACAATATAAATCAGAAGCTGAAAAATTATTGAAAAATATTGAAGCAGATTTAGAAAAATCCAAAAAAGAATTAGCTGAAATTGAAAAAGCTAAAAAAGAGGCAATCGCAAATAATAAATAAAATAAGTTAATTATATAAAATTCTTTTGATATGAATTTCAAAGATATCGGTGCTGCAACGACAACACAAACTTACAACCGTACTAAAATCGAAGAGCAAACTGGAAACATTTACGAATCGATCGTTATTATGGGGAAAAGAGCTGAGCAAATCAATCAAGAAATGAAATCTGAATTAATTCAGAAGTTAGATGAGTTTGCTGCACATACTGATTCATTAGAGGAAGTATTTGAAAACAGAGAACAAATCGAAGTTTCTAAATT
This sequence comes from Faecalibacter bovis, assembly GCF_017948305.1. NCBI lineage: Bacteria > Pseudomonadati > Bacteroidota > Flavobacteriia > Flavobacteriales > Weeksellaceae > Faecalibacter > Faecalibacter bovis. Next base: position 2,477,751 of record NZ_CP072842.1, read on the forward strand.
TTACGAAAGACTTCCTAAACCGACATCTATTGCGGTTAAAGAATGGTTAGATAACGATGTTTACTACAGAAATCCAAATGAGGATAAATAATGTCTGTTTTACATAGTAAGAAAATTTTATTGGCAGTTTCTGCCGGAATAGCGGCCTATAAAGCCGCTTTTCTTGTTAGAGGACTTATTAAACAAGGTGCTGAAGTTAAAGTGATTATGACTCCTGATGCTCAACATTTTGTAACTCCTCTTACACTTTCAACTTTATCTAAAAATCCTGTTGAATGGGAATTTTTTGGTGATAAAGGAGATTGGAATAATCATGTTGAATATGCATTTTGGGCAGATTATATGATTATTGCTCCTTGTACAGCTAATACACTATCTCATATGGCCGATGGTACATGCGATAATCTTGTGTTGGCGACTTATTTATCAGCAAAATGTCCTGTATTTTTTGCTCCTGCAATGGATTTAGATATGTATCAACATCCAACAACGAAAGAAAATATTGATCAACTTGTAAAAAATGGAAACATTTTAATTCCTGCCGAAAGTGGAGAATTAGCTAGTGGATTAGTCGGAGAAGGTCGTATGGCTGAACCTGAGAATATTATTTCTTACATGGAAAATCATATTGCTTCTACTCTTCCTCTTTTTGGGAAAAACATTGTTGTTTCTGCAGGTCCTACATACGAAAACATAGATCCAGTTCGTTTTATTGGTAACTATTCTTCAGGAAAAATGGGGTTTGAAATTGCTAAAGCAGCATCTAAGATGGGTGCAAATGTACACTTAATTTCAGGACCAAGTCACGAATCTGTTGCTGGGTTTCCAATTGAAAGAATTAATGTAGTTTCTGCTCGTGATATGTATGAAGCTATGCATGCAAAATATGATGCAGCTGATGTTGTAATTATGTCTGCAGCTGTTGCTGATTATAGACCAAAAGAAGTTGCTAACCAAAAGATTAAAAAAAATGATGAGGATTTAACTATTGAGTTAACTAAGAATCCTGATATTTTAAAATCTTTAGGTGATAGTAAGAAAAATCAATTATTAGTTGGTTTTGCTTTAGAAACCAATAATGAAGAAGAATATGCTAAAGGAAAATTAGCAAAGAAAAATCTTGATTTTATCGTGTTAAATTCTTTACAAGATAAAGACGCAGGATTTCAAAAAAATACCAATAAAATTACTATTATTGACAAAGATATGTCTATGCAATCTTTTGAAGCAAAATCTAAAGCTGAGGTTGCAAAAGATATCCTAAATGTCATTGTAAAAAAACTATAAAATGAGAAAATTAGCATCATTATTCTTTTCTGTATGTGTTTGTGCAGTTGCTCTTTCGCAAAGTATTATTGCAGATGTAAAGGTGGATTATTCACAAGTACAAAGTTCTAATACACAGGTTTATGAAACATTACAACGTTCATTAATTAATTTTATTAATTCAACAAAATGGACTGATGATCGTTTAAAACCACATGAAAGAATAGAAGCTAATTTTTTAATTTTAGTTTCAAAAAGAGAAAATAACAGATACACGGCTAGTATCCAAGTTCAATCTCGTCGCCCTGTTTTCAACTCGACGTACTACACTCCTTTATTAAATTTGAATGACACAAACTTCACATTCGAATATACAGAATATGAAGAATTAATTTTTAATGAAAGAAAGTTTAGTGGTAAAAATCTTACAGATGTAATTACATATTATATTTATTTGATTTTAGGTTTTGATGCAGATTCATTTGCACGCGATGGCGGAACTGAATATTTTAAAACAGCTCAGCGCATCTCAAGCTTTGGACAAAGTTCTCGCTTTAGTGGCTGGAGTGAATTGGATGGATTACAATCACGTACTTCATTGATTAATAACATTTTAAAAGCTGACAATAAAACGTTAAGAACTTTAAATTATCAATATCATCGTAATGGTTTAGATATCATGGCTGATAATGAATTACGTGGTAAAAATGCGATTGGTAATGCATTATTACAATTAGAGTTTTACACAAAAGGAAGTTATGCTCAATTCTATCCTTTAGAAATTTTCATAACAGCTAAAAAAGATGAAATTGGTAAAATCTTTGGAGGAGGTCAAGTTTCAACTGTTAATATTGAGAAATTAAAAGAAACTTTTAATTCAATTTCTCCTAAGAATTCTAGTATTTGGAATAATTTGAAAAAATAGAAATGCTTAAAACATTACGCGTCAATAATTTTGCAATTATAGATCAATTAGAAATCGATTTTCAACAAGGTATGACCACTATTACAGGGGAAACCGGAGCAGGAAAATCAATTCTTTTGGGTGCTTTAAAATTAGTTCTTGGTGAAAGAGCTGATCTTAAAGCATTGAAAAACAGTAATGAAAAATGTATTATTGAAGCTGTTTTTGACATCAAAAATTTAGATTTAAAAGATTTTTTTGAAGAACATGATTTAGATTACGAAGATGAATCTATTTTACGTCGTGAACTTTTACCTTCAGGAAAATCACGTGCTTTTATCAATGATACTCCTGTAAAAATTAATGATCTACATTTACTGTCTGAACAATTAATTGATATTCATTCACAATTTAATACTCCAAAAATTTTCGAACATGATTTCCAATTAAGCATGTTAGATATTTACGGTGAAAATAAAGATTTACTGAAAGAGTATAAAAAGTCTTATACTGAATATGTAAATGTTAGAAAGAAAATTAAAGAAGCTCAATATTCTTTAGAGAATCAATCGCAAGATTTAGATTACAAACTTCATCTTTGGGAAGAATTAAGTAATGCAAATTTAAGAGCAGACGAGTTAGAAAATTTAGAAACAGAAATTAAAGCACTTGCTAATGTGGAGGAAATTCTTTCTACTTTAGGAGAAGCTTATCAATTTTTGGATCATCCAGAAATGGGAATCGTTTCACAATTAAACGAAGCGAGTAATAAAATTAACAAAATTACAGGTTATGCTTCTGATATAGAAGATTTGTATAAACGTATGATTTCTTCTAAAATTGAATTGGATGATATTGCAAGTGAATTACAAGCAAGAATTGATAGTACGGAATTAAATCCAGAAAAATTACAAGAGCTAAATGAACGATTTGATTTATTACATCGTTTATTAAGAAAACATAATTCGAATACAATTGACGAATTAATAATTGTACGCGATCAACTAGAAACTCAAACTTCTGGTTTTGATAATTTAAGTGATTTAATTATTCAATTAACGAAGCAATTAAATTTAATTGGAGAAAATTTAGAAAAATTAGCTCAAAAAATTCGTAAAAATCGTTTAAGTTCGATTAATACAATTAAGGATAATATTTTAGCAACTTTAGCTCAATTAGGAATGGAAAATTCTCAATTGACTATTCAATTAGATGAAGTTTCAGATTTTACTCCTACTGGAAAAGATCAAGTTCAATTTCTATTTTCAGCAAATAAAGGAATGGAACCACGTATTTTTGAAAAATCGGTTTCTGGTGGTGAACGTTCACGTTTGATGCTGGCAATCAAGAAGTTACTTGCTACACATACACATTTACCAACGTTAATTCTTGATGAAATTGATACAGGAATCTCTGGTAAAGTTGCAAACGAAACTGGAAAAGTAATGAAATCTATGGCTGAAAATATGCAACTTTTAGTCATTACACACCTTCCACAAGTAGCTTCAAAAGGTAATTATCAAATCAAAGTTTACAAAGAAGTTGTTGATGAAATGACGAAGACTAATGTTGTTGAATTATCAGAAAATGAACGACTTAGAGAAATTGCTCAGATGATTTCTGGTTCAGATATCACCGATGCTGCAATAGATCAGGCTCAAAAATTAATGTACCAATAAATAAAAAAATCCATCTTAAAAGATGGATTTTTTTATTTAAATTGACATATATTATGTTAAATGAAATTTTTAATATTTAAACCTTTTTATGTTTGTTATACATACGCAATGAAATAAAATAATAGTATAAAACTGCCAAAACACATAGAATTCCTGATACTAAAAATAGCATTTGAAAGCCTAAAGAATTTACAAATTTTCCTGCAGCAACCATTCCAATTCCTAAACCTAAATCAATCGCAATGAAAAAAGTTGAATTCGCAGTTCCTCTTTTTTCAGGTGAAGTCATATTCATAAATTGTGTTTGAAAAGCTGGAATTGAAACTCCAAATCCTAATCCAATTAAATAAGCTCCTAAAAAATAAAACCAATCAAAATACGGAAATGCTATAAAAAAATATCCTAAAGCTATAAACGAAATTCCTAAAATATTAACTTGGTTAATCCAACCACGATCTATTAATTTTCCACTAAAAATTCTTGATGAAGCAATACCAAGTGCGATGCTTAAAAACATATAACTTGCACCGGAAATATTTAATTCTTTACCATACATTACACCAAAAGTGTATAACGCACCATAAGTAATTTCTAAAATTAGAACATTGATTGCTAAAGGAATTGCATAAGTTATAATGAATTTATCTAATGATATTTTAGTTGATTCTGGTTTGATAGACTTAATTTTTACATTCGGATCTTTTATAAAAATTACACTGATAATCCCAATAATTCCAAAAATTAAAGCGGAATAAAAAATATAGTTAAACGAGTAATTTTCATAAATATACATTCCGATAATTGGTCCAATTGACATTGCCAAAGTAGACATCAATCCATAATATCCAATTCCTTCTCCCCTTTTTTTGGCTGGTAATAAATCTATTGCCAAAGTATTACTTGATGTTGTGATCACTCCCCAACTTAATCCATGAAAAATTCGAAGTATAAAAATAAATGCAATGGAAGATGCAATAGTGTAACCTAAAAATAGAGATACAAATAAAATGAATGAAATTAAATAGACTTTTTTTCTTGAAAAATTATCGACTAAATATCCAGAAAATAGCCGAATGAAAAGTGCTGCTAAAACATAAGATGAGATGATGATACTCATTTCTGCTTTATCAACTTTGAATTGTTCGATTATAAAAAATGGCAGTGTTACACTAATTTGGTAAAACGCAACACCTGTTAATAAATTTGCCAAACAAGCAAAAATAAAACTTGGAGTCCAGAGCTTTTGTTGATCTTTTGTATTCATATTCAAAAAAAAACCGATATACTTTGTATACCGGTTTTTATTATAATTTGATTTTATAGTGCTAATCGATCCAAAGCATATACAATCATATTATCTACAGTTGTATAAGGATCTTGACTAAATTCTCCTAAAATTCTATTGGCTACAATCGCATTTAATGATAACGCTTCATGTCCCATCATTTTTGCTAAACCATAAATTGCAGATGTTTCCATCTCAAAATTTGTGATTCTCAAATCATTATAAGAAAATGATGTTAAGTATTCATTAATATCAGATGGATTTGGTTCTAATCTTAAAAAACGACCTTGAGGACCGTAAAATCCACATGCAGTTGCAGTAATCCCTTGTTTTGTTTGATCAGAAGCTAATTTATTCATTAAAGATGCTGAAGCTTCTACTAAATATGGACGAGATTTTTTATCAGACCAATTCACGTGAGAAATAAAAGCATCTTCAACCTCTGGCATCATTACATCTTCACTTCCTTTATAATAATGTAATAACCCGTCTAAACCAAGACCATGAGAACCAATCACATAAGAATCTACTGGAATATCAGCTTGTAAAGCTCCTGATGTACCTAAACGTACGAAAGATAATTTTCTAAAGTCTGATTTAATCTCGCCTGTAGCTAAATCAATATTTGCTAAAGCATCTAATTCAGAAAAAACAATATCAATATTGTCAGTTCCCATTCCTGTCGAAATTACAGTCATACGCGTACCTTTGTAAGTACCTGTATGTGTTACAATTTCTCTTTTCGAAGCCTTATGTTCTATTGAATCAAAGTGTTGTGACACTCTTTCTACACGATTAGGATCTCCAACCGTAATTACTATGTCTGCTAAATGTTCTGGTCTAATATTACAATGGTAAATACTCCCGTCTGCATTTAATATCAATTCTGATGATGCTTTACTCATGGTATTTAATATTAAAAATAAACAACTAAGATACTACTGAAAAGTTAATCTATCAAAAAAAGTTATTAACCACCTACTCTTTTCACTTTAAATCCTTTGTCCTTAAGATAGGCCATAATCTTATCTCGATAATCACCTTGAATTATGATTTGTTCGTCTTTAAAACTACCACCAACTCCTAAAAATTGTTTAATTTCTTTGGCTAAAAGTTTAAAATCTTCAATTTCTCCTTCGTAACCTTCTATGATAGTATTTACCTTTCCTTTTCGTTTTTCAAACTTACAAATTAAAGGTTCTTTCTGAATCCATAATTCATGTGCTTCTTCTTGTACTTCCTCTTCTACAGTAGGAATATGATCAGGAAATAATGCTTTTAGTTGATCTTCTAAACTCATTTAATTATATAATAAGTAACTATTTAAAAGTACAAATTTAAAATAAAACTTATTAGTAAACCTTAGAATTTTAGATTTATAATTATTCATTTCTTCAAAATTTGATATGAATTAAAAATTAAACTTAACATTAAATTAATATTGCAAAACAATATTGGTTTTATTCTTGATAATTGGAATAAAAATTGAATTTTTTATTCATTTATGCTTTTAAATACTAAAATTCCGTTTACTTACATTATCAAAAAGATTAAAATTGAATTAATCTATGTTGTAGTAATTGCTATTATAGTAAAATTTCTTGCCAGTCAATTCAGAGATTATATTCCTGAAATGCCCTTATCTATCCCAGCGTTTATTGGTACTGCCATTTCTGTAATTTTATCATTCAAATTAAACCAATCTTATGACAGATGGTGGGAAGCTCGTAAAGTTTGGGGAGCCATTGTAAACGATAGTAGAACTTTGGTTTTGTACTTACAATCTTTTTTATCGGATGATAATAAAGATGATATTAGAAAAATAACTTACAGACAAATTGCTTGGTGTTATTCGTTAGGACAGAATTTAAGAGGATTAAATCCTTTAGAAAACACTGAAAATTTGATTGATGAAAATGAAAGAAACCACTTATCAAATCATCAAAACAAACCATTAGGTATTTTACAATTAAATACTTTGCATTTAGCTGAACTGAAAAATAAGAATCAATTATCTGAATTTAACCATGTACAATTATCAAATATTTTGAGCAGATTTTCAGATTCTATGGGAATGGCAGAACGCATCAAAAACACAGTTTTCCCTATGACTTATCGTATGTTACTGCATTTTATGATATATATTTTCGTAATTACTTTATCATTAGCACTTGGTGAGATAAATAGTGTTTTTGAACTTCCTTTATTAATTGTAGTTTCTTCAACATTTTTATTGTTAGAGAAAACTGCAACACATATGCAAGATCCATTCGAAAATAGACCATCTGATATTCCTGTAACATCTATTGCAACAACTATAGATATTAATTTGAAACAATTAATTAACGAGCAAGAACAGGTACCAAGTCCTTACAAACCAAAAGATTTTTATAGTTTATAAACCAAAAGCCTTAGATATTTCTAGGGCTTTTTTATTAAATTATAATTTTTTTAGAATGCTGTTTCATATTTTATAACAATCTTTGCGAAAAGAGTTTGAATACACAAAATGAAAGATAAAATTTTCTTAAAAAGCATGGATGAAGTGAGTGAAATAATTACAAAACCTATGGGTTATGGATTAGTAACTGACAGAATATTAGTTGATGGACAATCAATTAACTACATGTATCGTGAAGAACCTGACAACAAACAAGACAGTGGATGGCGTTTTTTTGCTGGTGATGAAGATGAAGATTATTTAGACAATGAAGCGAATATCGAGTTAATGAATATCAATATTATTGCTCATTATGATAAAAGCATTATCCCATATTTAGAGGCTCCACACGGAATTGCTTTTGCAAAAAATGACCAAGGAGAATTTGAGGAAGAAGCGTTTGATAGTGAAGATTAAAATCTTTTCAAATTTAATAATCTATTAATAAAACTAAATATTGTTTTGGCATATACTTTGTAATACATAGTACGTTAATTAAATTTTTATATATTGAAAATGAACAAATCTAAGTTTTTTAAAGTAGCAGGTGCTGCTGCGATGAAAGCACAACAAGACAAATCTTTCTTTGATAAAGTAAAAGCTTTTTTCAGAATGGTGTCAGCTTTCAGAAAAAAACAGTACAAACCTGAATTATCAAATCTAATATTTGGATTTCTTTCAGTGTTATACATTGTATCACCAATTGACATTTTGCCAGAAGCATTATTAGGGCCATTTGGATTAATTGATGATTTTGGTATTCTAATGTTCGGAATGAAATATTTTGATAAAGAAGTTATCAATTTCTTGCAATGGGAATCAAATCATAAAAAATATGAGCATGTAGAAGATGCTAAAATCATAAGATAAAATTATTTCTAAGTCCGTTCAAATTGAACGGACTTTTTTCATACTATTTTTCTATCCTAAAAATACAAACTATCTTGCATGCCTATTAAACGAAGGTTGAAATAAGAAAATGCAAAATTTATCACATACAAAAACACTTATCAGTATTGTTGGTCCAACTGCAATTGGGAAAACTAATTTAGCTATTCAGGTTGCGAAACACTTTAATTGCGAGATTATTTCTTGCGATAGTCGACAATTTTATAAAGAAATGAAAATTGGAACAGCAGTACCTTCGGATGATGAATTGGCTGAAATTAAACATCATTTCATACAAAATATTTCAATAAATGGGGATTATTCTGTTGGAGATTTTGAACGCGATGGACTTGCCTTTTTACAAAATTATTTCAAAGAAAATGACGTTTGTGTCATGGTTGGTGGTTCTGGATTATACGAAAAAGCGATTACTGTTGGTTTTGATTCTTTTCCTGATGTAGATCCTAAAATTCGTGAAGATTTAAATAAAGAATTGGAAGAATTTGGTATTGAAAAACTTCAAGAAGAATTAAAAGCGGCAGATTTAACTTATTATAACGAAGTTGATATTCAAAATAAACAACGAGTTATTCGTGCTTTAGAAATAATTAGAGGAACAGGAAAACCATTTTCATCTTTTAGAAATCAAAATACTAATCCGCGATTTTTTAATATTATTAAAATTGGATTAAAATTACCACGAGAAGAAATGTATGACCGAATTAACAAACGAGTTGATATTATGATGAATAACGGTTTGTTGAGTGAAGCTAAAAATTTATTTCATTTAAAAGAATTAAACGCTTTGCAAACTGTGGGTTATCGAGAATTATTCGACTATTTCGAGGGTAATATTACTAAAGAATTCGCAATCGAAGAAATTAAGAAAAATACTCGTCGATTTGCTAAACGTCAAATGACATGGTTTAAAAAAGATGAATCTGTGGAGTGGTTCTCCCCTTTTGAATTTGATAAAATTATTGAAAATATAGAAGTAAAAAAATCGAGCATTTAGTGTTCGATTTTTTTTTTATTTTCGGATTTTCACCCCTTTTTTGATTAAATTTCATTAGAAATAACAATATAATCCTAGTAATACGATAGATTATATTATTTAAATATATTAATGTTTAGCATAATTATTGATTCAATTAAAAAAAAACATTATGAATAAATATCAAGAATTTAAAAAGTTACACTACAAAAATGAACCATTACTTGTTGCAAATGTTTGGGATGTGATAAGTACAAATGCTGCTGAAAAAGCTGGATTTACTGTTGCAGCCGCTTCTAGTCATCCAATTGCTGATATGCTTGGACATAAAGATGGGCAAACGATGGATTTTGAAGAACTTTTTTATATTGCAAAACGTATTTCAAGCACTACTCCACTCCTTGTTTCTTTGGACATTGAAGCTGGTTATACAGAAGATTTAAACACTCTAAACAATTATATCGAAAAACTGGTTGATATTGGTGTTAGCGGTATTAATATAGAAGATGGAATTACTAATGGTGCAGCTCGTCAATTAGCCGATACAAGTATTTTAGAAAACAAAATAAAATCAATCAAATCACATTTGCATTCAAAAGGTAAAGACATTTTTATTAATGCAAGAATTGATACATACACAACAAAACATCCTGAAGCATTTAATGAAACGTTGAATCGTGCACAAATTTATGAAGAAGCTGGAGCCGATGGCATATTTGTACCATTAATCGAAGACGAACACGAAATCAGAACGTTATTACAAACCGTTAATATTGCTTTGAACATATTTTTAACTCCAAATTTAAACGATTACAACCAAATAAAATCTTTAGGAATACATCGTATTAGTAGCGGAAATAAAACACAAGCAAAGGTAAACGAATTTACAAATTCAATTTTTAATGATCTCTTTCAAACTAAAGATTTCAAAATGTTGTTTTAAATTTTATATTTAAAAATTGTTGTAGATTTAGGGAAATGAATTCTATGAGAAAGGTTTCCCTATTTTTTTATTTATTTTTTTTGAGTTTCATTGCAAATGCTCAAAATCCTCAAAACGAAATCCCTTTCCGTCTTACGAAATTCAACAATATTGTATTGCCAGTGATTTTGAATAATAAAGATACTTTGCAATTAATGTTTCATACAGGATCTGATTATATTTCTATCATTGAAAAAAGTTTACCAAAGTTTAAAACTATTGAACTAAATGATACAATTAAAGATGTTACTTCGTGGGCGGGTTATTCAGATCAAGCAATGAGTTTTAATAATTTGATCATTCTTGGTAAAAAAAAATTCAAAAAAACTCCAATTTTCATCGATCAACAATCCGGACATGAAACAGATGGAAAAATTGGAATGAAATATTTCGAAAATAAATATCTCGAAATTGATTTTGATTCAAATAAATTAAAAGTTTATGATGAGATGCCTGAATCGATTACAACATTTCAAAAACTAAAATCGAGGTATGAAAATCAATCATTATTTTTTGAAGCTTTTTCCAATGATAGAAAATCTTCCAATCCAATCCGAATTTATGTTTCATACTGGTTATTCAGGCGCAATTATTTTCTCGGACGAGTATGTAAGAAATAATCAATTATTAGAAAAAATTAAACCAACTGGACAAACTAAATTTAGCGATGCAGCTGGAAATGAAATTATATCGAAAACTGCTATATTAAATCAATTAAACATTAATACTATTAAATTTAAGAACGTGCCAATTTCTTATTTTGATAGCCAAGTAAAAATTCAATATATCAATATCTTTGGAGGAGATTTAATTAAACGATTTAATTGGATTTTTTCTCCAGATTTTAAAACGATTTATTTTAAGTCAAATTCCCATTTTTACGATTCATATTATCAACTATAAAAACAAAAAAACCACTTCAATTGAAGTGGTTTTTTTCTCATAATAAATAATACAATCAATAAATAGTAATCTTATTTAGCTTTGAATTTGTTAATCGCGTTGATTGTAAATTCCGATAAAACTAATTCACCTGAAATTTTCGCACGTTCGATTAATAATTCATCCCAATTTTCTGTTCCTTCCCAAGATACACGCTTTAAATGCATCATTGCATCTGGATTAGAGTTAGCCAACTTAGTAGCTAAAGAATTGATCGACGCATCCATTTCCTCAATAGTTTCAAAAACTTCTGCGTATAAACCTTTTTCTTTTGCCCATTCTGCTGTTTGGAACTCAGTTGCATTAATTGCCATTTGAGTAAAAGCTGAAGTTCCAACTTTACGTTCAACAGCAGGTCCAACTACGAAAGGTCCGATTCCTACTGCTAATTCAGATAATTTTACAGATGCATGTTGTGTTGCATAAGTATAATCTGCAGCAGAAGCAATACCAACTCCACCTCCAACAGCTTTACCTTGAATATGTGCTAAAACAAATTTTGGTGCTTTACGAATCGCGTTAATTACGTGTGCAAATCCAGAAAAGAATTCTAATCCAGTTTCACGATCTTTGATTGAGATTAACTCGTCGAAAGATGCTCCTGCACAAAATGTACGCTCTCCAGCACTTTTTAAAACGATTACTTTTACCGTTTCATCGTTTCCTAATTTTTCAATTTCAGCTGCCAAGTTTCTTAATTGACTTCCTGGCATTGAATTACTTTGGTAGTGGTAAAATTCAATAGTACCAATTCCGTTTTGTATTTCCGATTTTACGTAAGCTTCCATGTCTTAATTTGTTAATGTGAGAATGTGATAATTTGAAAATTAATTCGATAATTAACGAACTATCACATTATATAATTAATAAAATTAGTCTTGATTTAATTTTTTAACCATTGTTAAAATAGTCGCGATTCCAACTGTTTCACCAGTTTCATCATAAATATCTACTAACCAACGAACAATACCTTTTGCGATATCATTTTCGTCCTTTTTCTCTTGATCGATTTTCTCTTTACAAGTAAAACGAACTCCGATTGTAGAACCTGGATAAACAGGTTTTACGAAACGACACTCATCTAATCCGTAGTTTAATAAAACTGGACCTTTTTTCGCTAAAACGAATAAACCTGCTGCTTTAGATAATAAGTAATATCCGTGCGCAACATTACGCTCGAAAATAGTTCCTTCTAATGAAGTTGCATCAACGTGAGCATAGAAATTATCTCCTGATAATGCAGCGAAAGCATTAATATCAGATTGTTGAATTGTGTGTTTCGCTGTGATTAATGTATCCCCAACTTTAACTTCTTCGAAGTGTTTCGCGAATGGATGTTTATCTTCTTCGATGTAATCTGCTCCGTATTGGTATTGTTGAGTTACAGCTGTTAATTTGTTTGGTGAACCTTGGATTGCAGTACGTTGCATATAGTGTAAAACACCACGTTTTCCACCCATTTCTTCTCCACCTCCTGCACGACCTGGACCACCGTGTACTAATAATGGTAATGGCGAACCGTGTCCTGTTGATTCTTTGATACATTCTGCATCTAAAATAACGATACGTCCGTGTAAAGATCCTGCATTTAAAACAAATTCTGTTGCGATATCGTTATCAGCCGTTACAATTGAACAAACTAATGATCCTTTACCCATACGAACTAATTCAACCGCTTCTGCTGTTCCGTTGTAAGGAATAATTGTAGAAACTGGTCCAAATGCTTCGATGTTGTGAACATCTGTTTTATTGAATGGATCGTTATTTAAGAATAAAATTGGAGAAATGAAAGATCCTTTGTTTTTATCCGCTCCTTTCACTTCGAAGTTATCTAAATCACCAAAAACAATTTCTTGTGATTTTGCTAATTCTTCAACTTTATCACGAACTTCTTTAACTTGAGCAGCACCTGCTAATGCTCCCATACGAACACCTTCCACATTTGGATCTCCAATTGTAGTCGTAGCTAAACGTTGTCCTAATGCAATTTGTACATCTTCTACTAAATGTGTTGGTACTAACGCGCGACGAACAGCCGTACATTTCTGACCTGCTTTCGTAGTCATTTCACGTGTTACTTCTTTGATGAAAATATCAAATTCTGGAGATCCGACTTTTACATCTTCTCCTAATACACACGCATTTAATGAATCTGCTTCTAAATTGAAAGGAACACCTTCTGATGTAATTCTTGGGTGTGCTTTTAACATTTGTCCTGTCCAAGCTGATCCAGTAAATGTTACCACATCCTCAGACTCTACATTGTCTAAAATTCCGTTTGCAGAACCTGTGATTAATTGTAAAGCTCCTTCTGGTAAAATGTTTGATTCGATAATTGCACGAACTACAGCTTCTGTTAAGAAAGATGTAATAGCTGCTGGTTTTACAATTGCTGGTACACCTGCTAAAAAGTTAACTGCAATTTTTTCTAACATACCCCAAACTGGGAAGTTGAAAGCATTGATATGAATTGCAACCCCACGTTTTGGTGTTAAAATATGTGTTCCTAAGAACGTTCCATTCTTTGAAATTTTGTGTGTTTCTCCCTCAACATAAAAAGGTTGATCACCAAATTGGCGGCGTAATGATGCGTTTGCAAATAAGTTACCAATTCCACCTTCGATATCAACCCAAGAATCTGAACGCGTTGCTCCAGTTGCCCAAGAAACTGCATAGAATTCTTCTTTTCTTTCCATTAAGTATAATGCTAATTTCTTTAACATTAAACCTCTTTCTTGGAAAGTCATTTTGCGTAATTTTGGTCCTCCAACTGTACGCGCATAATCCATCATCGCACCGAAATCTAATCCTGCTGATGATGCTGTTGCGATTTCTTCTCCAGTAATCGCATTATATAACATTTGCCCTTCAGACGAACCTTTTGTCCATTGTCCTAAAGCATAATTTTCTAATTGATTAGCCATTTTTTATGTTGTTTGTTGTGTTTAGTTATAAGTATTAAGTCGTAAGTATTATGTTTTGTCAATCTGAAATAATAGCACAATCTCATAGTTTTGATGTGATGTAGCAATTCGTCTTCGCTCAGTGACGATTTCAGAATAACATAATACTTGATCCATTTTACATAATACAATTATTTCGTTTCATTCCAAGTTTTATAATTACTCGCCATCGACTCGTAATAGTAATCTGGAACTTCAGTTAATGGTTCACAAGGTTTTAAACTTTCATGACAATCACTTGGTAATTGCATGTATTGTTGAGTTCCTTGATCTTTCCATTCGATCATTTGATCAGAAACTTGTTTTACGATTTTCGCAGGATTGCCCACTACAACGCTTCTTGTTGGAATATGGGTATCAGCTTTTACAAAAGCTAAAGCACCGATAATACATTCATCTTCGATGATTACATTATCCATTACGACTGCATTCATTCCAACCATACAATTACGTCCGATTGTAGCACCATGAATAATTGCTCCATGACCAATATGTGCCTTTTCTTTTAATCGAACAGTCGTTCCTGGAAACATATGAATTGTACAATTTTCTTGTACATTACAATTATCTTCGATAATAATTTGTCCCCAATCGCCACGTAAAGCACATCCTGGACCGATATATACATCTTTCCCGATAATCACATTTCCTGTTACCACTGCTTGTGGATGAATAAATGCTGTTGGATGAACAACGGGTTTATATCCTTTGAATTCGTAAATCATTTCAATATAGTTTTTCGTTTAACGAAATTCGAAGTTAGTTTTAACGAAATACTAATCTCGAATTTCGAATCACGAATATTACGCTCTTTCAATAATTACAGCATATCCTTGTCCTAATCCGATACACATTGTAACTAATGCATAACGTTTACCTGTAGCTTGTAATTCGTAAGCAGCAGAGTTTAAGATACGCGCTCCTGACATTCCAAGTGGATGACCTAAAGCGATTGCACCACCGTTTGGATTGATACGAGAATCATTATCTGCTAAACCTAAGGCACGAGTACACGCTAATGATTGTGCAGCGAAAGCTTCATTTAATTCGATAACATCAATATCATTCATAGTTAAACCAGCTTTTTCTAATGCAATTTTAGATGCATTAACTGGTCCGATTCCCATGATACGAGGTTCAACTCCAGCAACACCAGAAGAAACGATTCTTGCCATTGGCGTTAATCCGAAATCTTTGATCGCTTGCTCTGAAGCTAAAATGTTCGCAGCAGCACCGTCATTTAAACCAGAAGCATTACCAGCAGTTACTGTACCATCCGCTTTGAACGCTGGACGTAACTTTGATAAAATCTCCATTGTAGTATTGTTCTTAGGGAATTCATCTGTATCAAAAATGATTGGATCACCTTTACGTTGAGGAATAACAACAGGAACAATTTCTTTTGCTAAACGACCATTTGCTTGAGCAGCAGCAGTTTTTTGTTGAGACCAAACAGCAAATAAATCTTGATCTTCACGAGAAATATTATCACGTTCAGCTAAATTTTCGGCTGTATACCCCATACCATCAACACCCCACATTTCTTTCATTTTAGGGTTAATGAAACGCCATCCGAAAGTAGAATCATAAATCTGAGCATCACCACCAAATGGAGAAGCTGATTTAGAAACAACTAAAGGGGCGCGAGTCATCGATTCAGCTCCACCTGAAATCATTAATTGTGCATCTCCAACTTGAATTGCTCTTGATGCAGCAATTGCAGCTGATAAACCTGAAGCACATAAGCGGTTTACTGTTTCACCAGGAACCGTGTAAGGTAATCCTGATAATAAAGCCGACATACGAGCAATATTTCTATTGTCTTCCCCTGCTTGATTCGCATTTCCGAAAATTACATCGTAAAAAGCAGCAGGATCAATTGATGGATTTCTTTTTAATAATTCAGCGATTACCATTGCTCCCATATCGTCTGGACGTACAGCAGCTAATCCACCTTTTAATTTACCAATTGGAGTTCTTACTCCGTCAATTATATATGTTTGGTTCATTTTATTTACGTTTTACGTATTAGGTTTTACATGATAAGTAACTAAAAATTAGTACTTATTACATAAAACTTAAAACTAAATTTATTCTTCAATTAAAGGTTTACCTGTTCTAAAGCAAGTTCCTTTAAATAAAGCAATTAACTCGTTGTTTTGATTTGTTATAGTGATATCGTAAATTCCTGTTTTTCTTGTTGTAGAAATTTCTTTAGATTCAATTGTAAGTACATCACCTAATTTACCAGGTTTTGTAAATGAAATATGAACATCTAAAGCCACAGAAATATTATTATACATATTACATGAAAAAGCAAAAGCTGAATCAGCCATTGAAAAAGTAACTCCACCGTGAACAATTCCAAATCCATTCATCATTTCTGGACGAATTGTTGCTTGTAATTTTGAGTACCCTTCTTTAACTTCTAAAACTTCTAAACCTAACCATTTACTAAAATTATCGTGTTCAGTCATTGCAGATAATAATCTTTGAGCTTCCATTTTTTGTGTGTTTTGTAGTTTATAAAATTTTAGTAAAAAGTTTGATTGGCTTTCACCATATTACGTATAATTGGGCTCAATCTATAACGATCTTCGTGGTAATAGTTGTACAATTCGTCTAAATCATTTTGCACATTTTCAATCCCGTATTCATCCGCCCATTTCAATAATCCTTTTGGATAATTTACTCCTTTCGTCATTGCTGTATCTAAATCTTCTTTCGTCGCAATGTTTAAGAATAATGCATCAGCTGCTTCATTAATTAACATCACTAAAATACGTTTGTAGATTTTTTCTAATAAAGCCTGATCTTGCGATGGTTCATTTCTCGTTGCTCCTTCCGCGTAGTTATAGAATCCACGTCCAGATTTACGACCGTAAAAACCAGCTTCGAATAAACGTTTTTGAGAAAATGAAGGTTTGAAACGAGGATCATAAAAGAATGATTCGAATACAGATTCAGTCACACGATAATTGACATCGTGGCCAATGAAATCCATTAATTCGAATGGTCCCATACGGAAACCACCCACAGAAGTCATTGCATAATCGATTGTTTCTGCATCAGCAACGCCTTCTTCTAACAAACGAATAGCTTCGCTGTAAAATGGACGAGCAACACGATTTACAATGAAACCAGGTGTATCTTTTGTAATTACCGGTAATTTATTAACCGATTGAATTAAAGCTTTAATTTCTTCAGCTAATCCTTCATGCGTTTGTACTGCTGGAATAATTTCAACTAAAGCCATTAATGGCGCTGGGTTGAAAAAGTGAATTCCAATTACACGTTCTGGTTTTGCACACGCTGAAGCGATTGATGCAATCGATAAAGAGGAAGTATTTGAAGCTAAAATACAGTTTTCAGAAACGATTTCTTCCACGTTTTTAAAAACTGATTTTTTGATATCAAGATTCTCGATAATTGCTTCGATGATTAAATCACAAGTTGCAAATGCATTTAAATCTGCTGCATATTCAATATTATTTTGAATTTCTTGTGCTTGATCAGAAGTATATTTTTCTTTCGCAACTAACTTTTCAAAAGTCTTTGCTAAATTTTGTTTTGAACGATCTAACGCGTCTTGGTTTGTGTCATATAAAACTACTTCATGTCCAGATTGCGCAAATACTTGTGCAATTCCAGATCCCATAGCTCCACCACCAATAATACCTATTTTTTTCATGGCTTATTCTCCTTTAAAAATTGGATTTCTTTTTTCTAAGAACGCATCTACTCCTTCTTGGTAATCTGAAGTTTTTCCTGATTTGTCTTGAAAAATTCCTTCTTGTGCTAATTGCTCTTCCATTGTATTTTGGAATGTTTGATTCAATAACTTCTTGGTATAAGCTAAGCCTTTCGTAGGTAGATTTGCTAATTTTGAAGCTAATTTTGAAACTTCTTCTTCGAATGTATCATCCGAATAGAATTCGTAAATCATTCCGATTTCTTTGGCTTGAGCAGCAGAAACTTTATCTGCTAACATCATCATGGCTGATGCACGTTGCATTCCAATTAATCGAGGTAAGAAATAAGTTCCTCCACAATCTGGGATTAAACCAATTTTAGAAAAAGCCTGAATAAAATTTGCTGATTCTTTTGCAACTACAATATCACAAGCTAAAGCTAAGTTTGCACCTGCTCCAGCAGCAACACCATTAACAGCGGCAATAACTGGTTTATCCATATTTCTAATTTTAAGAACTAATGGATTATAATTTTCTGTTACAATTTTATTGAAATCGATGTCTTTTTCCTCTAACACTTCACCCAAATCTTGTCCAGCGCAAAATGCCTTTACTGTAGCCGTTAAAACGACTGCACGAACAGAAGAATCTTGAGCTGCAACATCCAAATGATGTTGAAGTGAATGAATCATTTCGTGGTTAAAACTGTTAAAGACCGAAGGACGATTCAACGTAATCGTAGCAATTCCTCCTTCTTGTGTATATAGGATTGATGTTGAATTTTCCATAATTTTTTAGTGATGACATTTGAAATAATCAAACGGTTCGTGACAATCATTACATTGATACATCGCTTTGCAGGCAGTCGAACCGAATTGACTGATTAGACGCGTGTTGTCTGAACCACATTGTGGACATTCAATATTTTGCTCATCCGAGAAAAGTGCGTCTGTAGAAGGATTTTTTGTAGGTGGCGCAATTCCGTACGCTTTCATTTTTTGTTTTCCTTCTTCTGACATCCAATCAGTTGACCACGGAGGGCTCAACTGATTGATGACATTAATATTTTTTAATCCTTTTTCTACTAACTTTAGTCGTATTGAAATTGAAATTGCGCTCATTGCAGGACATCCTGAATAGGTTGGTGTAATGGTTACATTAACCTTGTCGTCTTCTAAAATTTCAACTTTACGAACGACTCCTAAATCAAGGACGCTAATCACTGGAATTTCAGGATCAGGAACTTCCTCCAACCATTGCCAAATCTCTTTTTCTGTTACCATTGTAAGTTTGGATATGTTCTTTGCATATATTGCAACTCTGTTAAAATATAACCTAAATGTTCTGTATGAACACCTTCTTTACCACCTTTTTGTGCAAATGCATTTTCAATATCTGCAGTTAAAGTAGCTTCTTCTAAGATTTCGTTTACTTTTGCTAACCAAGCTGCTTTAAAATCAGCTGCATCATCAATTAAACCTTCTTCGATTAAAGCTTTTTGGTAAGAAGCTGGAATGAAAGCTTCATTTACGTAAGGCAAAATATCATTAACAGATTGTTGAATTTTATCGTGAGATTCTTGCGTACCATCACCTAAACGAATCATCCATTCAGAAGACCATTTAGCATGGTATTTTACTTCTTTTAATGATTTTTCTGCGATAGATTGTAATTTTAAATCTTTTGCTTTTAACAACTGCTCTAACAACATTACATGGTAAGTGTCGTAGAAAAATTGACGTGCAACTGTATCACCGAAATGACCGTTTGGTAATTCAACTAATAATAAGTTTTTGTATTCACGTTCTTCACGCAACATTGCTAAAGTATCTTCAGTAGCTCCATTACCAATCATTTCAGCAGCATACTCATAGTAATTAGATGTTTGACCTAATAAATCTAATGAGATATTTGTGATTGCAATATCTTGCTCTAAAATTGGTCCATGACCACATAATTCAGCAAGGCGTTGCGCTAAAATTAGATTAGTATCTGCTAAATGCAAGATAAAATCGATGTAATTTTGATTGTTTTGATATACTGTTGCAGTCATAAATTACATGTTTTTAATTTCTTCAGGAACATCATAAAATGTTGGATGACGATAAACTTTATCTTCAGCTGGATCAAAAAATTGCTCCGCTTCATCTGGATTTGAAGCATGAATATTACAAGATTCAACAACCCAAATACTAACACCTTCCATACGACGAGTATAAACGTCACGAGCATTTTCTAATGCCATTTTTTCGTCAGCAGCGTGTAAGCTTCCAACGTGTTTGTGATCTAATCCTTGTCTACTTCTAATGAATACTTCCCATAAAGGCCAATCTCTATTTTCCATTTTATTTTATGCGTTTTTGCGTTGTTCTTGATTTAATTGTCTTTGTTTTCTCTTTTCTTGGTAAGCTGTTGCAGCATCGCGTACCCAAGCTCCATTTTCATGAGCTTTACGACGAGCATCTAAACGTTGTTTGTTACATTTTCCGTTACCTTTAACAACATTCCAGAATTCTTCCCAATCAATTTCTCCGAAATCGTAGTGACCTCTTTCCTCGTTCCATTTTAAATCTGGATCAGGAATAGTTAATCCTAAATATTCAGCTTGGTGAACAGTAATATCTACGAAACGTTGACGTAATTCGTCATTAGAGAAACGTTTAATTCTCCATTTCATTGATAATTCTGAGTTTGAAGAATCTTCGTCTTTTGGACCAAACATCATTAAAGTTGGCCACCACCAGCGATTCATTGCATCTTGCATCATTGCTTTTTGCTCTTCTGAACCACGAGATAAAACTACTAAAGATTCGTACCCTTGTCTTTGGTGGAAAGATTCTTCTTTACAAACACGTACCATTGCACGAGCGTATGGTCCGTAAGAAGTACGACATAATGGGACTTGATTTAAAATCGCTGCTCCGTCAACTAACCATCCAATCATACCTATATCAGCCCATGTTAAAACTGGGTAATTAAAGATTGATGAGTATTTTGCTTTACCAGAATGTAAATCATTTAATGTTTGAATACGAGAAACACCTAATGTTTCTGCTGCACAATATAAATATAATCCGTGACCAGCTTCATCTTGAACTTTTGCTAACAAGATTTTCTTTCTGTTTAAAGAAGGAGCTCTTGTTATCCAATTTGCTTCTGGCAACATCCCTACAATTTCTGAGTGAGCATGTTGTGAGATTTGTCTAATTAATGTTTTGCGGTATGCTTCAGGCATCCAATCTTTTGGTTCGATACGAACCTCATTATCGATTTTTTCGTCGAATAATTTTTGTAAATCAATTTCTTTAGCGCTCATAGCTTTTTCTTTTTTCAGTTGAATAAATTACTTGATATCAAAATTAACTACTACTTCTTCTGAACGAGGATGCGCTTGACATGATAAAACAAATCCTGCCTCAACTTCATCTAGCTCTAATGAGTAATTGATATCCATATGTACCTCACCTTTTTCAACTTTACACTTACATGTAGCACAAACACCACCTTTACAAGCATAAGGTAAATCGGCACCATTTTTTAAAGCTGCATCTAAGATTGTCTCACCATGGTAACCTAAATCAATAATTAAAGCCGAAGCATCTAATTTGATTGTTAACTTACTCATTGTATCATCAGAATCTGTTACTGCATTTTGGTGTTCAACCTTTTTAGCTTCTGCTGTAGCACTGTAAAATAATTCGAAATGAACTTTTTTATTATCTACACCTGCTTCAACGAAAGCGTCACGACCGCTTAAAATCATTTCTTCCGGTCCGCATAAGAATACTTCATCAACTTGTTTAGGATCGATAATGTTTTGTAAAAAATAATCAATTTTTTCACGATCGATTCTACCACTTAAAATTTCAGCATCAGCGATTTCACGGCTCAAAATGTTGTAAACACTTAAGCGATCCATGTACTTATTTTTTAATGCTTCAATTTCTTCTTTGAAGATGATATTTCCTTTGTTACGGTTTCCGTATAATAGCACAAATTTGCTATTAGGTTCTGTGTTAAGAACTGCTTTCATGATTGACATTACTGGAGTAATACCAGATCCTGCAACAATTCCTACATATAATTTTTCGTTAGTACTTTCAACTTCTGTAAAGAAATTTCCTTGAGGAGTCATTACATCTAATGTATCTCCTACTTGTAAAGAATCATTTACATAAGTTGAAAAAACTCCGTTTTGAATTTTTTTAACTGCTACTCTTAATTCGCCTTCAGTTGGGCAAGAACAAATAGAGTAAGAACGTCTAATTTCTTGATCGTCTTTAATATCTTTAAACGTAAGGTATTGACCTTGTTTAAATTTAAATTCGTTTTGTAATTCAGTTGGCACATCTAAAACAACAGAAACACATTCAGGCGTTTCGCGTTTTACTTGTTTAACTGTTAATTTGTGAAAATTGATTGCCATTACTTTAAGCTTAATTTTTTAATCCGTGTACTAAAAACGTTGTTAAATCATGTTTTAATTCGTCAGGTGTTACATCACGTCCAGGACGATACCATAATTCAATCCAACGTAAAGATGATAATAAGGTGAAAAGAGCCACTGAAACATGTAACTGTCTGAATTCGCCGGCTTGCATACCTTTTGTTAAGATATTAGCAATACGATTTTCATATCCTTTACGAACTTCTTTGTATAATTTCTTTTTAGGATCTGAAAGATTTTTCCAATCGTTGTTTGCAACTGATACATCATTTGGTCTTTCAATCATTAATTTAATATGTAAATCTATTAAACCTTTTAATTTATCAGTATACGTCCAATCTCTTTCTTCAATTTCAGTGATAAAAGACAAGTATTCGTGCGCAACACTGAAACAAATCTCTTCTAAGATTTCGTCTTTTGAACGAATGTGATTATAAAGACTAGCTGCTTCTATTCCAACTTTTTCGGCTAATTCACGCATAGATGTTGCCGAATACCCTTTTTGTTTAAAAATAATGGCAGCTTCATTAATTATAAGTTCTTTCCTACTCTGTTTCGCCATATATTTTCAACTATCGATTATCAATAATACGGTTAAGTTTACCTCCATCACTTTGAGGTAAAGTACCATTTTGGTATAATTTAACACTCATACCTAAACCAATATTATCTTTGATTTTCTTTTGAATGTTAGAAACTAATTTTTTAACCTCATCTGGTGCACCACCGTTTAAATCATCAAATGGAATACCATAGTGATTGAAATAACTTGGATTAATTTCGATACCAACCTCAACTGCGTCCATATTTTTTGGACGAGTTAAAACTACTTGATAATTTACTGATAATTGTGGGAAATCTGGTAAAATATCCGCTACTTGTGTGTGGAAGAAATTTACACCTCTAATAATCATCATATCATCTGCACGACCAATGATTGGTCCCATTTTGATGTGAGTTCTTTTTTCAGAGTGTTCGTAAGTGATTGTAGTGATATCACCTGTCCAATAACGAACCATTGGCATTGCCTCTTTAGTTAAAGAAGTTAAAACTAATACACCTGGCTCACCGTATGGTAATGGTTCTCCTGTAAGTTTGTCTACAATTTCTGGGTAGAAATGATCTTCCCAAATATAGCTTCCAGTTCCTTGCTCTTCGAAATCTTCATTCGAAACTCCAGGACCTATAATTTCACTTAAACCATAAATATTAGAAGCTTTTAAGTTTAATCCTTGCTCAACTTCAGTACGTAAAGCTTCAGACCATGGTTCTGCTCCTAAAACAGCAACTTTTAAATTAAAATCTCTAATATCTTCTCCTCTTTTCTTTAATTCTTCTGCGATAGTTAAAGCATAAGATGGAGTAGCTGTTAAAGCCTCTGCTTGGAAGTCTTTTAATAACATGATTTGTTTCTCAGTTCCACCCCCTGAAATTGGAACAACTGCCATTCCTAATTTTTCAGCTCCGTAGTGAATTCCGATACCACCTGTAAAAAGACCATATCCATAAGCATTTTGTAATTTCATACCTGGCCTACATCCTGCAGCTGCTAAAGAACGAGCTACAACTTCAGAAAACACTTCAATATCATTTTTAGTGTAAGCTACTACAGTTGGTTTTCCTGTAGTTCCAGAAGAACAATGTACACGAGATAATTCTGTCTGTGGTACAGCTAACATTCCGAAAGGGTAGTTATCACGTAAGTGATTTTTTTTCGTAAATGGAAGTTTGTGTAAATCGTTAACCGATTTAATCTCGCTAAGATTTACTCCTGCTTGATCATATAAATCCTTGTAAAAAGGAATGTTATTGTAAGCACGTTGCAGCGTACTAACTAATCTTTCATTTTGAACTGTGCGCAATTTCTCGATTGGCATCAATTCCATTTCTGGGTTGAAGATCATATTTTGGTTGTGGTGTTTAAAATACGTTATTCCAAATTTAAATAAAAAAATGAAACAAACTAACATTTGTTAGTAAAAGTTGTTGTTTTTTTTACACCACAACCAATTTAATATATTAATAATCTAATAATGAATCAATTAGACGTTTTAATTTTTCAGCATTTGGTAACATTTCTGCTTCTAAAACACTATTTAAAGGTATAGCTGGCAAGTCTTTAGCACCTAAAACTTCAACTGGAGCATCTAAAAATTGAAAACATTCTTTCGAAATACGGCCAGAAATTGATTCAGCATAAGAACCAGATATTTGCTCTTCTGTTAAGACGATACAACGACTGTGTTTTTTGACACTATTAAAAATTGTAGTTTCATCTAAAGGAACAAGAGTTCTTAAATCAATAATTTCAACTTGATTGTCAAAATTCTTAGCCGCTTCTTTTGCCCAATATACACCCATACCATAAGTAATAATCGTTACAGTGTTTTTATCTGGACGAACTGCCACTTCATTTACAATACGAGCTTTACCAAATGGAAGGACATAATCTTCATCAGGTTCAATCGTTGCAGCATCTTCAGTCCCTTTCATCTTAGACCAATACAATCCTTTATGCTCTAGCATCACAACAGGATTTGGATCATAATATGCAGCTTTCATTAAACCTTTTAAATCAGCACCCGTAGATGGATAAGCAATTTTAATTCCTTTAATAGAAGTTAAAACACTTTCTACTGAACTTGAATGGTAAGGACCACCACTACCATAAGCACCAATTGGAACACGAAGAATCATAGAAACTGGCCATTGCCCATTTGATAAATAATTCGAACGAGCAACTTCTGTAAATAATTGATTAAGTCCTGGCCAAATATAATCTGCAAATTGAACCTCAACAATAGGTTTTAGACCAACTGCAGACATACCAACAGTAGAACCTATAATAAAAGCTTCTTGAATTGGCGTATTAAATACACGTTCTTGACCGAATTGTTTTGCCAAAGTTGCAGCTTCTCTAAAAACACCGCCTAATCGTAAACCAACATCTTGACCATATAATAAAGCTTCTGGATGTTTAGCCATTAATTCACGGATAGCGAAAAGAGCAGAATCAACCATAACAGTTTTATCTTTTCCTTCTGGGGAACGATTACCTTTTTCTTCAGTGATTGGTGTAGGTGCAAAAACGTGCGTGTATAGATCTTCAGGTTTTGGATCTTCCGCTTCACAAGCTTTTTTAAAATCAGATTGAACTAATTCAAAAATTTCTTTTTCAATTTGATCAATTTCAGAAACCTCCACATCATAAGAATATAAAAGTTCTTTAAGTTTTTGATAAGGATCACGAGATTGAGCTTCTTCTAAATCATCACGGTACCATTCTTTACGAACACCAGAAGTATGATGATTTAATAAAGGAACTTTTGCATGCACTAAAACCGGTCGATTTTCATTACGAATGATATTAAAAGCTTTTTCAATCGTAGTATAAGATTCTATAAAATCTGTACCATCAATTGTAAATGTTTCAAGTCCTTTAAAACCTTTTGCAAAATGCGTCATGTCTTGTGCACGAATTTCATCAGCCGATGCTGAAATATCCCATTCATTATCTTGAACTAAATATAAAATAGGAAGCTTTTTTAGCACAGCCATTTGCAAAGCTTCAGAAACTTCGCCTTCAGTACAACTAGCATCACCAAGAGAACAAACAGCTAAAGGTTTTTCATCTTTCAAAAGACCTATTTGTTGCGAATATTGTATACCCATTGCAATACCAGTTGTTGGAATCGCTTGCATTCCTGTTGCACTACTTTGATGAGGGATTTTTGGAAAACCTTCACGTTTTAAACTTGGATGAGAATAATAAGTACGACCACCAGAAAAAACATCATCACGCTTAGCTAGTAATTGTAGCATTAATTCGTAAGGTGTAATCCCGATAGCTAAAAGCATCGCATCATCACGATAGTATGCACTTAAATAATCTTGAGCTGTTAAATGAAGTCCGGTTGCGATTTGAATTGCTTCATGACCACGAGATGTTGCATGAACGTATTTACCTGTTATATGTTTTTGATCTTCGTAAAGTTCAGCCAATGTTTTAGCAGTAACTAAATGTTTGAAAGCCTTTTTTACGATGTCTATATGAATTTGATTTTTTTGAAGTTCCATTTTTTAATGATTTTGTGGTTTTTAAATGGATTGATTAATATCCCAATTTTCCATGTAGTCTGAAATTCGTTTTAAGAAAACTCCTCCCAATGAACCATCAACAACGCGATGATCGAAAGAAAGTGATAAATACATAAATTGTCTTACGACAACAATATCTCCATATTCAGTTTCTAAAACGGCAGGTTTTTTCTTAATTACACCAGTAGCAAGTATGGCAACTTCTGGCTGATTAATAATTGGAGTTCCCATTAAATTTCCAAAAACACCAACGTTAGAAATAGTAAATGTTCCACCTGTTATATCATCAGGAGATAATTTATTATTACGCGCTTTATCTACAATGGTATTCACTCCTTTTGCAAGTCCTTCAAGATTTAAGGTATTTGCATTTTTAATTACAGGAACAATCAGATTATTATTTGGTAAAGCAGTCGCAATTCCGATATTAATGTCATTGTGTTTTATAATCTTTGTTTCTGTTTCATCAACAGATACATTAATTAAAGGAAAATCTTTAATTGCTCGAACGACACAATCTACAAGGATTGGTGTAAATGTTAATTTTTGATTGTACTTCGCTTCAAATTTATCTTTATTCGCTTCGCGCCATTTCACCAAATTAGTTACGTCTGGTTCTACATAAGCAGTAACATGAGGAGAAGTTTTTTTACTATTCTTCATGTGTTTTGCAATTAAAAGACGCATTTTATCCATTTCTATAATTTCTGAATTTCCATTTAGAGAAGCAGAAGAAATAACTGGATTATCATTTGAAGTTTGCTCTGAAGTATTATTGATAAAATTTAAAACATCATTTTTAGAAATACGACCATTATAACCAGATCCTTTAATTTTTAAAACTTCATCAAGATTAAGATTTTCTTCTTTTATAATTCGTTTCACTAAAGGAGAAAGAAATTGATCTATTTTTGTAGAAGTTTCTTTTTTATTGATCTCGGTATTGGAATTATCTACAACAACTTCTTCCTTAATTGGATTAGTTACATCAGAATTTGAAATTTCAATCACAGCGAACACATCACCAATCGCAATTGTATCACCTTCTTCAAATTTTAACTCTTTAATTATTCCGGCATGCGTAGAAGGCACTTCAGAATCAACTTTATCTGTAGAGACTTCGGCAATAGTTTCGTCAAGTTGAATCGTATCACCAACTTGCTTTAGCCATTTAGATAAAGTAACCTCTGATACACTTTCCCCTAACTTAGGAATAGTAAGTTCAATTATATTCATTTTAGTAGTTTGCAGTTTGAAAGTTGAAGATATTAAATATTTTTGTTTTTGAAACAAACGAATGTTAGTTCAAATAAAAAAAGGCTCAAATAAATGAGCCTTTTATTGTTGTTTTTAATCCTTTGTTAAATCTGTTTTGTAAGTTTCTGGAACTGTAAAAAAGTTGACTAGGATTGCTATAAATATTAATATTAACGGATAAGTTAAACCAACATATGGTGACATAGCTGCCGATACAATTAATGTACTTTTTAATAATTCGGTTACGAAAGTTGTTGCACCTCCAATAAAACCATTACCCATATTTTGAGCGAATCCCATACTTGTGTATCGAATTTTTGTTGGGAAAATTTCTAACATAAACGCTCCTAATGGTCCATAAGTTGCTGCACCTGCAATAGAAGTTATTAAACTAATACCTGCTATTGCTAAGATTGCTGGAGTACCAATTTCGTGGACTTCTTTTAAACCTTCTGGATTTCCGATCGACATGTACATATAGAAAGAAAATGGAATTAAGATAAATGAAGCAATCATACCTCCTAACATTACTGGTTTACGACCAATTTTATCAGATAATGAACCGAAGTATTGGTAGAAGAATGAACTGAATAATGTTGCAATTAATACAATTACTAATACCGTTTCGTAAGGTAACATTACAGCACGTTGTAAAAAGAATAACGTAACAAATAATGTTGTTTGCATAATTGTAGATTGAGCAGCATTTCCTCCAAAGATAGCTTTTAACATCACTTTAATATTACCTGGAGTTGTGAAAGTATCTTTTACTGGAGATTTAGAAGTTTTACCTTCTTTTTTTAATTGTTCGAATACTGGTGATTCGTGTAATTTTTTACGGATAAAGTAGCTGATTAAAACTAATACTCCTGAAAATAAGAAAGGAATACGCCATCCAAAAGAGTTAAATGCTTCTTCTGTCATAATAGCTTTCGTAAAATATACTACTAATAAACAAATTAATAAACCTAATGGAACTGTTGCTTGAATAAAACCAGTGTAGTGTCCACGTTTTTCTTGAGGTGCGTGTTCAGCAACGTAAATTACTGCTCCAGCATACTCACCAGAAATTGCTAAACCTTGGAAAATACGACAGATTAATAAAAGAACTGGTGCAAACCAACCTACTGATTCGAAAGTTGGAATTAATCCAATACCGAAAGTTGCAATTCCCATCATGATTAATGAAACTAAGAACGAATATTTACGACCTATTCTATCCCCAATACTACCAAAAACCAATGATCCAATTGGACGGAACATAAATGATGAAACAACAACAGCCAAAGTCTCTAAAAAGTGAGATGAACCGTCGTTAGGAAATAATTGTGTAGATAAAACTCCAGCTAAAATAATAGCTAAGAACATATCGTACCACTCGATAAGTGTACCAACTGAAGAGGCAATAATAACTTGTAAAATATTATTATCCTTTTTTTCAATTTGTGAAGAATTTGCAGATGTCTCCATGTTTGTGTTATATTAAATGATTTTTAAATTAAAAACTAAAAGTAGTTGTCAAGTGAACACGATAATTTGTTGCTAAAAACTTGTTATCAAATCCAATTGCTTTATTTGTTGCGTCAGCCCATTGAGCAGAAGAACGTTCCATTTCTAAACGGAATTTAAGAGCTTTATTAGGAGTAAAATCCAAACGTGGAACTACTTTGTATAAATAATTCACAGTTCTACCTCCTGGCGTTGCAGATACAGCACCCCAATTTGTCGTAACTCCATACGATGTAGAAGATGCTCCTTCGATTGGCTCATCAACTCCTCTGTTGTAAACTACGCCAGCAAAAGCACCAAATGCCCATTTACCAGTTGTATTTTGTTGCACATCTAACCAAACGGCTTCTGTATCTATTGGCTTATAAGTTTCAACTTGTCCTGGTAATTGGTAACCAACATAGCCACCTAATTGTACAAAAGAAGATGCATTTTGCATTAAATATCCTGTAGCTGTAATTGTAACAGGTTTTGTAATCACTTTAGCATAAGCCGATGCAGAAAAACCTTCAGCACGTTCATTAGATTTTAAATCCTGAGATACTAATTTAGGTTTTTGGCTTTCATACTGACCTGCTACACCTACTACAAATTTATCTGTTTTATATTGTACCTGTAAATGTCCAGCAGGACCACCATTACGGTAAGGATCTGTATTTGGAGTAAAATCTCTTTGAGAATGAATTGTAGCGATAACTTTTAAATTATCAGTGAATTTATGAGTTAATCTAATTTGTGGATTTCTATTTAAACCATAGATTGGTGCACCTGTACCATAATTTACAACATTAGGTAACGCTTCTAAAACTACAAATGGATGCCAATATTGACCAATTCCTAATTGAGTCTTTTCCCAATCTAACATGATATACGCATGACGTAAACGAAATTCGTTAATACCACCCTCAGTAGCTCCAAAGAATTCTCCTTCTAAAACTCCTGATGATTTAGCTCCTAAAATTTCTGGACCTTTAAGTGTAACTCCAGCTCTAGAAATTACAGATAACATGTGAAATTTACCTGTTGCATTAATATCTTGTCCGTTGGCGTCTAATTGTCTATCTTTAGGATATAACATTACAACATTTTCTCCGGCTCCAATATTTTGCCTACTATCAGCAAATATGTCACTACGAACAAATCCGTAAAAATTAACATCAACCTTCTGATCTTTACCAATTGTTAAATCTGGTTTATCAATTTTAACAATTGTATCATTAGATTTTAACGTTACAATATCTTGCGCAACCCCTTCTACACCAGTAAACATAATGGTTAGCAGGGAAAAATTTAATAATGTTCTCTTCATTTTATTTGTGATAATGTGTTAAAATTATACAAAAAAATGAAACGAACAAATGTTAGTAAGTGTTTTTTGTACACTAACGATAAAATAAATATAAAATTATTAATTAAAGCAATATTTTAAACAATTTTATACCTTTAAAAATCAATTTTTGTTAGTTTATCATAAAAAGACACCAAAAAAACATAGAAGTGTACATGTTACCCATTTAATAAATTAATCGTGAATATTTGTAACCAAAGTTTATTTTCATCATTTAATACATATTGATTAAAAACAATGTTATTTCCTGTTTTATCAAAATTTGGAATACCAGATATGTGTTTATTACTATATATAACCTCAGTTTTAAGTGATACTAAATCAAGGAGTATTAAAGAATCATTTTGTTTGTAGATGGCTGTTTTTCCGTCCGGAGCTATATTAAATGGAGATTGAATAGAAGTTGTATGATCAGTTAATTTTTTAATTTCTGATTGATTTATATTATAAGAATACAATTGAGTATTCCCTACACTATCCTCTTTTAAAAAATAAACAACATCACCTGCTGGATTTGATCTTAGCCAATGTCTAAAATTTGAAATTCCATTTTCTGTATAAGTCATTCTTTTTTGAATTACACCCTTTGGTACACCAGGTCGAAGAATTTCTGTACCTTCTAGCGGAACATCATTTGGTTGTGTTAAATCATCAGGCAAATCAATCATAAAAACTTCTGTTTTACGATTCCCATTTAAATCTCTTACCCAACCCTGAAAAACCAATTTATTCGTATTTCCTAACCAACATTCATCAAATGCTTTTTCAATTTCATCTGAACCATGAACTGCATCATCAACAATTTTAGAAACTATAACTGAAAACATTTCTCCTGTTATATTTTCTAAAGAAGAATCTGACGGAATATTTACTTTTTTAGGAAACATTACACCAACTACACGTTCGTCTTTTACCTTATTATATGCTAACACATAATCATTATAAGTAAAGCTAATCATTGATCCATCATAATTCCAACAATGCGAATGCGTTCCTCCACGTAATGCACCTTTTGAGAACGGAGAATAAATATTTCTTGCATCCATATGAATCGGAATATTAGGATTTGAAAGATCTATTGCTACACCTGTACGACGAGAAATACCATAAGGTTTACTTTGTGACGCATTCTGAATACCATGTATAAAGATTACTTTATCTTTTTCGGGCGAAAAAGTAGCCGCACCAACTCCTGGACCAAATTCATTAGGATTTTGAACTTCGTATAAAACTTCAATTTGTTTAGTATTGATTTTTACACGTTCTATACGAGTTGTTGTACCAATCTGTGAATCCTCATTACGTGTATCATAAACTATCCAATGATTATCTGGAGAAAAAACTTGACAATGATGCAGTGTATGACCGTAGTTTCCGAATGTGAGTTGAATTGCTTTTTTCATGAATGTTTTCTAATGAAAACAAATTTATTTGATTTTAATAAGTTTTATAGCACAACTTTAACATTGTTTTTTTCTTTGTTTACTATCAATGATTTAACTTTAATTTAAACAAATCAAAATCTATCATTATGACAAACGAAAAACAAAAAAATCACTTAGAAGTATTAGTTAACAAGTTAAAAGATCCTGCGTATAAGTTATTAAAATCAACAAATAGAGAAAAAAAGAGAAGAAGAAATAACGCAAAATCATAATTCAAATTCAAAATTATTTGGCTGTATTTTATGACATTACGTCATTGGCAATCTTGTACAAGATTACATCCTATATAATTACAAAAAAAAGAGTTCAAAATATTGAACTCTTTTTTTGTATTATAACATCATAACTCCCGGAATTTGGGAAACTTCTTGATAAAAACTGATAACTTGATCTGAATCTAACGCATAAATTACAACTGTTATTGATGTATATTTTCTATTTTTAGAAGCTTTATATTCAAAATTAGGATTTGCATTTTTAAAGATTTCCTTTACTTTACTCATAATTTCCTCACTTGTAGGATATATGAATTTGTAAGTATAATCTGCAGGAAAAGAAGTAACGTCGTCTAATCTTTCTTTAAATTTAACGTAGAAATCTTCTTTGTTTAAACCGTCACTATCTTCTATATTTTGAAAATTGATATTGAAATCACTCATAATTCTTAGTTTTTATTAACTAAGCACAATTTGTGCCAATTGACCATATTCACAATTCTAGAGAATTTATGTGAAAATTTGTCATGATTTATCATAAATAACCATTTTATATTTTATATAAATAATGATGAGATTTATAGAATTTACGCTTAAAGCTGGTTTTTAAATAAAATCACAATATTCTATTAATTATCATAGATCAATAAAAATGCAGCCATATAATTTTGCGCCCGGAAAAAATATAAACGACATTAATCATTAATGAAAAAATTATCATCAGGTGCTTTAGTATGCTTAGCTATGTTTACTTATGCACAAGTAGGTATTAATACTGAAAAACCTGAAACTGCTTTACATATAGAAGCGAAAGAAACTGCTAAAGGTTTAAAATTAGTAGACGGAACACAAGGAAATGGAAAAGTATTAATGTCTGATAAAAATGGAATTGCCTCTTGGAAAAGTCTTTTTTCAGCAGATGAAATTTATGGCACATATACATGGGCAGCTAACACAAACATAAATAATGTAAACTGGAATTCCATTGCGAATCTTAAAGTTACTCCTGTAACGCACATGATCTATTATCGTATTCATATACTAAATAATAACTCTTCACTTTCTAGTACAAGAAATGTATATAATAGAGTTTATGTGAGTACGCTTGATTGGAGTAAAGTTACTAACCAAAATACTAAAGATACACCAATTATTGGTACAACAGGATTTCAAGGCTTACAAGGAAATGATTTAGAAATTGCTTTATCATTTATGTATACAAATAAAAGCGATACAGATGAAACATTATTTCTGAATTTTCAATCAGATAGAAACAGTGTTAGAAGAAGCAAATATGCTCAGCAAACCCCAACTGAATTTAAAAATGTTAATTTAATCGAAAATTACTTCTATTCAGTTAAAATTAATTAAACCAAAAAAAACGGATTCTTTAAGATATCCGTTTTTTTATTTTGTGCTAAAAAATGATTTCATCACGTTACGTTGTTTTTCACCTAACTTTTTTATTGTTTCGAAATCATAATCTTTATAATAATCATCATTCACAAATCTAGATTCGGTTAACATAAACATTTCCTCGCAATCTTTTTCATAACCAGCAAAACACAGTGCTACTATATGATCCATCGATTCTTTATTGGACATCGATAATTTTGTAGATGTTACTAATTCATCAATAACATATGAACGCCCTTTTTCTAAATGACGATTGGCTAATTTTCGATTACGCTGTAATTGATAAATAAAACCTAACGAAATGTGATAATGTGTTTCATCTTTATGAAATTCAATCAATTTTTGTAAAGATTGAATTGTCTTGTTTAAATCTTTATCAATTATATTTTGCTTGTAAGTTTTTATTAATTCAATTTCTTCCTGAGAAATTTGAGCAAATAAAAAATTACTGAATAGCGAAAGTATAAAAAAGATTTTTTTCATAATTATCTTGGATTTTTCTCCCAACGGCGACCTTCGTCTGGAGAATATCTAATTCCTCTTGTTGTTTCTGCAGATAAATGAGTTCCATTAAAGTTTAATTTAATAAAATCTCCTGTAAATGCATTTGGTTTAAATCGTCTTTCCCAACTAATTCCGTTGTCGTTAGAAAAGAATAAACCCTTTTCTGCAATTGCTAAAATTACTGGACCAAGATCAATCAAATCTTTAAATTCACCGACTTGATAATCCCCTTTAAAACGCATTTTCCAAGTTTTACCTTTCGTAATTGAATATTCGATTTGTCCGTAAACTTTTTGACTAATTCGAATTTGTTCTTCTCCTAAGTTTAATATCTCTGCCATTTTATTCTTAATAGGCTCCAAAGATAGTAGAATTCTACAACATTAGCTTTATTCTACAATTTAATCATTAGATAGAATTTGATATTTTAATTTTGATTGATTAATTTCTGTTCCCAAATTATTGACGATAATTTCTTCTAATATTTCATAAAATTCTGATGAATAATCATATTTCAAATCTTCGTGTAACTTTCCAAATAAAGAAATCATAGTTTTAATTTTAGAAACCTGATATAATCTTGTTTTATAACCAATTACAGTATCTTCTTTTTGTAATTGATTATATTTTTTTGTCGATTCAATCAATAAAAATGTTCTTAAACGCAGCTCACCATTAACATCTTTAGTAACCTTAGCAAAATGATTGATTTTTGAAGATAATCCACGAATTAATCGTAAATACATTCTTCCTTTATCATTAAATTTTACATTCATGATAGCTTTATAATTATCATTTAAAGTTGATTCAATTTCAGTTTTTAAATCTTCAAAACGTTTATTCAAATCAAATTCATCTTCTAATAATCTAAAAAGAAGCTGCTCTATTAAAACCTGATCTTTATTAATTAATCGAATTAATAATTGATTTTTCTCTTTTTCAGGTAAATCAAGAATTTCTTGTTTTAAAGCTGGTATGTGATTAACGTTGAATTTCTGTTTCATTATTCTATAATCATTATAATGTTAAGTTAATTCTTTTTATCCAAAAAAAAAGCGATTGAATAAATTCAACCGCTTTAATATGTTAAATAGAATTTTCTATTATTGACCTAAGATGTAAGCGAATACTAAAGGTGCAACGATTGTTGCATCAGATTCGATCATGAATTTAGGTGTATCAACATCTAATTTACCCCAAGTAATTTTCTCATTTGGAACAGCTCCTGAATAAGAACCGTAAGATGTTGTTGAATCAGAAATCTGACAGAAATAAGACCAGAAAGGAACATCTGTCCACTCTAAATCTTGGTACATCATTGGAACCACACAAATTGGGAAATCTCCAGAAATACCACCAGCAATTTGGAAGAATCCAACACCGTGTCCGTCTGAATTTGCACGATACCATTCTGTTAAGTAAATCATGTACTCAATACCAGATTTTACAGTATCAGCTTTTAAATTTCCTTTAATTACGTTAGATGCGAAAATGTTACCTGTTGTAGAATCTTCCCATCCTGGACAAACGATTGGTAAATTTTTCTCTGCAGCTGCAACAATCCAAGAATCTTTAGGATCAATTTCATAGTATTGCTCTAAAACTCCTGAATTTACAACTTGGTATAAATACTCGTGTGGTAAATATCTTTCTCCTTTAGCTTCAGCTGCGTGCCAAACATCTTCTAAGTGTTGTTGTAAACGACGGAATGCTTCTTCTTCTGGGATACAAGTATCAGTTACACGATTAAAGTGTTGATCTAATAATTCACGCTCTTGCTCTGGAGTTAAATCTCTATAATTAGGAATTCTCTTGTAGTGAGAGTGTGCCACTAAATTCATCACATCTTCTTCTAAGTTTGCTCCTGTACAAGAAATGAAGTGAACTTTATCTTGACGAATCATCTCAGCTAAAGATACACCTAACTCTGCAGTAGACATTGCACCTCCTAATGAGATTAACATTTTTCCTCCAGCATCTAAGTGTGCTTCATATCCTTTCGCAGCATCAACTAATGCCGCAGCATTGAAGTGACGGTAGTTGTGCTCAATAAATTGACTGATTGGCCCTTTGCTCATTTTATTATTATTTTATTATATTAAACTGTATAACCTAATGTTTTTAAAATTCCTTCGTGTCCTTGCTCTTCCGAATAAACTGTTGTATCGTAGTTTTCGTCAATTAACACATATTTTGGTTGTGGAATTAAACAGTGATGTACACCGCCAAAACCACCGATATTATCTTGGTAAGCACCTGTATTAAAGAAACCAATATATAATGGTTTTGCAGAATCGTATTTTGGTAAATAGATTGCATTTGTGTGCTGCTCTGAGTTATAATAATCGTCAGAATCACAAGTTAATCCTCCTAATAAAACTCGCTCATATTTGTCATACCAACGGTTTACAGGCAACATGATAAAACGCTTAGAAATTGCCCAAGCATCTGGTAATGTTGTCATGAAAGAAGAATCAATCATATCCCAATATTCACGATCGTTTTGTTTCTTTTGGTATAAGATTTTATACACTACACCTCCAGATTCACCAACTGTAAAAGAACCAAATTCTGTAAAAATATTTGGCACAGGAATTCCTTCTTCCTCACAAATTGATTGGATTTGAGATAAAATTTCCTTTGCCATGTATTGATAATCGTATTCAAAAGTTAAAGACGATTTAATAGGAAAACCACCTCCGATATTTAAACTATCTAACTCTGGACAAACTTTCTTTAAGTTTACATAAACGCGTAAACATTTTGTTAATTCGTTCCAATAATACGAGTTGTCTTTAATTCCTGTATTGATAAAGAAGTGTAACATCTTTAATTTAATACGATCATTAGGCTTTACCATATTTTGGTAAAAAGGAACAATATCCTTATAACCTATTCCTAAACGCGATGTATAAAACTCAAATTTAGGTTCCTCTTCCGATGCAATTCGAATCCCGATTTCAAAATCTCCCTCGATTGCTTCCGAGAATAAATCGACTTCTTCGTAATTATCAATTACAGTTATTGTTTTACGATGACCATTATTAACTAAACGCGCGATATTTTCAACATATTCTTCGCGTTTAAAACCGTTACATACAACGTATTGGTCATGGTTCATTAATCCTTCCGCCAATAAACTCTCAACAATATTAATATCGTAAGCAGAAGATGTTTCGATATGAATATCATTCTTTAAAGCTTCTTTTACAATATGTTTAAAGTGAGAACTTTTAGTACAATAACAATAATTGTAAGTTCCTTCGTAGTTCAATTCTTGACGTGCTTTCTCAAACCAACCTTTTGCTTTTTGAATATTCTGAGAAATTTTAGGTAAATAAGTAAATTTCAATGGAGTTCCGTGTTCTTCAACCAACTTCATTAAGTCGATTCCATGAAATTTTAAATATTCTCCGTCTAAAGTGAATTCTTCTTGTGGAAAATCAAAAGATTGAGTGATTAAGTCGATGTATTTAGTTTTCATTATGCTATTATTTTTATAAAATGTTACGTGTAAAATTTATGGTACTAAAAATGCGTTTCTAAAAGAATTTTACTTTTAGAAATAACCATTAAACACGTATAGCATAATATACTTGGCGAAGTAAATTTTGAGAAGATATTTTTTTTAATCCGCTGCTTTTTTGAAAAGCCAGAAAACCTAGGTTCCTCCCTACCTCAGTTCTCTCGAATAAAAGGTCAACACCCATTAATAATTAAAAAACTTTTGCTTTTGCAAATATATAGAATTTAAAAGAGTATGAATGATAAATTAATCGTAAAATTTAATTACTTTCACTTACAATTTATGAATTGAAAACCAACACTTAAATAACTATACGGATGATATTTCTTAAAATCTGTTTATAAATTTCTGTATATCTAATGGTTTCCATAACTGAATTATTGTATTTTTGAAATCGTTTTGAATATAAAATATGGGGAAAATAATAGCAGTAGCAAACCAAAAAGGTGGTGTAGGTAAAACTACGACTTCTGTTAATTTAGCAGCTTCATTAGGAGTATTAGAGAAAAAAGTATTATTAATTGACGCCGATCCACAAGCAAATGCAACATCTGGATTAGGTTTCGATTTGGAAACCATTGAATGTGGTACGTATGAAGTTTTAGAAAATCAAATTGCAGCAAGTGAAGCAATTTTTGAAACTGAATCTCCAAATCTAGACTTAATGCCTGCACATTTAGATTTAGTTGCAGCAGAAATTGAAATTGTAGATTATGAAAATCGTGAATATATGTTGAAAACTGCTTTGGCAGAAATCAAAGATAATTACGATTACATTGTGATTGATTGTGCTCCATCTTTAGGTTTAATCACTCTTAATGCATTAACTGCAGCAGATTCTGTGATTATTCCAATTCAATGTGAATATTTTGCTTTAGAAGGTTTAGGTAAATTGTTAAACACCGTTAAAGGAATTCAACAACATCATAATAAAGATTTAGATATAGAAGGTCTTTTATTAACGATGTATGATTCGCGTTTACGTTTATCTAACCAAGTTTTAGATGAAGTTAGTAATCACTTTCCACAAATGGTTTTCAAGACGATAATTGCTCGTAATGTTCGTTTATCCGAAGCTCCAAGTTTTGGTGAAACGATTATACAATACGATGCAGGAAGTAAAGGAGCAGAAAATTATTTAAATTTAGCTCGAGAATTTTTAATAAATAACAACGATACCGTATAATATGGCAAAATCTAATAAGAATAATCGTCTAGGTAGAGGATTATCAGCCTTATTAAAAGATGAACCTACTGTGCATTCAGCTTCGGATGATGGTGCTAAGAAATTAGTTGGAAACATAATCGAAGTTGAATTAAATAAGATTACTGCTAATCCTTGGCAACCAAGGACAAATTTTGATAAAAGAAATTTAGAAGATTTAGTAACTTCTATTCAAGCATTAGGCGTAATACAGCCTATTACAGTAAGAAAGAAAAACGACGGCACATACGAATTAATTTCTGGTGAACGTCGTTTTCGTGCTTCAATAATTGCCGATAAAAAAACAATTCCTGCTTTTGTTCGATTAGCGAATGATCAGGAAATGTTAGAAATGGCATTAGTTGAAAATATTCAACGACAAGACTTAGATGCCATAGAAATTGCGCTTTCCTATCAACAATTAATTGATGAAGTAAAGTTAACGCAAGAAGAATTAAGCAAACGAGTTGGTAAAGAACGTTCTTCTATTACTAATTATTTACGTCTTTTAAAATTAGATCCAATCATCCAAACCGGAATTAGAGATGGTATGATTGCGATGGGTCACGGACGTGCATTAATGGCTATTGTTGATGCGGATAAGCAGTTCGAAATTTATGAACGAATTGTTCGTGATAATTTATCTGTTCGTGAAACAGAGAAGTTAATAAAAGCTGTAAAAGAAGGACAACAACCAGAAGAAAAACAGAAGGATAAAGTTGAATTGCCAGAACATTATCAAACTGCTATGAATCGTTTCCAAGAACGATTAAATACAGCTGTTAAAATTCAACGTGCGAAAAATGGAAAAGGTAAAATCATAATTGATTTTGCTTCTGATGAAGAATTTGAACGTTTAAGAAGTTTTTTAAATGAAAACTAAAATCTTAATCCTAACATTTGTTTTCCTTTCTCAATTTGGATATGGTCAACAAATTATTACGGATGAAATTGTTGTAGATACAGTAAAAACAGACTCTATCAATAAGTTAACTCTTAAAGAGTTAAGCCCTATAAAAGCTTCTTTGTATTCTGCAGTTTTACCAGGTGCAGGACAATTGTACAATAAAAAATGGTGGAAAGCACCTATTGCTTTGGGATTAGTTGGAACAGGAATTGGTTTTACAGCGTATTACAATGGATTGCAAAATAAATTTAGATCAGCTTACATCGCTGAACTTGAAGGTAGAACGCATGAATATACTGGAATTTTAAATGCTGAGCAATTAGCTGTTTATCAGGATGAATATAAAAGAAATCGTGATTATAGCATGGCTCTAACGGTATTAGCATATATACTTAATATTGTTGATGCAACTGTTGATGCGCATTTATTTAGCATCAAAAATGATCCTGATTTTACTTGGAAACCAGTAATTATTCAAGATCAAAATACATATCAGCCTGTAATGGGGTTGAATTTAAATTTTAAATTTTAAGAAGGATAAATGATGAAAGTAGGATTAATTGGATATGGAAAAATGGGTAAAGCCATTGAAGAAATTGTTGTTGAAAGAGGACATGAAGTTGTATTAAAAATTTCTCATACTCCAACACCTGAAGAATTAAAAAATGTTGATGTAGCAATTGAATTTTCTCGACCTGAATATGCTTACGACAATCTTAAAGTATTACTAGAATCAAACACACCAACTATTTGTGGAACAACAGGTTGGTTAGATAAGCAAGAAGAAATTAATCAATTAACTATTTCAAATAATACTGCATTTTTATATGCATCAAATTTTAGTTTAGGTGTTAATTTATTTTTTGAGTTAAATCAACAATTAGCTCGAATGATGAATAAATACAGAGCTGAATACAATATTAATTTAGAGGAAATTCACCATACTCAAAAATTAGACGCACCATCAGGAACAGCTATTACAATTGCTGAAGGAATTATTGATAATTCATCTTACAATAATTGGTCGATGGAAGAACAAGGTGATGCTATTATTCCTATTGAAGCGAAACGAATTGAAAATGTACCTGGTACACATATTGTGCAATACACAAGTGAAGTAGATACTATCGAAATCTCTCATACTGCACATTCTCGCAAAGGTTTTGCATTAGGAGCTGTTATTGCAGCTGAATGGATTGCTGATAAAAAAGGTGTCTTCTCGATGAAAGACGTTTTAGAATTGAATTAACAAACTACAAATAAAAAATACTTATGTCACTAATCATTTATTGGGTTATTGGTTTTGTACTTTATAACATCCTTTACGGAGCAGGTACATGGAAATTATATAGAAATGCAGGCAAACCAGCTTGGTCAGCATTTATACCCTTTTTAAACATTTGGAACGGATTACAAATTATTGATAGACCTAAATGGTGGATTATATTGTTCTATTTACCAATTGTAGGTCCTATTTTTTGGTTAGTAATGTATGTAGATTTAGCTGATACATACGGAAAAGTAGAATTAAAGGATAAAATCATTATGGTTTTAACTTTAGGTTTATACATTTTCGCAATCAATTATTCAGATAATCCAAAATATTTAGGAGCTGAAAAACGTACTTCTACAATTGTATCTTCATT
Source organism: Faecalibacter bovis (assembly GCF_017948305.1). Classification (NCBI taxonomy): domain Bacteria; kingdom Pseudomonadati; phylum Bacteroidota; class Flavobacteriia; order Flavobacteriales; family Weeksellaceae; genus Faecalibacter; species Faecalibacter bovis. The sequence continues at coordinate 2,519,308 of NZ_CP072842.1, forward strand.
GTTATTTGCTTTAGTTTTAGCAACATTGGTACACAATTGGTTTATCCAACCGATGATTGTTCCGACAGGTTCGATGGAAAATACAATCAAAATTGGTGATGCTTTATTTGTAGAAAAAGTTAGTTTTGGTGCTCGCGTACCTACTACTCCATTAGGAATTCCATTTTCTGAATTTATTTATCGTGATGCATTTATCGACAAAGCTCGATTACCTTATATGCGTTTACCAGGTTGGAGAGATTTAAAATCAAATGACATTGTCGTTTTCAACTACCCAACAGATTCAGTTTACTCGGCAATTGATCGTAAAGATGCTTACGTTAAACGTTTAGTTGGTATGCCAGGTGAAACGGTTGAAATTAACAACGGAATATTATATGTTGACGGAAAAAAATTCCAACCAAAATTAGATGCTTTAGTACAACATTCTTATAAAGTTGTTTCTAAAATTCAATTATCTCCAGCAGTTTTATATCAAGATTTTGGAATAATCCCAACAGATTACCAAGGAACATCTTACCAAGAAGGAAGCACATTTGTTTATGGTTTCCCAGCTTTAACTGAAGCACACGTAACTGCCTTCAAAAACAACTCTAACATCATCAGTGTAGAGCCAGTTTTAAAAGCAAAAGGTGATAAAACTGAGCGTATCCGTTACGGTAACCAAATTGATAGTACTTATACAATTTTCCCTGTAAACAAGGATTGGAACGAAGATCAATATGGTAAATTATACATACCGAAAAAAGGAGATGTAGTTGACATTAACAAAGAAACTTTACCACAATACATCAACGTAATTCGTAAATACGAGCAAAACACATTACGTGTTGATTCTGCAAATGGAAAATATGATATTTTTATCAACGATCAAAAAGCGGATAAATACGAAATCAAACAAAATTATTACTTTATGGTTGGGGACAACAGAAACCAATCGTTAGACGCTCGTTTCTTTGGTTATGTTCCAGAAGATCATATCATTGGACGTCCAATTTTAATTTGGGCAAACATGAATGGAATGTTCGAACAAGCACCTAAAAAATTCATTTGGGAAAGATGGTTTACATCAATCAATAACGATAACCCAAATAAAACATCATACGGTATTTACGTATTAATCGCTTTTATTGGATGGATTGGATATGATATCTGGAAAGCAAGAAAAGAAAAACAGAAAAATAAATATTAAGATTAATAATTGAAATGAAAAATACATTTCCAGCTTTTTACTTTGGACCGATTAATTATTTCGCTGATATCGTAAAAAGTGAAGCAATTGATTTAGAAGTTTGCGAAAACTTTCAGAAACAAACGTACAGAAGTCGTACAAACATTTTAGGAGCTAATGGTAAATTATCTTTAACTATTCCCTTAGTACACGACGGAAAACGTAGCATGAAAGACATTAAACTTTCGTACGATCATAATTGGCAAAAAGAACATTTCAAATCGTTACGATCTGCATATTTAAGCTCTCCTTATTTCGAATATTATGAAGATGAGATTGCTAAATTTTATGATGAAAAAGAAACGTATTTATTAGATTTTAACATCAAAACAATCGAATTTATTCTATCAAAATTAAAAGTTGATACTGTAGTTACAAAGACAGAATCATATCAAAAATTAGATGAACAATTCGATTTCAGAAATAAATACAGCGCAAAAAAAGATCCTGAAGTACATTTCCCTGAATATGTACAAGTATTTGACGAAAAATTTGGCTTTACATCAGGTTTAAGTATTCTTGATATTTTATTTAGCCAAGGGCCACATGCAGCCATTTATTTAAAAAATTTATAAATTAAACATAAAAATGAAAAAATTAGTTTTAGCCCTTTCATTTGCTTTCTCTGTAGGTTTTGCACAAGCACAAACTGTTGAAGTTCCAAAAGAAACTTGGTATCATGCAGATGTTGAAAAAACTGGTGTTTACGGTGTAAATACTGAAAAAGCGTTAGACTTTTTAAAAGATAAAAAAAGAAAGCCACAAACGATTGTTGTTGGTGTTTTAGATTCTGGTGTGGAACATTTCCATGAAGATTTAAAAGCGAACATGTGGGTGAACAAAAAAGAAATTCCAGGTAACGGAATCGATGATGATAAAAACGGATTCATTGACGATGTACACGGATGGTCTTATTTAGGTACAGCTAAAGGAATTAACTACAATGATGATTCTGTAGAATTAACTCGTATCTACAAAACGTTAGCAGAAAAATACGATTCTTACGATCAAAAAAAGAATCATGATGCTATCGTAAAAAATCCTACTGAATATGCTGAATATGTAAAAATCAAAAGAGAATATTTAGAAACAGTTGGAAAAACTAAATATAACCAACAAGTTGCTCAAGCAAAATTAAACGCTATCGAGCCAGGTTTAAATAAAATGGTTTTAGAATTTGGTGATACTAAATTAACTAAAGATATTATCGCTAATTACCAACCAATCGATAATCAAGTTATCGAATCTTTATGGATTTTTGGTGAGTTAAAAGAAGAGCAATGGGTTGGTAAAACAATGACTCAAGTAGCAAATTCTTACTTAGGAATGGCTCGTCGTCAAGCAAAAGCTGATGGATTAACTTCTCACTACAACTTAAATTTAGTTGATCGTAAAGATGTAGATAATCCAAACGATTTAAAAGAAAGACACTACGGAAACGGTGATTCTAATGGACCTGAGTCTTCGCACGGAACTCATGTTGCAGGAATTATTGCAGCTGTTCGTGGAAATAAAATCGGAAACGAAGGTACTGCTGGAGGAAATCACGTAAAAATTATGTCAGTTCGTACAGTTCCTAATGGAGACGAAAGAGACAAAGACGTTGCAAACTCTATTTACTACGCTGTAGATAATGGTGCGAAAATCTTAAATATGTCTTTTGGAAAGAAATACTCTCCTAACAAAGATATCGTTTGGGATGCATTTAAATATGCAGCTGACAAAGGTGTTTTAATTGTAAAAGCGGCTGGTAATAGTAACGAAGATATCGATACGCACATCCACTACCCTACAAATTTCAAAGCTGATGGTACTTCAGTATCTAACGCTGTTTTAACAGTTGGTGCATCAACTCGTACATCTGATAAATTAAAAGCTGGATTCTCTAACTTTGGTAAGAAATCAGTTGACGTTTTCGGACCTGGAGCTGAAATTTACGCTACTTACCCAGGTGTAGATCAATACCGTTTCTTAAACGGAACTTCTATGGCATCTCCTGCTGTTGCTGGTGTTGCTGCTTTAGTTTGGTCACATTATCCAAAATTAAGTGCTGCTGATATCCGCACTATTTTAATGGAAACAGTAAACAAAAATGAACAATTAAAAGATATTTCTGTAACTGGTGGTGTTGTAGATGCTTACAAAGCTGTACAACGTGCTGAAGAAATCTACAAACAAAGAAAATTAAAATAATTTTTTTAAAATTTCTATAAATAAAAAGGTTCCAACTTAGTTTGGAGCCTTTTTTGTTTTAATGTAATTGTAGGTTAATAGCGTAACATTTTATACTTTTAATCTACTAATTTGAAAATTGACAAAAAACATTAACAATATGAAAAAAATAGTTTACAGTTTAGCTGTAGCTTTGATGGTTTCAACATCAACTTTTGCTCAACAAACGCCAAGACAAGATATAGATTTAAAATCATGGCAACATAAGTCATATGAGGAATCAGGAGTTTATGGTGTAAATACTCAGAAAGCATTAGAATTTTTAAAACAAAAAAATAAGAAAGGAAATACACTTGTTGTTGCTGTATTAGATTCTGGAGTTGAGGTTACACACGAAGATTTAAAAGATAATGTTTGGGTCAATCCGAAAGAAAAAAAGGACGGAAAAGATAACGATAAAAATGGCTACATTGATGATATACATGGATGGAATTTTATCGGTGGAAAAGATGGAAAAAATGTAGATGCTGATACTTTAGAATTAACTCGATTATTCAAAAAATTAAAAGATAAATTTGAAACGAGTAAAGACGCTGCTACTAACAAAACTAAATTCCCAGCAGAGTACGAAGAATATACTAAGTTAAAGAAAGAGTATGAAACTAAATTTGCTGAAGCTAAACAAATGGCAACGCAAATGAAAATGATTTCTGATAATCTTTCTAAACCTTTAGATGTTTTAATCAATGAATTAGGTGATCAGAAGTTAACTGAAGAATTTATGCTATCGTACGAACCTAAATCTGAAGAAGCTAAACAAGGAATGATGCTATTTGCTATGGTTCCTAAGGAAGCATGGGCTGGTAAAACAATGAAAGTTTTCGGGAAAGAAATTTTAGACGAAATAAACGAAGGTTACAAACATTATTCAGATCAAGAGAAATATAATTTAAATTTAGATTTTGATCCTCGTTCTATTGTTGGTGATGACTATGCTAATATCAAAGAGAAATCTTATGGTAATGCTGATGTTGATGGGCCAGATTCTAACCACGGAACTCATGTATCAGGAATTATTGCTGCAAAACGTGGAAATGGATTAGGAATTGACGGAATCGCTGGTGATGGTAACGTAAGAATTATGTCTATACGTACGGTTCCTAATGGGGATGAACGTGACAAAGATGTAGCAAATGCAATTCGTTACGCGGTAGATAATGGAGCTAAAATTTTAAATATGTCTTTTGGTAAAGATTATTCTCCTGACAAAGAAATTGTTTGGGAAGCATTTAAATATGCTGCTGACAAAGGTGTTTTATTAGTAAAAGCAGCTGGTAACGATGATTTAAATATTGATACAGATATTCATTACCCAACAGTTTACAATGATAAAGGAATTGCAGTTTCTAATAACGTAATTACTGTAGGATCATCTACAAGTGATTCATCTTTATTAAAATCAAGTTTCTCAAACTACGGTAAAAAATCTGTTGACGTTTTTGCTCCAGGATCTGAAATTTATTCAGCTATCCCTACACGAGATGGTGCGTATAAATCTAACTCAGGTACTTCTATGGCTTCTCCAGTAGTAGCTGGTGTTGCGGCATTAGTTTGGTCTCATTATCCAAGCTTAACTGCAGTACAAGTAAAACAAATTATTATGGAATCGGTTAATAAAAATGATCAATTAACTGAAATATCTGTAACAGGTGGTGTTGTTGATGCCTTAAAAGCTGTACAATTAGCTGATAAAATGACTTCTAAAAAGTAATTTAAATATTTTATTATTAAAAAGCGACCTCAACGGGTCGCTTTTTTATTTGTCATTCTATTTTAACTCATTACATTATTGTAAAATTATTCTCTTAGGATTTTATCTAAAGCTTTGCCTTTAGCTAATTCATCAATGATTTTATCTAAATAACGAATTTTTTGATATAAAGGATCTTCTATATTTTCCACTCTATACCCACAAATAACACCTTTAATTTTAGCAGCGTTTGGATTTAGTTTTGCTTCATTAAAAAAAGTTTCGAAATCAATTTTATTTTCGATTATTTGATTCAAATCAGATGCAGTATAACCTGTCAACCATTCAATTACCTGGTGTAATTCTTCAACAGTTCTACCCTTTGATTCCACTTTCTTTAAATAGTGTGGATAGACGCTGGCGAAGGTCATTTTAAAAACTTTAGTATTCATCTTCATCGTCAATTTTATCTACAAAATTTACCAAAAGTAATAATTCATCGGTATCTATCGCTTCAGAATTAAATACAGATAATTTAAAACTACATTCTGGAAAATGAAGTTTTATACAATCATTTAATAAATGAATATCTCCAAAAAATAGTTCAGATTCTTTCGGACAAAATACATCCATCGTGATCCCAAATTTTTCATGATGATCAATGATACGATTACTATATTTTTCGTTCATTTCGATGATAATATCTTCAATTTTCCCTTTGTATTTATATGACATTTGGGACTGTGGAAAAAACTTAAATAGTTGATTTCTACATTCAGCAATTATATTTTTCTGTTCTTCATTATCTGAATCTAAAGAAATATAATCCAGTTTTCTAATCACATTCAAAATTGTGTCTGATAAATTTAAATTCTCCATAAATACAAATGCTTGTTTTTATAAATGTACTAAAAATAAAACAGCGAACATTTCTGTTCGCTGCTCATTATATTAAATTATTTATAAATTTCTTCGTTTAAAATTCCAGCCACAATTTCCACAGGAATTTGATTTGGCTTAAAAATTCGAGCTGTTAAATTCCCTTTTAATTCGATTACCGAATTTTCAACACGTAACCAACTTCCTTCTCGTAATCCAATCACTGTTTGAGTATTAAATTTATGAAATTCGTTAATACGTGTTTCTCTCGTTTCGCCTTTATGCGTAGAATTTGGATCAGGATCTAAATAATGCGGATTTAGATTAAATGGCAAAAACTGTAAGGCATCAAAGCTTGGTGGATAAACAATAGGCATATCATTGGTTGTACCAATAGTTAAACCAGTTAAATTACTTCCAGCACTACTTCCCATATATGGAATCTCATTCGCCACAACTTCTTTTATCGTATCAATTAAACCTAATTCATATAAAGTTTTTAGTAATAGAAATGTATTTCCACCTCCAATAAAAATTGCTTTAGCATTTAGAATTGCTTCTTTTTTATTTTCGTAAGAATGTAGCCCAGTAACATTGATTCCAAAAGGATTTAATGCATTTTTAACACTTTGCGTATATTCATCATGTGTAATACCAGAAGGGCGAGCAAATGGTACAAACAATAATTCATTGGTTTGTAAAAAATCTAAAATCTCTTCTCGAATATATTCTAAATATCCACTACCATGAATTGTACTTGTGCTTATTACAAGTAAACGATAATTTGGATTGATCATTTTAATTTAATTTGAAACAAAAATAAAATTTATCATTGAAAATAATACAAAAAGGGACCTAGTAAAACTAGATCCCCCCATAAATAAACAATAGTATTTACACCAAGACAAGGCTTTGGCTTAAATTGGTTAATATTTAAAAGAATTGATTCCATCAAATTCTGCTTGTTCAATAGCCCACGCAAAAGCATTTGCTGTAAATTGTGAATTGTAAACATCAGCTCGGTTATTTCGACCATAATTAGGTTTGGCAATTGGTCGATTACTACCATTAACATTGAAAGGGCAAATGGTATTACTTGTACCACAATTTGAATTAAATCCACCATCACCAACCCAAATAAGATGGAGTGACTTGTGCTTGAATGCTGTAACTCGTCCGGCTGTACCACCAGGATTATTTTGAGAATAATCTGAATCGGTTGAATAAATATCAATTTCATTCGTTGGTAAACCTTGTAGATAAGAAGTAAAAGAAGCATCTTCTCCCCAATATTTTCCTCTTAAATCTCCAAATGGACCATTGACAATTTTATCGTTAAGTAAAGGTAATTTATATAAAGCACCGGCAGCATTTACTGTTCCACTTGTAATTGTATTATCATTGAATATATTTCGCATTAAACGTTGATTTCCCACATTAGATTCACTAAATGCTAATACAACACCTTTTTTTGACAGATATTCGGTAAAAAGATCAGCCTCTGCTTCAGACATTGTCCAAGGAAATCCAATTACAACAATATCTACAGGATCGTTGATTAACCAATTTTGCAAATTTGAAATACTTGGAAGCGATGTCCCATTGATTCGAGTAAATCCTTCAGATTTAACTAAACTATTAACTATTGATCCAAAATTATCTTGAGCAGAAATCATTCTTCCTGAAGCGGCATTACCAGAAAAATTATAACCAAATCCATTCTCTCCCGAACCAATAGTTAGTAATCGTTTTACTGGAATAGTCATTGTAATTTTAACGGAACAAGAAGCTTCTCCATCTGCACTATTAGTAAGTAATGTAACCGTTTTTGGTTCAATAGATGTAGGTGTTCCATTCCCTATTAATTGGATAATTTGCTGACCTATCGTTGTAAACGTTCCAGAAGCACGGAAAGAAATTCCATCTACAGTATTGGACGTAATGTCATAACTACCTAATTTTGAAACTTGAATTGTTAGTGTAATTGTATTCGAATTATCTAAAGCGATACCCTTTTTATATACACCATTAACGATTGCAGTGCGACAATTGATACTATAAGTAGCAGCTGCTGTTAAAACATTTACCTCTGGTAAAGGATCACATTCTACGTCAATTCCATTCGCAGAAATCGATAATGCATCTGTTCCAACTTCAATTGGTGTACCTTGTGCTTCTAATCGCACGGTATAAGTACCTTTTTCTAAAAATGTACCTGTAGAAGAAAAACTATATCCATTTCCTGATATAGCAAAAATTGCATAATCACCAGGTTTTGTAACATTTACTTTTATACTTACATAATTGTTAGCTGTGACTTCTTTTCCTTCAATATAAGTTCCGAAAACGGCTACATCCGTTGGACAATTAAACGTAAACTCAGATTTTCCAAGTTTACCACATAAACTTTTCCATTCTTGTTCAATAAAGTTCCAATAATTGTAACAATCTTCGGTTGTATTGTATATTAATAAACTATTGTCACTTGCTTGAAGTTGTAACACTTTCGGATTTGCCAATGGATTTTCGTAGGTTAATTCATCTCTTTCAGTTTCAGTCAAACGGGGAATCATTATACCTTTTTTAATAATCGACTGATCGTCCATCTTTTCTGAAACATGTAACAACGTATTCTTTTCAGGTGTTGAGGTATTAATACCTACCTGCGCAATGAGGGGCGAAATGATTAAAAAAGAAAAGAGAATAAAAATAATTTTTTTCATAATAATAGATATAGGTTGGTTATTTAACTTTTAAATGTTATTTGTTTCGTGTTTTATAATTACACCGCAAATGTATTTATCATCAGGTATAAGATTGAATTTTAAGCACCTTCAAAACCACTCAAAAGAATATTTGAGGGATTTTTTCCGATATTATAAAATTTAATTGCAGAATTTTTAAGGATTGATATATATAATCGTTTGACTACATCAAAAATTTTCTAAAAAAGTAGAACTATTAGAATTTAATTTAAGTTTCTTTCTGATGCGATATTTACGAGATTCAACAGATTTAATCGTTGTATCAGTATAAATTGCTATTTGTTTGGTTGAATATCCTAATTTAAATAAAGCACAATATTTTAAATCACTTTGATTTAATGGTTGTTGAGCTAAAGCTTTAATTTTATCAAAGAAATCGGGATATATAATTTCAAATTTTTCTATAAAAATAGTATCACTTAAAGGAATACATTCTATTAATTCATTTAAGAAATCTTCAGAAATCATATTAGAATTTAATACAGCTTTTAAGCGAATTACTTCTGATTGAAGGTGACTAATTTCTTCTCTTTTCAAAATATTTCGATGCTCTAATAAATGATACCCTTCCCATTTATCAACAATTATTAAATAAATTAAAAACTTAACAATCAGAATACAACTCAGATTTAATAATTGTAATGCTTTTTGTTCAAAAGGATTTATTTCACTTTTTGGAACTATTAGTACATCTTCCAAGATTACTGCACAATACATATTTAGGATGATGAATAAAATAAGACCATGAAAATAAATCGGATCTTTCTTTTGATTAAATAATACACCTACTGTAATCAATAATGGCAGAAAGTATAAAAATACACCACTTTCTAGCCCACAAAAATGTGAGTAGTAATTAATAATAAGTGTAATGATTACGGTTATAACATAGATAATCTTTCGATTTGGTTTTAAATTTTTAAAAATATAAGGTGAAGCTCCAAATCCAACCGCCAAAATTGAAATGATAAAAACATCTATTGAAAAATTGAAGTGGATATAATTGAAAACAGAAATGATGAAGAAAACAATAAATAATACCAAAGAATATTGATTAATCACCATTTTAAATTCGCGGTCATCTTTAGATAGTGTCTCGTCAATCCCATAATAAAAAATATATGTATATAACCAATTCCTGATGTTGTCGAAGTAGTTCATTTTAAGTTGGTTTGATTAATAATACAAAGTTAGTTTTATCAATATAGGAATGATATTTTTTGCACTATTTAGTATGAATAAAAAATATATAAGCGGAAAACTTTAACAAATGGATTAGATATAATTCTTATAAAGTAATGATCAAATTCAATCAATAAAATATAATTATAAAAAAACCTCAAGAAATCTTGAGGCTTTACACACATAAATTAATTTACGGTAACAAAACTTGATCAATTACGTGAACTACTCCATTTGTTGCTAAAACATTCGGAGCTATAACAGTTGATGCAGTTGAATTTGTTCTACCTTTTATAGTTACTTGATTTCCTATATTAACCAATAAAGTTCCACCTTGAACTGTATTTAAAGCTTGATTATTCGTTAAATCCGAAGAAAACGCTCTCGCTCCTACTACATGGTAAGTTAAGATTGATGTTAGAACATCAGGATCTGCTGCTTGAATAGAAGCAATTGTAGGAAAACCTGCATTGATAAACGCTTGGTTTGTTGGTGCAAAAACAGTTAAACCTTCAGTAGAAGCTAATACATTGGCAACATTTGTATTACCTTGACTGGCTCTTACTACAGCAGCAACTAGATAAGTTAAATTCTCATTTCCTTGAGCTGTTTCAACTAAATTGCCTGGAGCTGGTAATAACACTCGTTCAATTGAATGAATAATACCGTTAGACGCCATAATATCTGCTTGATTTACTTTCCATCCGTTTACAAATACACCACGAGCATCTTTAGTAACATAAATAGGATCTCCTTGCGCTGTTGTAACTTTTGCATTTGGTCCTGCTGGCACGGCCGAAGATGCAACTTTACTAGCTAAAGTATGATACAATAATATATCTTTAGTTTGATCTGTAGTTAGTGTAGCTAAAGTTGCGCTTGTAATTCCACTCGCTTCGAAAGCAGCATTATTAGGTGCAAAAACAGTAAATTCACCGTTACCGCTTAGAGTTGCTCCTAATCCGGCTTTAGTTACTGCTTGACTTAATGTTGAAAATGAAGAATTAGAAGTTACTATTCCAGCTATTGTCTGATCATTAGGGGCAATCCCTTGATTGTCGTCATCATCATTACAAGATACCAAAACTGAACCTGCCATTACTAAACCTAGACCAACTTTAGTCATCGATTTTACCATTGATTTTAATTTCATATTTATTTTATTGGTTTTAATTATAGTACTAAATTATACTATTATTTTTAATGTTAGGTTTTTTTAGCACTATTTTAACATAAATATAAGATTATATAGTATTATAAAATTCTATTTACTATTATAATAAAATATGATTAGGTAAAATACATTTTCAATTTATAAAGAAAAGTATTGATAAGTAATAAATAGATGTGTTATGATTTAAAATTTTTATAGAAATAATTATGTGATTACATAACTAACTTAAGTCGAAGATTTTTTAATATACATTTGATCATAACAAAAAAGGTATATATAAATACCTTTACATAAATGAACCTCAAAATTCAATAAACAAGCATCTCACAACTCCATTATAAAATCATCGTTAAATACATATTTTTTAGAATTTGGAAAATAATCTTTCGTATCCAATCCTGTAAATGAGCTAAATGCAGGTAATATTAATTGATTTTGATCGACTACATAACATGGAAGTTTTATAGTATTTCTTGTTGTCATTTTGATACATGCACCTGGATGAATATGCCCTGAAATAACGAAAGCTTTATCAACTACAACCTCTTCATGACTGAATAATAAAGTATCCATTTTAAGAATTGAATGGATGTTAAGAATTCCTAAATCTTTAAAATATTCATTAGAAATTCTGTCATGGTTTCCTTTTATAAGTTCTATTTGTAAAGTTTTAAACTGCGATTTCCAATTTTTAAACGTTTCAAACTCTGAATTTTTACCAGCATGCAAAAAATCCCCCACTATTATTAATTTTTGAGCTGAAAAATGATTGATAAGATTTGATAAACGCTGCAAATCCACATTAATCAAGTTGGAAGGCAACGCAATTCCATGTTTTCTGAAATGTGCTGTTTTTCCTAAATGTAAATCGGAAAGAATTAAAGATTTTTCTTTTGGCCAAAACATCGCCCTTTGATTCGTTAATATCAAATTTTCTAATCCTAACTTAACTTCTTTTTCGACGATTTTCATTCTTTTTTGCTTTCTTTTTTAAAGTCGCTTCTTGCATTTTACGAATTCGTGTTGCTAAATCTTCACTCGATAATGATTGTCTTAAACTATCCACTTTTATTGGAAAACTTAGAGGAGAAAAACGATCTGAATTTACTAAAATTATTTTACTGTCATGAATTCTTTCAAAGGCAGCACGCAAACGAGCTTCTTCCAATTGTAAATTAAAAACTTCCGTGTACGCTTGTCTTAAAAGTAAATTTTCAGGATCGTGTTCATCTAAAACCGAAAAAATTATACCCGAAGATGATTGTAACGAACGATTATTTACTTGTCTGCCAGGCATTGTTTGCACTACTAAACCTGCTATAACAGCAATATCTCTAAATTTACGTTTCGCCATTTCTGCTGCATTAACACTAGAAATAACATCTTGCATAAGATTTTCTTTAGACAAGACAATTTTTAATTCTTCTTCAGTTAAGTTTATTTCTGTATCCGAGAATAATTCAAAACCATAATCATTCATTGCCATAGAAAAACTGATTGGATATAATTTCGAAATTCGATAAGCTAGCAATGCAGACATGACTTCGTGAACTAATCGACCTTCAAATGGATAAAAAAACAAATGATAACCTTCTCTCGTTTTAATTTTCTCGACTAAAAATTCGTCTTCTTTTGGAATGAAAGAATTTTCACTTTGAGCTGATAATAATGGATGTAAAAAACGCAGTTCTTTTTCACGAGCGTTTGAACTTAAAGAATCGGCTAATTTTTTTCGTAAAAAGAAACTTAAATTTGATGTTAATGGTAAACGTCCTCCTAACCAACTTGGTGCAATTGCCTTTCCACTAGAAGCTTTAACGAGCACAGTCATTTCTTTTAACATCACAAATTCTAGCACACGACCGGCCAATATAAATTTATCGCCTTTATTTAATTTCGTAATAAAATATTCTTCGACCATTCCGATATATCCACCCGACATAAATTTAACGCGCAACATGGCTTCACTTACAATAGCTCCAATATTCATTCGATGCAACATTGCGATTTTACGTTTTTCAACGACAAGTAATCCATTTTCATTTTGAACAACTTTATGAAAATCTTCATAATTCTCACCCGTTTTACCGCCTTGCGTGATGAAATAAATACACCATTTCCATTCATCTTCAGTCAATTCTGAAAACGCAAAAGTTTTCTTTATAATTGGATATATCTCATCTCTTTTAAACCCACCTCCTAATGCCAGAGTCACTAAAAATTGCACCAAAACATCATATGCTAAAACAAAAGGTTCACGACTTTCTATTTTTTTCTGTTTCACTGCTTCTTTTAATGCTGAAGCTTCAATTAATTCTAAAGAATGTGTTGGAACAAAATAGATGGTTGAAGTTTCAAAAGGTGAATGACCACTTCGACCAGCGCGTTGCATAAAACGTGCAACGCCTTTGCTAGAACCAATTTGTATCACGGTATCCACAGGTTTGAAATCGACACCAAGATCAAGAGAAGATGTTGAAACTACTGCCTTTAGCATTCCATTACTCAAATTATCTTCTACCCACTCTCGCAAATTGGCATCAATAGAACCGTGATGTAAAGCAATTTGACCAGCAAAATCAGGATATGCATTTAACAATAATTGATACCACATTTCTGCCTGATTTCTGGTATTAGTAAAAATTAGTGTTGAATTTGAATTTAAAATTATCGGTACAATTTCTTCTACCATTTTTCCACCTAAATGACCTGCCCAAGGTAAAATCTCGACTTCTGGAGGAAATACAGATATGATTTCGATATTTTTCTTTTCTTTGGCAACTACTTTAGTTCTTTTCTTTTCATAAGGAATCAGAACATCTAAAGCTTCATCTAAATTTCCAATTGTAGCAGTGATTCCCCAAATTCTAAGTTTTGGATTTCGATGTTTCAAAATAGCCAAAGCCAATTCAATCATCACACCTCTTTTCGTACTTAACAATTCATGCCACTCATCAATAGCAATACAAGCAGTCGATTTAAAAAAGCGTTGATTATCTTTTTGTGCTAAAAGCAAGTGTAAACTTTCTGGCGTTACCAATAAAACATCAGGCATGTTTTTAACCTGCTGTGTTTTTTTCTTTGGATCGGTATCTCCATTTCGTACATCAACTTCCCAATCTAATCCTATTTCATCAATCGCTTGTTGCATCGCTCGACCTAAATCTTTTGCTAACGAACGTAATGGAGTAACCCAAATTAATTTTAAACCTTTGGAATATTTCTCTGGTTGATTAAAAAAATCAATTAAAACTGCGATAAAAACAGAATAAGTTTTACCAAAACCTGTTGGCGCAATGACCATACCTGAATAACCATTAGAAAATCTTTGCCATGCTTCTTTCTGAAAAGAAAAAGGCTCAATATTTTTCTCGGTCATCCAGTTATGAATTATTTGATATCCTGTTGATTGTTCAAATTTATTGCTCACGTTATTAGTTTTTTTATCTCTTCGATATCATCTATTTCATCAACTTTTTTATCTTTTCTCCATCTTATAATTCGTGGAAATCGTAGGGCAACTCCAGATTTATGTCGGCTGCTGTAACCAATACCTTCAAAAGCCAGTTCGAACACAAGTTCAGGTTTTACAGTACGAACGGGACCAAATTTTTCTACCACGTTTTTAGAAATAAATTTGCTGATTTCTTGTATTTCTTTATCAGTTAAACCAGAATAAGCTTTAGCAATTGTAACTAATTTTCCCTCTTTTTTAACTGCAAATGTGTAATCTGTATAATATCCACTTCTTCTACCACTACCTTTCTGAGCATAAACTAAAACTGCATCTATGGTTAATGGATCAATTTTCCATTTCCACCAATCCCCTTTTTTTCTCCCAGTATGATAAGGTGAATTAGTCGCTTTTAACATCAATCCTTCGGAATTAATATTTCTAGAATTTTCACGTATGCTTATTAAATCGTTCCAATTCTTAAAATTGATAGCTTCTGAAATAAAAACTCTTTCAGAAGGATTATCCATTAAAATATGTTGAAGCATTTTACGTCTTTCAGCAAGTGGTATCTCTCGTAAATCTTCGCCTTCAAACTCTAATAAATCATAAGCAAAAACAACGACAGGAATTTCATCCAACATTTTTTTACTTAACGTTTTACGATTTAACCTTTTCTGAAGTTCATTAAAATTTAAAACTTTCCCCTCTTTATAAGCTAGAATTTCTCCATCTAAAACGAAATTTCCTTTCCAATTTAAAAGTTCTTCATGAATTTCAGGAAATTGATTTGTAACCAATTCTTCACCACGCGACCAAATAAAAATTTCTTCATTACGCTTAATCATTTGGCCTCTAATTCCATCCCATTTGTATTCGATTTGCCATTCGTTAACCGAACCTAAATCTTCCAAATCTTTTTCGAGTGAATAAGCCAAACAAAATGGATAAGGTTTTGACAAATTAGTGTCAGTATACTCGCCTTTTATCAAGGAATCAAAATCCACATCTTGAGGATTCCAATCTCCCATAATTGCGTGTGCAACAGCACTAGAATCCATGTCATAATACTTTGCAAGTGTATTAATTAATCCCTTTGAAGAAACACCTATTCTGAAACTTCCACCTAATAATTTATTGAAAATAAAACGTTCAATCGTATCTAAACCTTCCCATGCTTGAAGCACAAAATCTTTTTTTTCATCTTCAGATTTATCTTTCAATTCAATAATTTTCTGCATCCAATCTGCTAAAGAATTCTCTATTTTATACTTTGGCGGAGGAAGTAAAAGTGAAATCGTTTCGCCCAAATCACCAACAGAAGAATAACTTTCGACAAACAACCATTCTGGGATTTGAGTAATTTCCATCACCCATTGTTTAATCAAAGTAGAATTTACATTTCTCTTTGGTTTTTTACCTGTGAACAAAGCCAAAAACCACAATTTATCTTCTGAAGAAGCAACATTTAGATATTGAATTATTGCTTCCTGTTTTAATAAAGTTTTGTTTGTGCTTTCTAATGCATTAATTAAAATTGCAAATTCTCTCATTCGTTCTCAGATTCAAGAGTTACTTCATCATTTCCATATTCAGTTTTAACTTCTGCAGCTTTGATTCCAATTTCATTTAGATATTTTGAAAACACAGCAGTTTGACCATGAGTGACATGAACCATTTCGGCACCTGTATCTTTAATAGCACTTATCAAACCTTGCCAATCAGCATGATCGCTAATAGCAAAACCAGCATCAGCACTTCTCCAACGACGAGCTCCACGAATCTGCATCCATCCAGAGCAAATAGCATATGCTAAATTTGGAATTTTCTTCATTCCAGGATTTTCAACTAATGCAGGAGGTAAAATAACTATTTTTTTATCAAGAATTTTTTTGTCTTCGCGTAAATCCGCTATTTTATAATCTGGTAATCGGACTCCAACACTTTCGTAGGCTTCATTTAATTTCGCAATAGAATAATGAACATACATTTCATCTAAACCTTCCAAAGCTTTCATTATACGTTGCGATTTACCCAATGAATACCCAATGAAAACTGATGTTTTTCCAATTTCTTGATTTTTCAAAACCCAATTTCTTAACATTTGCTCTTGTTCAGATATAGTTAACCAATTATAAATAGGAAGTCCAAAAGTACTTTCGGTAACAAATTCATTACATTTAACGACTTCAAAAGGAGTTGAAATCCCATCATCTTGTGTTTTGTAATCACCTGAAACGACTGAAACAAAACCTTTATATTCCATACGAATTTGAGCAGAACCTATAATATGACCAGCAGGATGCATAGAGACTTTAACCCCATTTATATTTAGAACCTCACCATAAGAAATACTTTGACAAGTGATGTCTTTACCAATGCGAGAATGTAGAATCGGTTTGGTAAAATGATGACAAAGATATTTTTTCATTCCACTACGAGCATGATCTGCGTGCCCATGCGTTATCACAGCTAAATCAACTGGTCGCCAAGGATCGATGTAAAATTTGCCCGGAATACAGTATATTCCTTTGTTTGTAAATTTTAAAAGCATGAAAAACTTAATAGATTAAAACCACTAGCAATAACCTTCCCATTTGAAATTGATTTCAAATGGTTTATTTACAACTAATCTTAACAATTATTATGCCTTAGAATGATATTCAATTCATTAAAAACTTGAATCACGTTTTAAAAATCTATGGGTATAAAAAAAGCAGGAATGAATCCTGCTGAAGTTATTGTAATAATTTGATAAACCAATTGGGTACTTTATCATCCATGATTTCTAATTCACTTTTTTTAACTTGTGCGAAAAGCTTCATTTCTTTAGTCGAATTATCAAAAATATAGGCTTTATCAACCAATTTTAGTGCTGGAAATAAATTTTTCAAAGTAGAGTAATAACGCTTAATTACCTTTTCTTCTGGTACTGGATGTCCCCCTTTCTCAACCCTATTCTCTATACGAGAAATATTAATCAAAGGATCTTCAATACATACAAAATACATATATGTTTTGAACCCACGCCTTTTAGCATCCATAATCTCATCCAATTTCGATGGATGACTCATTACAGTTTCGAATGAATAGGATTTACCTTTAACTAATAAGTGTTTGCGTATAAATGATGTAATAAATGCTGCTTCATAACTGTGCGTAGATTTCGATTTATCCACTAACACATTATTTTTGAATATAACATCAATGGATTTACCCTCTAATTTTGCCTTCTCAAAAAGAGAAATTGATGCTGATTCTGTTTTAAAATCTTAAAAATCCTTTTCGGTAAGTTTCAGTTCATATCGATCAAGATCTATGAACCCTTTTAATGAAATTTCCTTTTCGATCAGATCAGAATTGATGAAATATCCTGCATTAAATTTAGATGAAATGGTTTCGAATAGTGTAGACTTTCCAGATCCGTTTGGACCAGCAAAAACGCGTAAACGTTTTATTTTAGGCATAGTTTAGAACCTTTTTTTAATTCAGCTGGAACCTTAACACGATCAATAGTCTTGATAACCTTAATCTCACCATTTGGTTGTTTTTCTACAATTCGATTCCCTTGAACATACTGAACCGATAAATCTAATGCTTCCGAAACTCTTATTGCAGTTTGAGATGCAGACTTGGCTAAACGATTAAGAACGTTAGTTTCTTCTAATTTTAGTATATCTGAGTCTTTGTTCATTTTGAAAGGTTTTATTGAAAATAGTTTCCAAATAAATATAAGCAAATTTAGTGAAACCATTACAATAATCAAATCCAAAAAAAAGCAGGAATAAATCCTGCTTTGTATGTTATAATGAACATGCGTATTCCATCATTATTTCTCCTAAAGAGTCTGGTACTGCATCAGTCCATTCTCTATTATAAATTTCTACTTTATGTCTCTCTACAATTTTACCTTCTGAATTATAGAATATCATTTCATGCATCATAGATGTATTTTCTTCACAGTTATATTCATGTAAGATTAATGCATAACCATTTTTAATTTTAACGTTATTTGATAATTCAAATTCATCACTAAAATACTTTGTCCATACTTTTCTATTATTAGAGGCAAAAACTTTTGAGTATTTATCTTGCATAAAATAAGTATTTCCTTCTGATGTTTCACCTATTTCTACCCATTCCTGAGCATTAACAAACCCTGAAATTAGCATTACTGCCACAATGTATAAATTATTCATAATCAATGATTATCTACCAAACCCTACAACGTAAGTATTTACAAAGTCGTAGATTCGGTGTGTTACTCTTTCTATTTTTGTTTTTCTTTCTTTTAAAGTTGGTTTCGTCAGCATTGTGCCTACAATGTCATCACGCAAAGGTTTCTTCTCCGTAAAAAGGTATTCACCAATAACGTTTTCAACTTTCGTTGGATCTAAAGCTTCTTCTTGACTCAATGATAACATTGCTTCTCTACGTTCAGCTACAATGAAATCATCGAAAGCTTGGATCACTTGGTCTGGATCTGTTACCAATGGTAAATTTTTCTGAATAAACTTCTCAATTAATTCCTTCTTACTTCGTAATTTGATGTCTGAGTTTAAAAGATCCTGAATCATCTTCTCTTGTGATGGTTTCTCAGCAACTGGTGCTGCTTGTAACTTAATCAAAAGGTTCATAATGTAAGTAACATTAATCTCATCACGATGGATTAATTCTAGCTCGAAATCTAAATCATCCAAAATTGAATGTGAAGTAGAATCTTCTGTTGGAGGTTTGATTTTCTCTTCGTAAATGTCCAGATATTTACTTTTGTAATCTTCAAATTCTTGGTGAGATATTGGTAAATTATCAAAACTAAAATCACCGTACTGCTTCATTTTATTGATCAAACGCATCACATCTCTAAACGCTTGAATAAATTCAGCTTGTTCTTCTTCGTTACGCAATTTGTTTACACTATCAACAGTTGGTGTAATTGCCAGTAATGATTGATATTTCTCTTGTAACTTTACATCTAATGCTTCGTATGGTGGTTCGATAATTTCACTTACAGCATCTCTGTTTGCAAATAATTCAATCGCTTCATCCGTAGCATCTTTCAAGTTTCGGTAGCAAACGATATTCCCATGACTCTTAACCTCATCAAGAATTCGATTTGTGCGTGAATAGGCTTGAATTAATCCATGATATTTCAAATTCTTATCAACATATAACGTGTTCAAGGTTTTGCTGTCAAATCCCGTTAAAAACATGTTTACGACCAATAATATATCAATCTGTTTTGCTTTTACTTTGTCTGCAATATCATTGTAATATTGGTAGAACAACGCTGAGTCTTTCGTTGAATAATTTCGTTGGAACATGGCATTGTAATCCTTGATAAAATCATCCAACTCCTCACGTTTGTATTTTGCTAAATATGGTGTTTGTTCTTCAGCTGCAACATCCATTTCATCTTCATCAGGAATGAAACTAGATTCTGGATTTTTCTTCTCCTCCTCATTCGCTGCATAAGTAAAAATAGTAGCCACTTTCAGGTTATGTTCCCCACGCTCTTTTGCTTCCTTAAAGAGTTTATAATAAGCAATTGCTGCATCTGTATCACTAACACAAAACATTGCTGTAAACTCCTTATTATGGGTTTTCTTTTGATGGTTTTGGATGATGTGATTAACGATGGCTTTTCTACGTATTAGAGAATTCATTACCTCAGCTTCATCGATCTTTTCAATCTCGATGTCCTGAATATCATCCTTACCTTTGAAGGTTTTGATATACTCAATTGCGAAACGAAGAACATTCCCATCACGAATGGCATCAGTTATCACATATTTATGTAACGGTTTACCAAATAACATTTCTGTCGTTCGTTTTCCATAATCATTCGTTCCTGCGTTTGCAGCAAAAATTGGAGTTCCAGTGAAACCGAACATCTGACAACCTTTGAAGAAATTCTTAATGGTTTCGTGGGTTTGTCCAAACTGTGAACGGTGACATTCATCAAAAATAAAGACGATACGCTCGTTTTCTAAGGCTTTCATATCCTTTAGGTAATATGGCTTAGAAATCGCGTTATTTAGCTTCTGTATCGTTGTTACAATCAGTTTATTCTTACCCGTCATTTGATCAACCAGTGTTTTGGTGTTGTTGGTAGAATCAATTGAACCTTTGCTAAAACTATTGAACTCCTTTGCCGTTTGTGTGTCCAAATCTTTACGATCGACCACAAACACCACTTTATGAACTTCTGGTAATGTTGTTAAGATCTGAGCAGCTTTAAATGATGTTAAAGTTTTTCCTGATCCCGTCGTGTGCCAAATATAACCGTAATCTGTTGTCGTCTTTACTTGGTTGATAATCGCTTCAACAGCATAGTATTGGTAAGGTCTAAGAACCATTAACGCTTTCTGTGTTTCATTCAGTACGATGTACTGTGTGATCATTTTTGATAGCTGACATGGATTCATGAACGCATCAGCAAATTCAGATAAATTAGTGATGAGTTCATTTTCTTTATCAGCCCAGTAAAAAGTTTGTTTAAACGATCGATCCTTTACTCGTCCGTTGCAGTAATATTTCGTATTAACGCCATTACTGATCACGAAAAGTTGAATGAATTGGAACAATCCGAAACCTGCACCGTACGAATGTCTTTGGTAACGGTTGATTTGATTGAAAGCTTCTTTTAGTTCTAAACCTCGTCTTTTCAATTCGATCTGCACCAAAGGTAAACCATTGATTAGTATGGTAACATCGTAACGGTTTTGGTAATCACCTTTCATCGAAATTTGATTCGAAACTTGGAACTCGTTTTTACACCAATTCTTAGCATCGATCAGTTGGATGGTTTTATTCTCACCCAATTCGTTGACATAAGGAATACGCGAACGCAATGTCTTTGCACGGTCGAAAGTATTCCCTTTGTTGATATAGATTAGAATCTGGTTAAATTCTGAATCTGTTAGGGTTATTTTATTATGTTTTTCGATCTGTTGTTTGAAGTTAGCCACAACATCTGCTTCCTGACGAAGTGTAATGCGTTCGTAGCCTAATCCCACCAACTGATCGATTAAGTTGTTTTCTAGTAGTTGTTCTGGTTGTGCGTTCATTATTTTCAACACATTTTTTTATAAAATTGTTATATATATGATTATTATAACTATATTTGTACCATAATTAAGTCTTTAACAAAAGAATATAAAAAGGATTGGGGTGTCCCCGGTCGAGCAGAAGCCAATCTTATGATTGGCTTTTGTTTTTAAGGGAAAATCTTAATCCCATATATCTTCCCTTCTTTTTGATAAATTTTTTCCTTTAACACTTCGAAAGATGGATTAGCTCTATCTGGCTCAATAACATATCTTGCTATTGGATATGCTATCAGATCACTTAATTGTAATCCATTAATATTGTCTTTTTTTGATTTAAAGAAAATTTTTAAATTAACTTCTTTTAATCTTTCAGGTTTAACAAAGGAAGTTCCTCTTGATAAAAGTCGTTGGAAGTGTTCCTCAAGTTTCTTATCTTCTCTCTTACCTCGTTTTTCAATTATAATCTCTAACTCTTTCCTTACACCTCTTACTTCATCTAATGAAAATATTGCTCTTTCAATAATAAAAGAGAGGGCAAGTTCATATACATCGTTTGAAAGCTTACCATACATATTAATATATTTTTCTTTTTTAATAGCAGATGCTAATATTCTATATTTACTATCTGATATTAAAGAATTTATCATATGGTAAAATTCTTTTTTTAACTCCATATCAAATAAAATCTGAAACTCTTTTTCACATTTACGTATATCCCTTGAATGTAAAATTACTTTTTTATCTCTCCAGAATTTTGTCTTGATAGAATTAATAGAGTCTTTAATCACTTGATAATTATCCTCACTTGTAAGTACAGCACACAAAAGGAAAACTGGAAATGACGGATCAAGATTAATCAAACCATGATCTCCACTCTCATCAATAAATAGGTAATATTTTTTCATAATGGCTTAGTTAAGTTTAGGATTAATATGCTTATACAAACATTTGCTGCAACATCGCTTTCTTAAAGTTTTGGGTTTCTTTGATCTGTTGCTCTACTTTGGTGATACTTTCATCAATTGCAGATAAGAAATCGGCAATTTTTTGTTGTTCATGGTAATTTGGAAACGGTAATTTTATTTTAAAAAAACCATCTTTACTAATATTAAGTAATCCATCCATTCTTGCAGAACTAGATACTAATTTTCTTAAATCTCTATCTAAATAATGATTTTCAAAAAGTTTTGCATAGAAATTAGTTGAAACTTCACTGACATTTAATGGACGAAAACTTATAAAAACATTAGGAACTGAAATTTGATAATCAAAATTAGATAAATAAACACAACCATATGTATATGTCTTAGAATTACCTTTATTGTACGATAAATCACCCTTATTTAATATAATATAATTTGCGTTCTGTTTTCCTGAAATATCTCTTCCAAATTTTTCTTCTTGACTTATAAATCCTTTACCAGCAGATATGCTGTAAGTTGCAATTTTCTTGTTTCCTACTTTATCTTTAATCTCTATAAAAATCTCACCCAAACGTTTCTCTTCCCACTCAGGATAGTCGTTGCCGTTTTCATCTTTAAAACGAATTTCTTGTGTAAACAATTTTTGCATCATCGCTTTTTTGTAGCGTGATAATTCTGTTTTCTTCTCTTCGAGTAACTCGATCTTCTTGTCGATGGTTGTTAAGTAATCGGCAATTTTTTGTTGTTCTGGGAGGGAAGTTGTATATACTTTGATATTAGAAAAATCAGTTTTATTTATTAAAGGGACAGCCTGTGTACCAGCTATCATTTTAATAATATTCTGTCTTTTCTCCAGGGAATAATAAATAAAATCATTAGAGAAATCATCAAATGCTGTTAATGAATTTATTTGCTGATTAGTTGTATAATCGATTGGTACAATAGCTAATTTACCTATTGTAGAACCAATACATACAAATGCAATACTACCTCCTGAAACCTTACGACATTTATCGAATCCTTTTTTAGTTAAAGTTGTTTTTGTTTGGGTAACATATTTATTCTCGTTTATATCATATGGACTAACAAAAAGATATTCACCTCCATAGTATGTTCTATTACTAGTTGATGGTGTAGAACCTGTTATTATATGACTTATTGATCCTAGTCTATAACTTTTCCAATCCCCATTAAATTCATGAAACCTCAACTTAGGCTGTAATTGTATTTCCATATTAAAACGGTGTTGGGATATTTAATTGTTTACAGAAGTCAGCCAATTGTTTATCTACCTCTAAAAGTTCTTTATTAATCGTTTTCAAACGATCTGACACCACATCTACATCAATTGCTTCCTCTTCCTCAAACGTATCCACATAACGTGGGATATTCAAGTTATAATCGTTTTCAGCAATCTCTGCTAAAGTCGTGATATGACAATATTTTTCTATCTCTTGTCGGTTCGCATAAGCATCCACAATACGATCAATATCTTCTGGTCGAAGTTTGTTCTGTGTACCTTCTTTGGTATAGTTCTCTTCACCACTTGCATCAATAAAGACAATGTTATCATCCGCTTTACGGCATTTCTTCAGTACCACTATACATGTTGGGATCGATGTTCCGTAAAAGATATTGGCAGGTAAACCAATGATTGCATCAATGGCATTTAATTCTTTGATGAAATACTCACGTATTACACCTTCTGCTGCACCACGAAATAATACCCCATGAGGAAAAACAGAAGCCACTGTTCCGTTATCTGCCAATTGGTAGTACATGTGTTGTAAGAACGCAAAATCGGCTTTTGTTTTGGGTGCTAGTTTTCCAAATTGGTTGAATCGTGGATCTGAAGCATTTAAAGGATTCGCATCACCTTTCCAGTTAGCAGAAAATGGAGGATTTGCGACAATTGCTTCAAATCGTTGTTCTAAGTGATGAGGTTCTTCTAGTGTATCATCCTGCTCGATGTTGAAACGTGAGAAATGCACATCGTGCAAAATCATGTTCATACGAGCCAAGTTGTATGTTGTTGGGTTTAATTCTTGTCCGTAAAAATCAGCCACATTAGATTCTTTCGCAACACGAAGCAATAAGGAACCAGAACCACATGTAGGATCATAAACCGAACGGATCTTATCTTTTCCTAATGTTACAATCTTCGCAAGAATCGTAGAAACTTGTTGAGGTGTATAGAATTCTCCAGCACTTTTACCTGCACCAGCCGCGAAGTTGGAGATCAAATACTCGTAAGCATCACCTAAAACATCAGAATCGATTTCGTTAAGTTTAAAGTCGATTTCAGCTAACTTGCCTAAGATTTCTACAATTACTTCATTACGTTTGTCTGGAGTCTTACCAAGCTTACTTGAAGCTAGATCCACATCTTGGAACAAACCATTGAAATCTTCTTCAGACTCTGTACCCATTGTCGATTGCTCGATGTAGTTCAGTGTCGCTTCTAATTCTTCAATAATGTATTCTTTCTCACCTTTCTTTGCAATGATCTCGAATAACTGGTTTGGTGCAAGGTAATAACCTAATTGTGCCAACGACTCTTCCTGAATAGCTTCTAAAGTTTCAGGATCAGACACAAGTGTGTATTCCTTCACTTCCTCGTCCTCTAAAAGAGTGTTAGCGTATAAATGTTGCTTCTCTGATAAGTATTTAAAGAAGATAAATCCTAATATGTAGTTACGGTATTCATCTGCGTTGATTCGTCCTCGTAAGGTATTTGCAATATCCCAAAGCTTTTGCTCTAGTTGCTGTTTTTGATCTCCTGACATTTTTGTTCTATTGGTGGTTAAATATACGAAATGGAGTGTGGAAAAAAGATACAAAAAGAAATTTATACACAAAAAAAAACCACATCAACTAAGATGTGGTTTTACTTGGTATTGATACCCAATTGAGAAAAATGAACTTCTGGGACAACTATGAATTTTACTTCAAAAAATCATTAAAAATGATAGGATTGATAAATTATAAAGAATTAAAAAACCAGCCATAAAGGCTGGTTTTTTATTTATTATCAGTATAGATCTTTGAATTTATTACCGCTAATTCTACCACATTACAAATTCTTTTAAGTTGAAATTATGATGTAGTTAATTTTTAGAAATTTAATTAGTTTTTATAAGTAATCCATTTCAACATTTCTTTTACCGTTGGTTTTTTACCGTAAATTAAAATTCCAATACGATAAATTTTTGAGGCTAAAAAGATCATTCCTATTGTACTTACAAATAAGATTGAAATAGATAATACCAATTCCCATATCGGAATATCGAAAGGTATTCTTGTAATCATTGATATTGGAGATGTAAATGGTATCATTGATAGCCAAAATGCAACCGGACCGTCAGGGTTTTGTAAAGTAGAGAATGAACCATAAAGTCCAATCATCATAGGAACTAACGGGAAATAAGTAAACTGTTGCGTATCTGTATCGTTATCAACCGCAGAACCAATTGCTGCAAAAATTGCTGAATAAAATAAATATCCTAAAATGAAATAAATAATAAATGTAAAGATAATTAACGGGTAATTGAATGAAAGTAATATTTCACTTGTTTCAGCCACCATTTGCATTAATTCAGGATTTTGTTCTGTAATTTTTGCTTGTTGCATCGCATCTGTAGCCATTTCCACTCGACTTGCAGCGATTGCTGGAAAAATCATTAAAAGTCCCAATGTCATGGTAATCCAAATAGTAAATTGGGTAACAGCAACCATAGTTGTTCCAAGAATTTTACCCATCATCAGCTGGAAAGGTTTAACCGAAGAAATGATAATTTCTACAACACGGTTGTTTTTTTCTTCCACAACAGAACGCATTACTTTTACCCCATAAATCATGATGAACATAAAAATAATATATGTCAATGCACCTGATAATGCGATTTTAAGTTCAACTCCCTTATCTTCTTTACCTTCTTTTACATTAAATACATTAAGCGAAACATTAGAATCAGTTTGTTTTAATTTTTCTTGATCAATACCAGAACTTTTCATTCTAAATTCTTCAATCTTTGAAGACATCATGCTCGAAATCTTTTCACGATCTGTAATTCCTAAATTACCATTCGTTGAAAGTTTTGTATTTTTCTCAATATTGGTATAATTACCATCTGTATTGGCCGGAATTTCTAATACTGCATTTAAATATTCGCTTCCACTTAAAGTATCTTTTATTGCTTTCGCTTCGTCAGGCGTATAAATATTAAAAATCATATTTTCGTCTGACTTAAATGTTGTTACGAATTGAGCACTTTCGTCGATTACAGCAATATTTTTAACTTCAGCATTATTAGTTGCCGTCAGCCAAAATATTACACCTCCTGCACCAACAATTAACAAAGGTGCTAAAACCGTCATGACTAAAAAAGATTTATTTTTTACTTGCGAAAAAAACTCTCTTGATGCTACTAAAAATATATTTTTCATCTTCTTTATTTGTTAAATGTTTTGAGCTGAATTTGATTGTTTTACGGCTTGTAAGAATACATCATTCATAGATGGAATGATTTCTTTAAACTGATTTATTTGTCCCATTTCTATTAATTCATTCAACAAAACATTAGACGCTATCGATTTATCAATCAATAAATTAAAAGAAGTCATATCACCTTTTACATTAACATCTCTAATTTGATATTTATTTCCTAAAAGTGCTAAATTATATTCAGAAATATTATGAATTCCAATATTAAACTCACCTGATTTGAATTGATTTCTAACCTCTTCTATAGTTCCATCTAATACCTTATTGGATTGATTAATTAAAGCAACATGGTCACACATTTCTTCAACCGATTCCATTCTGTGAGTTGAAAAGATAATTGTTGTTCCTTTTTTACGAAGTTCTAAAATTTCATTTGCAATTAATTGCGCATTAACTGGATCAAAACCTGAAAATGGTTCATCAAAAATCAGTAAAGATGGTTCGTGTATAACTGTAACCACAAACTGAACTTTTTGCCCCATCCCTTTAGAAAGCTCACTTAATTTTTTATCCCACCAAGACATCATGTCTAATTTTTCAAACCAATATTGGGTGCGTTTTCTAGCTTCGGCTGATGACATACCTTTTAATCTTGCGAAATAAATGGCTTGCTCTCCTACTTTCATATTTTTATATAACCCACGTTCCTCTGGCATGTAACCAACTTGAGCAATTGATTTTTTGGTTAAAGGTTCACCGTTTAATAAAATTCGACCTTCGTCTGGAGCTGTAATTTGATTAACAATTCTAATAAAAGTAGTTTTTCCTGCACCATTTGGTCCTAAAAGTCCATAAATTGAACCTTGAGGTATATTTATACTAAAGTTGTTTAATGCAACTTTATCTTTGTAGCGTCTTGTTAAATTTTCTGCTTGTAATAAGTAGTCCATTTTGTATATAAATTGAATTTACAAAGTTAGTAAGAAGATAATGAAAAACGTTACAAATTATTTTCATCTATCAAAGGATTCCAAAGATGATCTTTAAAATTTACCACTTGCTCATTCTTTATTTTGACACCTTCATTTTCTAAAAGTTGAATCATTAATTCTGGAGGTGAAAAATGATGTTTTCCCGTTAATAGTCCATTCCTATTTACCACACGATGTGCAGGAATATCATCTAAATGATGCACTCGATTCATTGCATAACCAACAACACGCGCAGAGAATCCAGCCCCAATTATTTTTGCAATAATTCCATACGTTGTTACTTTTCCGGTTGGTATTTGCTTAACAATATCGTATATCATTTTATAATTCTCCGATATTTCATTCTCCATAATTAATTGATTTATTGTAAATTTAATGAATGCTAATATATAATGGAGAATAAAGTTAGAATCAAAACGCTTAAGAGTAGACCTCGTTTTAAGGTTTATACAAAAGCTTCTAAAACAGAATTAATCAATACAATAAAAATTCAATTAGCCATACATAATAAAGAAATCGGTGGATATGCAAACCAAGAATTTGCTATGGTAAGATTAAGACGTGAGAAGGAAAAATATTGGGCTCCACAACTACAAATTAGATGGGAAATTGATGAAGAACATCATAATGTAACGGTTGTTCGTGGTGTAATTGGACCAAGACCAAGTATTTGGACTATGTTTATGTTTTTGTACGGATTATCCGGAGCTTTATTTATTACTTTAGGCACATATTCTATTTCTGAATATTATGTAACCGGTTCGAGTAATTGGATTTGGGTCATTCCTTCAGCTATTTTATTAGCTTTAGGTACTTATGTCGCTTCAAAAATTGGTCAACACATTTCAAAAGATCATTTAGCAGAAATTTATAAATTTATTGATCAAGTGTTTAATGATCTTGATTTTTATGAAGATAAAAAAATGTAAAACTTTAGGTTATTATTATAAAATCATACCCTAAAACATTTAAATTTTAAATAAAAAAACCACTTCTTTAGGAAGTGGTTTTGTATTCAAGAAATATGTAATGATTATGATAATTTTACATTTACAGCCATTGTACCTTTCTTACCTTCAGCTAATTCAAAAGTAACCTCATCGTTTTCAGATACTTTATCAATTAATCCTGTAACGTGTACAAAATATTCTTTTCCTGACCCATCTTCTTTAATGAATCCAAATCCTTTTTCTTCATTAAAGAATTTAACAGTTCCTTTGTTCATAGTATTATAATTATTGTGGAAAGATAAATCATTCTATTTAAAAAATTATAATTTTTAATAATTAATTTTAAATAATTTTCAAAATCCACTACTTGATAATTTAAAGTTTTTAAAATTACCTTTGTAAAAATATTTACTTTTGGCCGGAATTTACTTACATATACCTTATTGCAAACAAAAATGCAGCTATTGTGATTTTCATTTTTCAACGAATTTAAACTCTAAAAATGAGCTTATATCTTCATTGTTAAAAGAAATTGAATTAAGGTATCAGGAAATCAACGAACCTATCGAAACCATCTATTTTGGTGGCGGAACTCCTTCTATTCTAAGCAATCAAGAATTGGATTCTATATTTAATAAATTAAATAAGCACTTCGATTTATCATCAGTAAAAGAAGTTACATTAGAAGCCAATCCCGATGATTTAACGAAAGAAAAATTAGCCTATTTCCAAAACACACCAATCAATCGATTTTCAATCGGGATTCAATCATTTTTTGAAGAAGATTTGCGCTTAATGAATCGTGCTCATAACGCGTTAGAAGCTGAAAATTGCATTAAACTTACGCAAGATTTTGGTTTTGATAATTTAACGATTGATTTAATTTACGGTTCAAATACAACAACGCACGAAATGTGGCGTCAAAATCTTCAAAAAGCGGTTGATTTAGGAATAAATCATATTTCATCTTATGCGCTAACGGTTGAAGAAAAAACAATTTTGAATCGTAAAATTGAAAAAGGTGAATGGAAGCCGATCAATGATAAACACCAATCAGATCAGTTTGATTATTTAGTTAATTTCCTGGAATCTAACGGATTTATTCAGTATGAAATTTCTAATTTCGGTAAACCAGGATATTTTTCCCAACACAATTCTAATTATTGGAAAGGCATTCCATATATTGGTTTCGGACCATCTGCTCACTCCTTTTTTGGAAATAAACGTGCTTGGAATATAGCAAATAATGCAAAATATATTAATAATTTAAAAAATAACAATTTACCATTAGAGATAGAAACATTAAATTTAAAAGATCAATACAACGAAATGATGATGATTGGCTTAAGAACAATTTACGGAATTGATCCAATTTTAGTTAAATCTACTTTTGGTAAATTAATTTCAGCTCATTTTGATTTAGAAATTGAACAATTATTTAAAGAAAATTTAGTGCAACAAATTGACGGTAAAATTGTTTTAACTAAAGAAGCTAAATTTTTCGCGGACGGAATAGCTTCTCGCCTATTTTACGTTGATTAATTTTATAAATTTGCAACTATGAATGATAACAGACCGATTGGGGTTTTTGACTCTGGTGTAGGTGGATTAACTTTTGCGAAAGAAATTAAACGTTTATTACCTAACGAAAGTTTGATCTACTTTGGTGATACTCAACATTTGCCTTATGGTGAAAAATCGAAAGAAGCAATAACGCGTTTTTCTGTTGATATTACTAATTTCTTAAAATCACACGATTGTAAGGCAATTTTAGTTGCATGTAATTCTGCAACAGCAAATTCTATTGACGCTATTAAGGATGCTGCAGGAGAAGATGTTGTTGTAATTGACGTGATATCGCCAGTTGCCGAAAAAGTTGCATTCGAGTTAAGAGAAAAAATAGGTGTTATCGCTACAAAAGCAACTATCAATTCTGGAGCTTACAAAAAATCGATACGTAAATACAACAAACATGTAAAAGTCATCGAAATGGCGACTCCTTTGCTTGTGCCTGTGATCGAAGAAGGTTATGCGAATTCGCCTATTTCTAAGGCTGTTTTAGAAGCATATTTAACCAATAAAAAATTAGACGGAATTGATTCTATAATTTTAGGATGCACACATTATCCACTTGTAGAAAAAGAAATTAATCAGGTTTTTGAAGGGAAAGTTAACATTATTAATTCTCCACTAATTGTTGTAAATCATCTGATTTATTTATTAGGTAGAGATGGAAAATTAGCTTCTAAAAATCATAATGCGACTTATGATTTCTTTCTATCTGACTATACGGATAACTTCTTAAAAGTTTCAAAAAGATTTTTTGGAAAAGATATTAAATTGATCGAGAAAAGATTAGATACCCAACCGGCGCTATAAGTGTCCGGTTTTTTTTATAAACAATAACAAACAAAAACATAAAACATGAACACAACTTATTCTGCTCAAGAATTAATTAATTTAGAAGAAAAACACGGTGCACACAACTATCATCCACTTTCTGTCGTACTAGAAAAAGGTGAAGGTGTATATGTTTGGGACGTTGATGGAAAGAAATATTTCGATTTTTTATCTGCATATTCAGCAGTTAATCAAGGACATTCACACCCAAGAATCATCAATAAATTAAAAGAACAAGCAGATAAATTAACTTTAACTTCTCGTGCTTTTTACAATGCTGAATTAGGCATTTATGAAAAATTCGTAACTGAATTATTCGGTTTTGATAAAATTTTACCAATGAATACGGGAGCTGAAGCGGTAGAAACTGCTTTAAAAATTGCTCGTAAATGGGGATACGAAAAGAAAGGGATTCCTTCTGGTGAAGGTATAATCGTTGTTTGTAAAGATAATTTCCATGGACGTACAACAACTATTATTTCTTTCTCGAATGACGAAGATGCGCGTAAACATTTTGATCCATATACATCTGGTTTTATTGCGGTAGAATATAATAATGTTGATGCTTTAAAAGAAATTATAGCTGAAAAAGGTGATAAAATATGTGGATTCCTTGTCGAACCAATTCAAGGAGAAGCTGGTGTTAATGTACCTTCTGATGGATATTTAAAAGCATGTTTCGATTTATGTCAAGCAAATAACATATTATTTATCGCTGATGAAATTCAAACAGGAATTGCACGTACAGGTAAAATGTTAGCCATTGATCATGAAAATATCAAACCAGACATGTTAATTCTTGGTAAAGCTTTATCTGGTGGTGTTTATCCTGTATCTGGAGTTTTAACACGCAACGAAGTTATGGATGTTATTCATCCAGGACAACACGGTTCTACTTATGGTGGTAATCCGTTAGCTTGTGCAGTGGCTCGTGAAGCTTTACAAGTAGTTTTAGATGAGAAATTAGCTGATAACGCCGAAAAATTAGGTCAAATTTTCCGTTCAGAAATTAATAAATTAATTGAAGAGTTTCCATTATTCAAATCTGTTCGCGGTAAAGGATTATTAAATGCGATTTTAATCAACGATACTCCAGAATCTGAAACAGCTTGGAATTTCTGTGTTAAAATGATGGAAAATGGGTTATTAGCAAAACCTACACATGGTAACATTATTCGTTTTGCTCCACCGTTAGTAATGAATGAAGAACAGTTAATGGAATGTATTGAAATCATCCGTAAAACAGCTGCAGAATTTTAAATTTTATAAAATACAATAAATCATATGAAAACCTGATGATTATTCTTCAGGTTTTTTTTATTTTCGTTCAAACTAACTCGAATGACCACTAAATCTCCTGAACATGAACAACTTATTCTTGTTCGAAATAATATAAACAAAATTCTTATTCTACTTAGAATTGGGTTTTTGCTTTTCTCAATTGGAGCATTAATTTATTTTGCTTTTCTAACAGCTGTTTCATTTAACATTTTTAATATTTACAATTGGCACTTTGGTGTTATGCTGCCTTGTTTTTTAATCATTCTGGGCTTTATTACGAGTTTGTTACCGATAAGATATGTACTTACACTATTTCAAAAAATTAGTTTTGGGCGAAATGAAATTACTAAAAAAGATGAACCTGAATTATATGATCTCGTTGATGAAATTAAAATTGAATTGGGATTAAAAAGAATTCCTAAACTATTTTTAGAACAAGTTGATGTGATATTAACTGAATATTCAAACCAATTTGATTCACTTTTTCGTCCTTCTAAAATTAATTTAATCGTAGGAATTTATCATTTTCAATCACTTACAAGAGAAGAATTAAAATCATTAATTATCAACGAATTAAGTAAGTATAATAATAAAAATGAATTAGATTTAATTAAGTTTCGTAATTGGGAATTTAGTACAAGTATAAAATTTTACACGTCTGAATTAACTGAAAAAAGTAAAAGATCGATTTACTATTTTTTATTTTTTTATATCTATTGCTGTGAAAAAATATTAATCAGAACTTTTTTAAAATTATCTAAATTAACTCAGCAATATGAAGAAATATTAAAGAAAATAAATTCTTCAGAAAAGGTATATACAAAGGAATACCATAGCGCATTAACAAAAATCACAGAATTTATTGTAATCAATAATTTTGTAGAAAATCAGATTTCTCAAACATTTAATAATTATTACGGTACACTGAATAAATTTGAGTTAACTCGAGAAATTTTAAATCGATTCGAGTTTAAAAAACAAATTCTGGTTTCACATTACAATGTCAATTTTTATTCAGCATTTTTTAATACTCATTTAGTAAATTATTATTTTCAAGATTATTCAAAATTTGAACCTAAGGAAGAAAAATTTATAACAGAAAATAAAGAATCTGTTGATCGCTTTAAATTAAATTTTCAAGAAAAATATGAAGTAAATTTAACAGAAAACAATAACTGTAATGAGATGCAAAATTCAGTAGATTTTGTAAATACAATTCAGAATTTATTTCAAAAAACTAATTATCCTGAGTTTATTAATATTTTAAATAATTTTATTGAATTTGACTTTAAAAAAATTCAATTTTCACCAAAAGATTCATCAAATAGTATCACGAAACAAAATCTTATTAACCAAGAAAATATTGATTTCATCAAACAGGCAAACTCATTATTGATAGATTATAAATTTATAAGAAATTTGGATTCTTTAGAATATGAAGGTATTTATTATGAAACAGATAGGGAAATAAATAAATTATTGTTATCAATTGAAAATAAGATAAATAACAACTTTAGCTTCATTAATAACTTTACAGAAAATTTGTACATCTTTCTTAAAAGTAATCATGCGGATGAAAGTACGAACCTTATTAAAACAATTAACGAATTAATTGATTATGAAAGTACAGCAAATGAAATATATTATCAATTATATGACATAAAGAATGAGATTTATAATGAAACAAGACATAAATTATTAGAAGATTTATTTAAGAAATATGATGAACTAATCAATTTATTAAAAGTTCAAATAAATAAGAATTTAAACAATTCAGAAGTAAGAAATTTATTTCCCAATTCAATTATTGATTTTTTATTAAACGAAGCAAATTGCAATATTGTTTATTACGAAAAAGGAATTTACAATAAAGAAGGTTTTGAAAGAATTGATAAACTAGCAGAATGGAATGTAATTTTGATTTCGCAGCTTGTAAAAAGACATAAGAAAATGTATTTCGAAATGAATAAAGATCTATTTAATATTTAAATAATAAGTATTAAAAAACCTCCAATTAATGGAGGTTTTTTTATTATAATCTTGAATCTAATTGAATCTTAACGTTATAATGTTCTAATAAATAATTGATTAAATCTTCTGAATGATAATCCATTGGATTTTTTACTTGTAAGGCAGCTTTTTTATGCTCTTCAATTCGATGCAGAGCTTTGTAAAAACGTCTTACCTCGTTCGCTGAGCGTAAAATTAATTTAGGAGCATCTGCTTTTTCACCATTTTCTTCCTTACAAATCATTGTAAAATAAGACGAATTACAGTGTCTAATTTCTCCTGTCTGTACATTTTGACTTTCTACGCGAATTCCAATGACCATCGATGTATTCCCAACATAATTCACCGAAGCGTTTAATGTTACTAATTCCCCTACTTCTACTGGAGTTAAAAAATCAACTCGATCAACAGATGCTGTTACGCAATATTTTCCGGAGTATTTAGATGCACATGCAAATGCAATTTGATCCATTAATGATAATAAATATCCTCCGTGAATTTTACCCGAAAAATTCGAGTGTGATGGTAACATTAACTGCGAAAAAGTTATCAAGGAACTTTCTACTGTTTTATAAATCATTTTTGTTATTGTGTGATGTTTATTAAATTCAATCGATAAAATTCATCAGCAATAGAACGATCATTGGCTAATCGAGGAACTTTATTTTGTCCACCTAATTTTCCAATTGATTTCATATATTCTTGGAAACCTCCTTTCTTAATTGGCGATAAAACCAATTGTTTCAAGATATTTCCTCCAATTAAATCATCGTAATAAACATTTTGTAAACGCATTTGTGCATCTAATTCACCAGCAAAAACTTCCATATTTTCAGGATAATTTTCAAATTCAACAAACCATTCATGGTAAGGTAAACCTGAAGTTGGATTAACCTGAGGTGCAACTGTAAATTCATTTACACTCGCTGGATATTTTTCTAATGTTTTTTGCAATGCTTGTTCTACTTCATGTGCAATTACGTGTTCGCCAAAGGCTGATGTAAAATGTTTAATTCTTCCCGATACTACAATTTTATAAGGAGATGTAGAAGTGAAACGAACTGTATCACCAATATTATAACCCCATAAACCGGCGTTTGTGTTCAGAATTAATACATAATCTTTTCCAATCTCCACATCTTTTATTGAGATACGTGTTGGATTTTCGTTGTGAAATTCATCTACTGGAATGAACTCATAGAACATTCCGTTGTTTAACAATAACAGTAAATCTTCGCTTTTTTGTGTGTTTTGATATGCTATAAAACCTTCCGATGCTGGATAGGTTTGTATACAGTCTATATTTCTACCAATTAATTGGTTTACTTTCTCACGATAAGGTTCATAATTTACCCCACCAGTAACCATTAATTGTAAATCTTTAAATAAAGTTTGGATATTTTCTTTTCCAGATACAGCTAATAATCTTTCAAAATACATAATTAACCATGGCGGAATACCAGAAATCAAAGTCATATTTTCAGGTATAGTTTCTTTAACAACTGCATCTACCTTATCTTCCCACTCTTCTATACAATTCGTTTCCCAAGAAGGCATTCGATTTGTTTGAAGGTATTTAGGAACATAATGCGCTACAATTCCAGAAAGTCGTCCGAATTTTAATCCATTTTTTTCCTCAAGAATTGGACTTCCTTGTAGAAAAATCATTTTACCATTTAAGAATTTAGCGTTTCCAGTTTCTTTGATATAATGCAACAAAGCATTTTTTGCAGAATTAATATGAAAAGGAATCGATTCTTTAGTTAATGGAATGTATTTAGTACCTGAAGTTGTTCCAGAAGTTTTAGCTAAATAAATTGGTTTACCTGGCCAAAGTACATCAGATTTACCTGCAACCATTTCATCAAAATAGATACGTAAACCTTCATAATCTTTGATCGGTACATATTTTTTAAAATCATCATAAGTTTTGATTTTATCAAAATGATGATCTTGACCAAATTTTGTGTTTTTTGCAAATTTTACAAGGTCTAATAAAGTCTTTTCTTGTGTATAAATTGGATTATTCATCCATTTTAGATCTTTATTGACAATATATTTTGCATAAAATTTAGCTAAAATAGCTTTCATAAACTTCATTTAAAATTAATAAAACCGAACGCAAATAATTTATTGTTTTCGATTTATAATTATCCTTTTCAATTAGTTACTTTACATAACTTTTAATGAAAATGTTGTAGATTAGCTTACATTATTAAATTAACCTAACCAACATAATCCAATAGTACAAATATCTAAAACTTTTTGTGA
Source organism: Faecalibacter bovis (assembly GCF_017948305.1). Classification (NCBI taxonomy): domain Bacteria; kingdom Pseudomonadati; phylum Bacteroidota; class Flavobacteriia; order Flavobacteriales; family Weeksellaceae; genus Faecalibacter; species Faecalibacter bovis. The sequence goes on from NZ_CP072842.1 coordinate 2,556,238, forward strand.
ATACAAGATTTTTTGTATTCTTTCGTTTTATTGTAGATTTGTCGATATAGTTGACCATGAAGAAATACGCATTTAGCATCATTGTAGCAAGTCTTTTGGTGGGTTGTTCTACACGAAAAGATACTTTTCAGAATAGAAATTACCACAAAATGACTTCTTGGTTTAATGGCCTTTTTAACGCAGAAGAAGAATTAAATAAAAAACAGATTGAACTGAAATCTTCCTATACTGAAGATTACAGTGAGATTTTACCATTGGGTGAAAATTATTTTGGAAAAAATGATAATTCACAAGAATTTGATGGTTCTTTACTTAATATGACTCCAGGTAATTTGAATGGAAACGATAATAATTCAAATAAACCTACAGGTTACGAAGCTGTTGAATCTAAAGCAAATAAAGTAATAGAGAAACACTCTATGATGATTAGTGGTAATGAGAAAAACACTATGATTGCGCGTGCGTACTTATTAATTGGAAAGGCAAGGTTTAACAGAGGTAAATATTATGAAGCATTAGATGCTTTAAATTATGTAACCAAAAACTTCCCAAAATCAAAATATTACGATGAAGCATTGTTATACCAAACTTTAGCTGATATTCGTGGTGGAAATTATTTTGATGGTCAAGAAAAACTATTAAAACTTTACGATAAAGAAGACAAATTAAGTAAAGAATTAAATTACTTAACTGCAGCTAATTATGCAGACTTCTTGATCGAAAATAAAATGTACGAAGAAGCTTTAGAATCGCTACAAAGAGCTGAATATTACAGCAAAGGATCTGATAATAGAGCGCGTGTTTTATTTGCTTTAGGTCAAGTTTATTCTAAATTAGGAATGCAAGAAGAAGCTGGTGAAGCTTTTACACAAGTATATAAAATTCGTCCAGGATTTGATATGGAAGTAAAATCACAGTTAGCTATTGCTCAAAATTTTGATCCAAAAATCAATACCTACGGTTCGTACAAAGAACATATTTTAGACCAAAGTAAAAAAGGTATTTATACTTCTAAAAAGAATGAATTCTATTACGCTATTGCTGAAATGGCGTTTCGTGATGGAAATATTAATGAAGCTATCGAATATTCAAAATTATCTCTAAAAGAACCTATTTCAGACCCTTACATTAGAGCTAAAGCATATGAAAATTATGCAAATATCGAATTTAGCCAAGGAAATTATCTTCATGCAACTTCTTATTTTGATTCTGCTGTAACAAATTTCACAAAAGAATCTGACAAGAACAGAATTAATGAAAAAAATACTATTCTTAAAAAGTTAATGGAAATGCATTACTTGGTACAAAAGAATGATAGTATTTTGCGCATTGCTTCTATGTCTAAAGATGAGCAAAAAGATCATTTTACGGCATATATTGCAAAAATTAAAAAAGAAGAAGAAGAACGAGTTATTCAAGAACAGCAAGAAATGGCAGAATTCCAATTGGGTGGAAAAGTTGCAAGTTTTACATCAAGTTTTGATAATTCAGGTTCTAATAAATTTTACTTCTACAATCAAAGTTTAAAAAATAATGGTTTGGCTGAATTCCAACGTGTTTGGAACTCACCTTCTTTAAAAGATAATTGGAGAAATTCGGCTTCCAATCCAGGTGGAAATTTAGCAGATCGTGAAAACGAATTATTAGGAAATATTGCAGCTGGAGATCCTCGTCGTTTTGAGATTGATTATTATTTAGAGAAAATTCCTAAAACTGCTAATGATTTAAACAATTTAAAAATTACAAGAGATACAACACAACTTTCTTTAGGTACAGGTTATTACGATCATTTTAACGATGTTAAATTATCCGCATCTACTTTAGAAAAGTTGGTAGCTTCGCCGCCTAAGCAAAAAGAAGTCGAAGTTCAAGCTCTGTATCAATTGTATCGTATTCATAAAGATCGCGACAAAACGTTAGAAGATAAATACAAAAATATTATTCTTGAAAAGTATGGTAATACGATTTACGCTGGATATATTTTAAATCCTGAAGTTGACTTTATTACAGCCGAAACAAAAGAAGCTTTAGCTGATTACGAAGCAACTTATACGCTTTATAAAGAGGAGAAATATGAAGAAGTAAAACAACGTGTAAGCGCAGCAATTACAAAATATCCGACTGAGATTATTATTGCTAAATTTGCTTTACTTAATGCTTTTGCAGTTTCGAAAACCGAATCAAAAGAAAATTTTGAAAAAGCTTTAGAAATTGTGGTTTTAGCTTACGATAAAACGGACGAAGCGAAACGAGCGAAACAATTATTAGAAAGTTTAAGAAATCCTGATAAATCGGCATTAACAAATGCAAGTTCAGGAAAAAATACGGATAAAGAAGGTAGTAATTCTAACACTGAAGTAACCAGTGAAGAAGATGAAAATTTTGTTCCACCAATGCCTGGAGGAAATCCATTCGGCACAGTAGATCAACAATTTACACCGAAAGCACCAACTCAGAATAATAAAAATAATACAAATAAAAAAACAAATTCTACCGATGAGTGGGATAGATAAATAAAAAAAACTCAACATTTATGTTGAGGTTTTTTTTATCTATATATTATTATTTTATTGATCATTTAATAATCTTGCAGCTTCTTTTGCAAAATAAGTTGTGATTAAATCTGCACCTGCACGTTTCATACAAGTTAATGTTTCTAACATGATACGATCATGATCAATCCAACCTTTTTCAGCAGCAGCTTTAATCATTGCATATTCACCAGAAACCTGATAAACAGATACAGGAACTTGTAAATTATCTTTTACTAACTTCACAATATCTAAATAAGCCATACCTGGTTTTACCATTAAAATATCCGCACCTTCCTCAACATCAGCCATTGCTTCGCGTAATGCTTCTTGCGAATTGTGGTAATCCATTTGATAGGTCTTTTTATCTTTCGGAATTTCCATATTATCAACTGGAGCACTATCTAAAGCTTCGCGGAAAGGTCCGTAAAATGAAGAAGCGTATTTTGCCGCATAAGACATAATTCCTACGTTATCAAAACCATTTTCTTCTAACGCTTCACGCATCGCACCAATACGTCCGTCCATCATATCTGATGGCGCAACGAAATCAGCACCAGCTTCTGCATGAGATAAAGTCATTCGAACCAAAGCATCAACCGTTTGATCATTTGCAACTTGTCCATTTTCAATGATACCATCATGACCGAAAATAGAATAAGGATCTAATGCAACGTCTGGCATTACAATCATATCAGGACAAGTATCCTTAATTAATTTGATTGTATTTTGCATTAATCCATTCGGATTCCATGCCTCTTTTCCTGTATTATCTTTTAAGTTATCGCTAACTTTACAATATATGTTTACAGATTTAATTCCTAAATCCCAAGCTTCTTTTACTTCTTTCTTTACATTATCTAAAGAATTACGGTAAATACCTGGCATTGATGGCACTTCCACCTTTACTCCTTCACCTTCAGCAATAAATAATGGCATGATAAAATCATTAGTTGTTAAATGATTTTCACGAACCATACTACGAATAGATTCGTTTTTACGAAGTCTTCTATGTCTGTTATAAATGAACATTTTATTATTCTTAGAATTTAAACAAAGTTACTTGTTTTTGTTTATAATTTCTGAATGAATAATATCAATTCTATTTATGATAATATTCAACTTTTTTCAATTCATTAATGGAATAAAAATTGATTTAAATAAGTAAACATCATTTATGAGAAAAAACAATTTACTATTATTTAGCACAATTGCACTATCAACTCTTTTATTCTTATCTTCTTGTAGTGTAAAAGTTCCTGATCATGTAAAACCAGTATCATATTTTAACTCCAAAGATTATAGCGGAAAATGGTATGAAATTGCACGTTTTGATTTCAAATACGAAAAAGATATGAGCAATGTAACTGCTGAATATACGATAAATGAAGATGGATCTATCAAAGTTGTAAATCGTGGTTTTGATTACATCAAAAATGAATGGAAAGAAAAAATTGGAAAAGCTAAATTCAATGGACCAATCACACAAGGTGCTCTTAAAGTTTCATTTTTTGGACCTTTTTATGCCGGTTATAATGTGGTTGCAATGGATCCTAATTATCAAACAGCTTTAGTTTTTGGTGAAAGTACAGACTACATTTGGATTTTATCTCGAACTAAAACAATATCAGAAGAAACTAAACAAAATTACTTAAAGAAAGCCAAAGAAGCTGGATATGATTTAGATCGTTTAGTGTGGACAGAACATGACAAAGATTAATAACTAATCAATTTGTTAAACCATTTTTTAAAAATATCTTTGCAGTATGCGAATAGATATTATCACAGTTTTACCTGAATTATTAGTAAGTCCCTTTTCAGCCTCAATTATGAAAAGAGCGCAAGACAAAGGTTTAGCTGAAATTCATGTACATGATTTAAGAGAATTTGGTAAAGGTAGATACCGCCACGTTGATGATTATCCTTATGGTGGAACTTCTGGAATGGTGATTATGTGTGAACCATTAGATAAAATGATTACCAAATTGAAAGATGAACGTGAATATGATGAAATCATTTATTTAACGCCAGATGGTGAAACATTAAACCAAAATATGGCAAATAATTTATCATCTGCAGGTAATTTGATGATGATTTGTGGTCATTACAAAGGGATTGATCAACGTATTCGTGATATGTATGTGACAAAAGAAATTTCGATTGGAGATTATGTACTTTCTGGTGGAGAATTTGGAGCAATTATTTTAGCTGATTCAATTATACGATTAATTCCAGGTGTAATTGGTGATGAAACTTCTGCTCTGTCAGATTCATTTCAAGATAATTTATTAGCGCCACCTGTTTATACACGTCCATCAGATTATAAAGGGCATAAAGTCCCTGATGTTTTACTTTCAGGTAATTTTCCTAAAATTGAAGAATGGTTACACGAACAAGCAATTGAACGTACAAAAGAAAGAAGACCAGATTTACTGAAATAATATAAAGCCTCAATTTATTGAGGCTTTTTCTTTATCTTAGAATTTCTATTGTAGAATATGAAAGCTATTGTAATTGGTGCCACTGGCGCAACTGGAAAACCTTTAGTGCAAGAATTAATTAATGATTCTAATTATCAAGAAATCGTAATTCTTGTACGTCGTGATGCTAAAATTTCACATCCAAAAGTGAAGCAAATCATTGTAGATTTTGATCAACTCGAAAATTATGCTGATTTCATCAAAGGAGATGTTGCATTTTCGTGTTTAGGTACAACGCTAAAAGATGCTGGGAGTAAAGAAAGACAACGAATTATTGATTATAATTACCAATTAAAATATGCAGAAATTGCTAGTCATAATCAAGTCAATTCTTTTGTTTTAGTTTCTAGTATGAATGCTGATAGTAATTCAAAAATCTTTTACTCTAAAATAAAAGGTGAACTTGAAGATGAAATTAAAAAATTAAATTTCGAACAATTAATTATTTTTCAACCAGGACTATTACAACGCCCAAATAGTAACCGTTTTGGCGAAAATTTTGGTGTAAAAGCTATTCATTTATTAAATTCATTTGGATTACTAAAAAAATATAATCCGCTAAAAGTTGAAGATTTAGCAAAATCTTTAGTCCGTTCAGTTACAAAATATCCAAAAACAAAAATTACAATTAATACCTTAAAAGGACTTCCTTTACTCCTACTTGTTTTCATGCTTTCATGCGAATCGAAATCTGGTCATAAAGATTCAAATCCTATACAATCCACTGAAATTTCTCAAGAAAATAAAAGAAATTTTATCAATACAAACGGGAGTACTATTTTGGATAGATATAATACTCCAGACGGAACGGAAAGAGAAAATTACAGCGAATCTGATTTCGGTTATTTCTTGCAAAATTTACCCTTAAAACCTTATGGAAGTAGCGTTTTATATTATTCTGGAGAAGAAAAAGACAACCAAAATGTATATAATGCAGTAATTGATTTACCAATTGGAACGAAAGATTTGCATCAATGTGCAGATGCAGCCATGCGTTTACGTGCAGATTATTTATATCAACAAAAACTTTACAAAAATATCGCATTCAACTTCGTTTCGGACGGACAACCACGATATTACACAGAATATGTAAACGGAGATTATTCTGAATCGAAATATTGGGAATATTTAGAACATGTATTCAATTATGCCAATACGGCTTCATTAAAAAATCAATTACCATCTGTTTCTTATCAAAATATAAAAATTGGAGATATTCTGATTCAAAAAGGAAATCCTTATGGTCATGCGGTAATGGTTGTTGATTTAGCTAAAAATGATACTGAAACATATGTTTTAATTGCACAAAGCTACATGCCAGCGCAAGAGTTACAAATTTTAAATAATCCAAATACTTCAGATGAATCGCCTTGGTATAAAATTCAAGAAGGAAATATTTATACACCTGAATGGAATTTCACAAGTGATGATTGGAAAACTTGGGAGTAATTTTATTGAAGATTAAACGTATTTTTGCAAAAATATCACCTGCATGAATTCACAGAACGGAACTCGTTATTTAGAGGAAGTTTTAGCCATACAACAAACTAACAAGCCAATAGTTTCTAAATATTTAGACCTAAAACGTGTGGTTGAAAATTTGGCTTTCGAATTAACTAAAAACGAAAGTTTACAATTCTCGAATCTTTTCTCTAAACTTTCGTTTATTTGTAATACATACAAAGTTTCTACAAAAATTCATTCGTTTCGTGCAACAGTTAAAAAAGTCGAAACACAATCTTATCAGCCAGAAGAATTAGAATATTTTACACATTTAATGTATGTTTCGGAGTTTATTGCTTCAATTTACGAAGTCATGACTCCTGCAGAATTAATGTACTTTTTTCCTGCAAAAGCCTATTATACAAATAAAATCACTACGCGCAAACGCATTAAAAAAATGCGTGTTCAGGTGATTGAAATTAAGATGGATTGTTTGATTTGTGATTACGAAGAAGTTGAAGACGGCGAATATATTACAGTTCGAATTGATGAAGATGGAATCAATGAACGTTTTAAATCAACTTCTAAATTCTGGATTGGCGCACAACTGAATTTGATTAATGTTTCGGTTGATGAAGAAGATATTTATCACCCAAGATTTATCATTTTAGAACCTGATTATTTAATCAATATTTCCTCTATTGCTGAATGTTTCCAAGATTATGGAACTTCTCCTATGCAATTTATTAAAAGCAAATTTGAAGAATCTCCGAATTCAAAACACATCCGATTAGGAAATTTTGCCAATCAAGTTGTTGATGCTTTAACCACTGAAGGAATTGAAAACACAGATTTCGATGAGCTTTTTATGGAAGATTTTAAAACAAATCCGTTAGAATTTTCGTCTTGTGAAGACTTAACTAATTCAGAAAAATTTAAAGAATATTACCAAGAAGCCAAAGGCCATTACGATCGTATAAAAAAAGTAATGGAAGAAGATTTTAAAAAGTATGATATTTCATTAGATCGCATCCTTTTAGAACCTTCTTTTTTGTGTGAACAATTTGGGATTCAAGGTCGTTTAGATATTTTAGATTTAAATCCTGATGGTAAAAATAAAATTATAGAATTAAAATCTGGAAGTGCTCCTTTTGGAGATCATGAAGGTGTGAAAATTAAGCCAAATCATGCGGTTCAGTTATTTTTATATTATCAAATAATTGGTGTATTATTCGATTTAGAATTTAAAGATATTGCGAATCATACTGATGGTTACATTTTCTATTCTAAAGTTTATTCTGGAAATTTACGTTACGACAAACCTAATTTAAGTCGAGTTCAATCGATCTTAGATTTAAGAAATTTAATCATTATTAATGAACATATTTTAAGTTCTGGTGATAGAAATTTAACTGAAAATTTAATTAATCAAGTTAATGTAAATGAGCTAATTAAGTTAAAAAACTTAAACCCAAAGTTTAAGGAATTAGTTGGTAATCAGATAGAAGCATTTCAGCTTCCGATAAAAACAAGCACACCCTTAGAAAAAGAATATTTCTATAGTTTTGCAAGCTTTATTGCGAAAGAACAATATTTGGGGCAATTAGGACTTGGACAATCAAATTCGAATAACGGATTAGCAAGTTTGTGGTTGAATACATTTGATGAAAAAGCTAGAAATTATGAAATCATTTATGATTTAGTGATTCAAGAAAATTCTATTCATCAAGACAAACGACAAATTGTTTTGAAGCGTACCAATCCGGCAAACGATTTTATATCAATTCGCGAAGGAGATATTTGCGTACTATATCCAAGAAACAACAATGGAGAAACAGCATTATCAAATCAAATTTTTAAATGTACAATTCGTTCAATTAAAAAAGATTCAATCACACTTCAATTCAGATATAAACAACCAAATACTCACTTCTTTGACACATTAGGAACTGATACCAAATGGGCTTTAGAACGTGATTTTATGGATAATTCATTCATATCAATGTATAGAAATATTTATGCATTTATGAAAAGTAAATCCGACACCAAACAATTATTACTTAATCAACGAGAACCAATTAATCCTTTGGATTATAATTTCCATAAAGATTATTTATCTGAAGAACAAAATCGCATCTTGAAAAAAGCACTTTCTTGCGAGGATTATTTCTTATTAAATGGCCCTCCAGGAACGGGTAAAACTTCAATCATCATCAATGAATTGGTCAAAGAATTATACCAAAATTCTAAGTCCAATATATTGCTGTTAGCCTATACCAATCGTGCCGTAGATGAATTGTGTGAAAGTATAAATGATGCAATTGATGATTCAATCAACCAGAAATTTATTCGAATCGGAAGCGAATTAACAACTTCGCCTGAACATCATAAAAATTTATTGAATGTTATTATTCGTAAAAAAGAAGAAGAATTAAAACAAATTGGCGAAAAATTTACTCGTAAAACAATTATTGATTTAATTCAAAATCAACGAATTTTCATTTCAACAGTGGCTTCTATTACCAATAAATCGGATATTTTAAAGCTTAAAAAATTCGATACGATTATTATTGATGAAGCTTCACAGATCTTAGAACCTCAAATCATTGGAATTTTACCAAAAACTAAACGCTTTATTATGATTGGAGATCATAAACAATTACCTGCTATTGTTTTACAATCTCCTGAATTATCTAAAACAAATTCTGAAAAACTAGAAGAAATCGGATTAGTAAACCGTAAAAATTCTTTATTTGAAAGATTATATGAGTTTTGTGAGAAAAATAAATATGAAAATGCCTACGATCAATTAACTTATCAAGGTCGTATGCATTACGAAATTGCTGATTTTCCGAACCAACATTTTTATGGAGGAAAGTTGAACGTAGCTTATGATTTGGAACATTTAAATAATGATGCAAAGCAAAATTTAGCTCGACAACGTGCAGAATTGAATTTAAAATCGTTTGAAAACAATCATTTGCAAGAGCTTTTAACAACTAAACGTTTTGCATTTTTAGAAGTTGAAGAGCATCCATCGTTACCAAAAACAAATTACCAAGAAGCTGATTTGGTTGTTGAATTGGTAAGAGAAATTATTAAAATATATAACTTCAATCAAAAAGAATTCAATCCTAAAAAGACGATCGGTATTATTGCTCCATTTAGAAATCAAATTGCTTTAATAAAACAAAAATTAGAATTAGCTAACATTCCTGATTTCGACCAAATTACGGTAGATACAGTTGAACGTTACCAAGGAAGCCAACGAGATATTATCATTTATAGTTTTGCTGTAACACATTTTGCACAGTTAAATTCTTTAGTTAATATGAATGATAATGGTGATGTTGATAGAAAATTAAATGTGGCTTTAACTAGAGCGAAGGAACAATTATTCTTGATTGGGAATAAATATATTCTAAAAGAAAATCAAATCCTTAATAATTTGATTTTCTACTTAGATTATCGTCAGTCATTACTGACAGTAAGTTTAATTTAGTTAGTTTGTGATGCAAATATAGGTAGTCATTTAATTAAAAATATACCTATATATGTGTAATTTGTTATTTATTAAATATTTTAAAATGATATAAATTTTAGGCAAATCAGGAGGATTATCTTTCTTTATTCAAGCTAGTTTCGTTAAATTTGCATAACTATTTTACAGTTTATTATGTTGTATCAAAGAAGTAGTGCATTATTTGCAGATGCACAAAATTATATACCAGGAGGAGTTAATTCACCTGTAAGAGCATTCAAATCAGTTGGTGGAACTCCAATTTTCATTTCTAAAGCAGAAGGTGCATACATTTACGACGAAGATGGTCGTGATTATGTAGATTATATCAATTCTTGGGGTCCAATGATTATTGGTCATACTCATCCAGAAGTTTTATCAGCTACGGTTGAGCAAATGAAGAAAGGTTTTTCTTTCGGAACTCCAACTGAATTAGAAACTGAAATTGCTAAACTTATTACATCTGTTGTACCAAACGTAGACATGGTTCGTATGGTAAATTCAGGTACAGAAGCTTGTATGTCTGCAATTCGTTTAGCACGTGGTTACACTAACCGAGATAAAATTGTAAAATTTGAAGGTTGTTATCACGGACATTCAGATTCATTTTTAATCAAGGCTGGTTCTGGCGCTGCAACATTCGGAAACCCAAATTCTCCAGGAGTTACACAAGGAACAGCAAAAGATACATTATTAGCAGAATATAATAATTTAGAATCTGTTAAAACTTTATTTGAACAAAATAAAGGTGAAATTGCTGCAATAATTGTTGAGCCAATTGCAGGAAACATGGGATGTGTTGTACCAAAAGAAGGTTTCTTAGAAGGATTACGCACTTTATGTACTGAAAACGGAGCCTTATTAATTTTTGATGAAGTAATGACTGGTTTCCGCCAAGCAATGGGTGGTGCACAAGAAAGATTAAACATCAACGCAGATATTGTTGCTTTTGGTAAAGTTATTGGTGGTGGATTCCCAGTAGGTGCATTTGCTGCTCGTAAAGAAATCATGAGCCATTTAGCTCCACTTGGTCCTGTTTATCAAGCAGGTACATTATCAGGAAATCCGATTGCAATGCGCGCTGGTTTTACAACTTTAAATATCATTAATAACGATCGCGAATTATTTAATCGTATAGATAAAACAACTGAAATTTTAGATATTGAAATTTCTAAAATCTTAGCAGAAAAAGGAATCGCACATCATACCAATCGTTTAGGTTCGATGTTCTCAGTTTTCTTTACAGAAGATAAAGACATCAATAATTTTAATGACGTTGCTACAAAATGCAACCACGAAACATTTAATAAATTTTTCCATCATTTATTATCAAATCAAGTTTACATTGCTCCATCTGGATATGAAACTTGGTTTATTTCTGATGCAATCAAAGATGCTGAAATTAATAAAACTTTAGAAGCTGTAAGAAGTTTCGAATTATAAAATACTTCTCTATTAGAAAGATAAAAAGCAGATTCAAAATTGAATCTGCTTTTTTATTTTTATAAACTAAAATCTCCTAAATGATCCATTTCGGTAGAAAATGAAAGTACCTTTGTAGCAAATTTTTCTAATGATTTTTGTTGAATATCAGATAAAAAATTATTTTTAAATTGATCCAAAGTCAAATCGTCATTTACAAAAAACTGGATAGAATATGTTTGAAATCCTGGTTCTGCATGTGAAGTAATTTGACCTAATCTGGCTCCTAAAAAACACTTCGTATTTAGATAATCATTTATGTGCGTTTCTTTAAACCACGGCAACCACTCATCGTGTACACTATCTTCAACAACAAAAGTTGTATTATATAATATCATATTTCAATTTTTTACAAAGATACACCACTTTTTGAATCCTAATAAATACTAAATTATATCATCATTATTAATATTTATCATTAACTTTAGGCATTATTCATAAAAAACAGAAATGAACAATACGCAAAAATTTATACAAGAAAATAAAGATAGATTTCTTGATGAATTAATCGAATTACTTAAAATACCTTCAATTAGTGCAGATACAGCTTATACACAGGATGTTATAAATACTGCTGATTTAATCGCTAAATATTTAACAGACGCTGGTGCTGATAATGTAGAAATTTGTGAAACTGAAGGTTTCCCAGTTGTTTATGGAGAAAAAATTGTAGATCCTACAAAACCAACTGTTTTAGTGTACGGACACTATGATGTACAACCAGCTGATCCTTTAGAATTATGGGAATCAGGACCTTTTGAACCTGTTATCAAAAAAACAGAAATTCATCCAGATGGAGCAATTTTTGCACGTGGATCTGCTGATGATAAAGGTCAAATGTTTATGCATGTGAAAGCTTTTGAAGCTTTAAACAAATCTAACGAATTACCTTGTAACGTTAAGTTTATGATTGAAGGTGAAGAAGAAATTGGTTCACCATCTTTAGTTAACTTCGTTAAAAACAATAAAGAGAAATTAAAAAACGACGTGATTTTAATTTCTGATACTTCAATGATTTCTAACGAGCAACCATCAATCTCAATTGGATTACGTGGATTATCTTATGTAGAAGTTGAAGTTAAAGGAGCTAATCGCGATATGCACTCAGGTGTTTATGGTGGTGCAGTTCCAAATCCATTGAATATTTTAGCTGGTATGATTGCTAAATTAATCAATGAAAAAGGAGAAATTACGATTCCAGGTTTTTACGATAATGTAATCGAATTAACGGAAGAAGAAAGAGCTGAAATGGCTAAAATCCCTTTCAACATTGATGATTACAAAAAATCAATTGGAATTGCTGACATTCAAGGTGAAGAAGGTTATACAACGATAGAAAGAACTTCTATTCGCCCAACTTTAGATGTTAATGGAATGTGGGGTGGTTACATTGGTGAAGGTGCAAAAACTGTTATTCCATCAATGGCTTATGCTAAAATTTCTATGCGTTTAGTTCCAGGTCAAGACCATGAAGATATTACACGCAAATTTGTAGAATATTTCCCTACTCTTGCTCCATCTTCTGTAGAAGTTGTAGTAAAACCTCATCACGGTGGTAAACCATATATTTTACCAACTACTGATAAAGGTTATATTGCTGCTAAAAAAGCTTTAGCTGAAACTTTTGAAAAAGAGGCTTTACCAGAAAGAGCTGGAGGATCAATTCCAATTGTAGCATTATTTGAAGAAGAATTAGGAACAAAATCTGTATTAATGGGATTCGGATTAAACTCTGATGTGATCCACTCTCCTAACGAACATTATGGTTTATTCAATTTCTATAAAGGAATTGAAACTATTCCATACTTCTTTAAATATTATACTGAAGAGTAAAATTTAATAATCGAATTATATATTTAATGCCTTAATTTTAATCGATTAAGGCATTTTTTAAATTAAAAAATGACTGATAAGAATTTTATAATTGTTGGTGCCGGAATTGCTGGATTATGCTTAGCCAAAGCATTTGAAGATTTAAATATTTCATACACTTTATATGAAAAAGCTGACGAAGTTCGTGGGATAGGTGCTGGTTTTGGATTAGCATCAAATGCAATGAAAGCATTTGAAATATTAGGTTATGAAGACAAAATTATTCCACTTGGCCACATGTTAGAAGATTTTGAAATTCAGAATTGGAAAGAAAAAACAATTTTAAAAGCTGATACCAACCGATTACGAAAGAATTACAATACTGATAATTTCGCAATACATCGTGCTGATTTACATCAATTTCTATATCAATCTATCGATGCAAAAAATGTAGTTGTAGGAAAAAAAGTTGTTGATTTACAACAAAATTACGAAAAGGTAATTCTATACTTTGATAATGAGACTTCAGTTACAGCTGATTTTGTAATCGCAGCTGATGGTATAGGTTCATCAATTAGACAAAAATTACTTCCTAAATCTACTCCAAAATACGCTGGCTATATTTGTTGGCGAGGTGTTATCAAAGATGAAAATTACAATACTAAAAAATCTATTGAAACGTGGGGATCAAATGGTCGTTTTGGATTGACTCCATTAAAAGACAATCAAATTTATTGGTATGCATGTAAAAATACTCCTCTAAACAGTGAAGTTTATCAATGGGATTTGACAGATATTAGAAGAAATTTTGCTGAATATTCTGGTATTATTCGTTCTACGCTTCAAAAAACAAAACAAGAAGATTTAATTACAACGCCAATTATGGATTTGGAACCAATTGCAGCTTATAAATATAATCGCATATTATTAATTGGAGATGCTGCGCATGCAACAACGCCTAACATGGGCCAAGGTGCTTGTATGGCTGTTGAAGATGTTTGTGTTTTGGTTGACGAATTAAATAGAAATCCTGATGATATTATTAAATGTTTTGAAAACTATAATAAAAGACGATTAAAAAGAACGCATTACATTATTCAAACTTCGAGATTAGCAGGAAAAGTCGCGCAATTAGAGAATAAATTTTTGACAACAATTCGTGATTTTACCTTTAGAAAATTACCAACTTCAATCGCACAAAGTCCATTAGATGATTTATTAGAACAAGATTTTATGAAAATTTAATTAAAAATCCATTTCTATTATTTTATCGTTTGTAACCAAATAGTTTTCAATTAATTCAAGATTATTTACTTTGTAAGTTATTTCAATAATACATGTAATATCATTTTCGTTTACGGTAATTGACCTTGAATTTACAGTTAAACAAAACTCACTTAAATCATTGATAATATGATTTTTAAAATCATAATTATCTCTGTTAAATTTAATGGAAATTATTTTAAAACTAGTTTTACTTATAAAGTTTTTAGAAATAAGATTTCCAAAAAATATGATTAAGAAACTACATATTAAAAACACAATTCCAATTAAATATTCTCCAAAACCGAATGACATTCCGATTGCAGCAGAAATCCAAATTATTCCAGCTGTAGTTAAACCATTTACATTAACACCATCTTTAAAAATTACACCTGCACCCAAAAAACCTATTCCACTAACAACATAAGACGCAATACGAGTCGCATCTTCAGAATCTCCTGCTCCTATTTTAAAGGATAATATCGTAAATAATGTACTACCCAAACAAATAATTGTTATCGTTTTAAAACCTGCAGATTTATCTTTAACTTCCCTTTCAATCCCTAATAATAAACCAGCAAATAAGGATAATATGATTTTAATTAAATCTTCATTTTCCCAATTTTTAATTATTACATCCCA
This sequence comes from Faecalibacter bovis, assembly GCF_017948305.1. NCBI lineage: Bacteria > Pseudomonadati > Bacteroidota > Flavobacteriia > Flavobacteriales > Weeksellaceae > Faecalibacter > Faecalibacter bovis. The sequence goes on from NZ_CP072842.1 coordinate 2,571,411, forward strand.
ATCCATAAATTATTTTTTCTAATTGCTAACAAAACAAAGACCATAAAATTTTTGATTTGATAAATTGGCTCGATTAAACAAATCTATGTCCTGAATTAAACATACAGACGTAGAATAAATAAAGACATTTGCGCTTTCAAATTATTTAAGATTTTCAATGGAACAAAAACTCTGGAACAAAAACTTTATAAATGTATGTTTAAGTTCTTTCTTCATATTCTCTAACTTTTATTTGTTAACTGCTACCATGCCAATTTATGTAAAAAACGATTTACAAGGTAGCGCAACACATATCAGTTTAATCGTTTCGTTGTATATTTTAGGAACTGTATTATTAAGACCATTTACTGGAAAATGGGCCGACCAGTACGGAAAAAGAAAAATTGCATTGGTGTTTTTAACCATATTTATCATTTGTAATCTTGTCTATTTAGGAACACAAGCGATCGTACCATTGTTAATTGTCCGATTTATAAATGGATTCGGATTTTCGGCCGCTACAACATCTACTGCTGCATTAGCAATGGATTGGATTCCATCAAAAAGAAAAGGAGAAGGAATTGGCTATTTTGGACTATTTATGAGCCTTGCAATGGTTGTAGGTCCAGCTTTAGGAATCTTTTTAGCTAATAATTTCGATTATTCAGTTTTATTAATTGTTGCTTCTATATTTGCAATTTTATCGATGATTTTTAGCTACTTTACAGCTGAAAAACCAATTAATGAACTAAAGCAAAATGATAAACCAAAAGTAAAAGGCATTGATCAATATATAGAACGAAAAGCTTTACCAATATGTTTTACAGCCTTTTTATTAGCATTTGCTTATAGTGCTATTGTTGCTTATATCGCGCTTTATTTCTCTGAAATTGGACAAGCTAAATATTCTATGTTTTTCTTTATTTGTTTGGCTTTAGTAATCATCCTTACTCGACCTAAAATTGGAAAAATTTATGACTCGAAAGGTTCAAATACATTAGTTTATCCAGGATTAACATTACTAATTATTGGCTTATTTATTGTTGGATTTTCAACAAATACAACAATTTTATTGGTTGCTGCTGGTATTATTGGTTTAGGTTATGGCGCTGTATTTCCGTCATTTCAAACCTTATGTATCTCTTCAGCAGAACCTGCTAGAGCTGGAACAGCATCTGCAACATTTTTCTTATTATACGACATTGGAATCGGATTAGGATCATTTGTATTTGGAATGATTTCTTCAAATTTTGGATTCAAATTAACATATTTCTTAGCTGCTCTTATTGGGCTTTGTTGCTTAGTAAGTTATATTTTCATAATCAACAAAAAGAATAATCGTAATAAAATTGTGATTGAATAAAAGAGGATTCTATTTCTAAAAATTTTATGATGGTTAAATTTTATAAATGATTCAATCATTAAACTTTAGATTATAAATATTAAAATTTTAAAAATCAGAATTTTATAAAACTCCAACTTTTGATTTTCGCTCAAACAAGAGATTGTTATAATCTATTTGAAAAAAAAAAGTACTTTTACCATGATTATTGATATACACAATGGAAAACTTAACCAATACAGATACAGTATTTAAAACCTTTTTTGACCAAACATTAGAAAGATGTGGATGGAGCGAAGAAGTTCAAAAGGGTTTATTATTTTTTTTAGGAACTAGCATTGTTACTGCAAATACAGATCAAATTTTAAATCGTTATACTGACGAAACTAGAATACAAGAAGAATTACATTATTTAATTAGATTATATGCTAAACCAAATGAAGCTTATGATCCATTTAATGAAATTGAGTCTACTCCTATTTCATCTGCAATATTAACGTATAATCATATCGTATTACATGAGTTGTTAAAGCAAGAAGATGAAATCGGAAAATATGTAAAATCTAACCCTAATTTTTCAAGTATCATTTCTGATGCTAATGTTTTAGAGGATTGGACGAACGATTTTAAGGACAGTAAATATAAATTAGCTACTTTACATCGTTTAAACCTTAAGTTTTTCGAATACATTGGTCAGTATTTAAAAGCTTTACATTTAGATAATACACAATGTTACGTTGCCGGAATTAACTTTTATCAAAAATATCAATCGATTGATTTTGAAGGAACAAATTTCCTGAACTTAACGATTATTGATACGTTATCACCAGTATTTAAAACCTTATTTTCATATCCGTTATTATATACATATCATCCAAATGAATTGAATGCGAACCATTTGTTTAGTTCTATTTTACAATTCTTTTACTTAAATGCAAATACGGATATTGCGAAATATGTTCATCAATACCATCACCAATTATTTTACACACAAAATCCAAGAAAAGTTCGTAAAGAATGGAATTTTGAGAAAGAAAAACGTGGTGTAATAATATCTCAGATTGTTCATAATGCGATGAATATTCGTAAAACCATAATAGGAAATTACAGATCACACTTTTTACAATCTGATAATTATATTATGAAGGAATTGAAAGATAAAACCATGACGCGCGATGATTTTAAAGGATCAATTTCACATTTAATAGAAAATTATTATGAAATGAAAATTGATGATGTAATTGAAAATTCTACTCATGCCGAATTTTTACAAACGTGTGCAATTTTATATTACGAAACAGCTGTACATGCAATGTTATTGAAAGAATTCAAATCTTAAATATTAAACGAAAGCCTTACTTTGTTAAGGCTTTTTTATTTGTAATATGAAGAAATTTTTAGCTTTTATATTCCATCTATTTTTTTGTTTTCCATTTATAATTTTCCTTTATTTCGCAGGAGCAGAAAACTATTATTCAATTCAAAAACTACTATTCGTTTTAATTGTAGGAATATTATTATTGATAGGAATTGGACAACCAAAATTTTTAAAAACTGATTTCGAAACCGATAAATTAATTTCTATTCCATTGGTTTTAGTCGGAACTATTACTACCTATTTTTTACAGATTTATGCTGATTTCAATTCAATATTAGCTGCAGGAATAGTTGGTTTAATAGCTGTATTTCTTGAAAAAAGAAGTGAAACAATTTCATCTTTACCTATCTATTGTGGAGCATTTGTAGGGATGACAAATCCAGACAACAATTATAGTATATATTTAATCTTGATGATTGGACTAATTGCTGGAATTCTGTTTTATTTGAGCAAAAATTTCTATTCAGGCGTTGGTGGTAAATTAGGTACAATTGCCTTATCTTCTGTAATCGTTGGTGTGTTACTTTATAAATACTTTTCTTATGATCTTCTTTAGTAAAGTTATTTGCTGTTTTGTAATATATTGGTTAACATATCATCTAAATAATACAAGAAAATGGGGAAGTGTAAAAGCATCTGCTACTTTAGCTGTACTTATTGGCTTATGTTATCAACTATCAATTAAAACAAATTTCAATACAGAATTTTTAAAAGATTATTTTTTAATTATGATGGGAGCAACATTTATGGGTATGATTGCAAAAAATCATCAACATCAAAAAATAGATTTCATAATATCATCCTTCATTTTCTGTACACTTTACGAGCATATTTCTAACATGTTTTCTGGTTTTGGAGGTTTATTAGGAACAATAGCTTGCATTAGTGTTTTATGTGTTTTCGGATTAGAAAAAATTCTAAACTTCAAAAAGTTTTAACAATAAAAAAAGCATCTCCAAAAGGAGATGCATTTTATTATATTGATGAAAGAAATATTATTTCCAACCTCCACCTACAGCACGATATAATTCTACAACAGAATTAAGTTTTGTAAGTTTAGCATTAATAGCATTTAATTCAGCATTCAAAGCTGCTTCTCTAGCCGTAATAACTTCTAAATAATTAGCCATTCCGTAAGCTAATAATTCTTCAGAATATTCAATCGACTGATTGTATAAAGCTGCTTCTTTATCTTTTAACGGAATTTTTTCGTCAGCTGCCTGAAATCTAGCCAATGCATCTGAAACTTCTTTACTCGCAGTAAGAATCGTTTTCTTATAAGCTAATAAAGCCTTTTCTTCATTTGCTAAAGCTACTTCTTTCGCTGTTTTTATTTGTCTTTTTTGCAAAATTGGTTGAGCTAAACGAGCCACAACATTTGCAAATAAAGATTGGGCATCAAATAATTTGTCGATATCAATTCCTTGTACACCACCTGAAGCAGTTAAGGTTAAAGAAGGATAGAAATTTGCATTTGCTATATTCACATTCTCAAATGCGTTAACTAATGCATATTCAGCTGCTTTAACATCAGGACGATTTTCCAAAATTTGCGCTGGAATTCCAACTCCTAATGATGAATATAATTGTTGATTATCAATAGTTCCACGTTCTAAAACTTTCGGTGTTTCACCTAATAAAACGCTTAAGATATTTTCATTCAATTTTATATTCGCATCAACATCAACTAATAATGCTTTTGCATTATACAATTGTGCTTCAGTTTGGTTCACTGCAACTTGCGTTACATTTCCAGCTTCCTTTAACGCTTTTATTGTCTCAAGACTTTGCTCACGAAAACCTATCGTTTGTACAATCGCTTTACGCTGTTCGTCTAAAGCAATTAATTGATAATACGTGTTTGCAATAGTTGAAACGATGTTAGTTTGCACTGCTTTGTGCGCTTCAACTGTTTGTAAATAATTCGCTGTTGCTCCACGGTAATTGCTTCTAATCTTACCCCAAATGTCAGCTTCCCAAGAGAAATTTCCTGTTACATCATATTGAGATAAAGATTGTGATCCAGTAATACGACCAAATTGAGTATTCGCAGAAGTTTTAGTATAAGTATAACCTGGACCTACCGATAATGTTGGTAAATATCCGGCTTTACCTTGTTTTGCATAAGCTTCCGTTACAGCAATATTTTGTAAAGCTGTACGAATATCAAGATTGTTCTGTAAACCTTTTGTGATATATGATTTTAACGTAGCATCTGAGAAAAACTCTTGCCAAGAAACATTTGCAATTGTTTGATCTTGTGAAGCTACAATATCAGTTCTGAATTGTGCTTCTTTTTCCACGTTTGCTGGACGATTATAATCCTTCGCTACAAAACAAGATTGAATAGAAAACAATCCAAATGCAATTAACGAAACTTTTAAAATTCTAAACTTTTTCATTAGTGAACTGATTTTGTTTCTTCTTTTTGAATGAACTTAACTGGTTTGATTTTTTCCTGAATATTTTGGAAGATTACGAATAATACAGGGATAACAAATACTCCTAATATTGTTCCGATTAATAATCCAAATGCAGCTCCAGTTCCTACCGAACGGTTACCAACAGATGATACACCAGAAGCAAAAACTAATGGTAATAAACCTACGATAAATGCTAATGAAGTCATTAAAATTGGACGTAAACGAGCTTTTGCTCCATCAATTGCAGATGCAACAATAGACATTCCTGATTGACGTCTTTGTAAAGCAAACTCAACAATTAAGATGGCATTCTTGGCTAATAACCCCACCAACATAACTAAGGCAATTTGGAAATAGATGTTATTCTCTAATCCAGCTAACCACTGAGCTAAATAAGCTCCCATAATACCACATGGAACTGAAAATAAAACAGCAAATGGTAAAATATAAGATTCGTATTGACCTGATAAAATGAAGTATACGAATAATATACATAATGCGAAAATGATCACCGTTTGAGAACCAGATTTAATCTCCTCACGAGTTAAACCTGCGAAATCTACACCATAATTTGATGCTAATGTTTGTTCAGAAACTTGGTTAATCGCATTGATCGCATCCCCTGTTGAATATCCTGGATTAATACCTCCTGTTACATTTGCTGATGTAAATAAATTGAAACGGTTAACAGAGTTTGGTCCATATACACGATTTAATGTAACGAACTGAGAGATTGGCGACATTTGACCATCAGTAGTACGAACAAACATTTTATTTAATGAAGATTCGTTAATACGATCATTTGGATCTGCTTGTACATACACACGATATTGTTTACCAAAACGTGTGAAATCTGCAGCATATAATCCACCAATATATCCTTGTAAAGTTGAGAAAATTGTACTAACTGAAACTCCTGCTTGTTTTGCACGTTCAATGTTTACGTCAATTTCGTATTGTGGGAATCCTGTATTTAATGATGTTTGAGCATACATTACTTCAGGACGTTGCATTAATGCACCTAAATATTCTTTCGCTACTTTGTCAAAAGAATTAATATCTCCACCTGATTTATCTAATAATTTTAATTCAAATCCTGATGACATACCGAAACCTGGAATTGATGGTGGTTGGAAGAAAATCATTTGTGCATCTGTAAATCCAGCGGCTACTCCGAATAATTTCCCTGTAATCGTTTTGATTGATGTATCTTCTGTTGTACGCTCTTCGAAAGATTTTAGCTTCACTAAAATCATCCCGTAATTAGAACCTGCTCCAGAAATAATTGAGTTTCCTGAAATTACAGTAACTCCATCAATACCTGGGATTTGTGATGCTTGCGCTTCAAATTGTTTTTGAACTTGATATACACGATCCATAGAAGCACCTGCTGGTAATTCTACGTTACCGATAATAAATCCTTGATCTTCTGTAGGTACGAATCCTGAAGGCATCATTTTACTGATTCCAAAAATACCTCCTACACTAGCAATTAAGATTAAGAATGTAACCCATTTGTGTTTGAATAAGAAATTGAATGAACGTCCATAACTATGCGTCATGTTGTTGAACATTCTATTAAATCCGTCAAAGAAACGTTGAATAAAACTACGTTTTTTCGTTTCATTAGCATCATGTGATTTTAAGAATAAAGCACATAATGCAGGAGATAACGTTAAGGCATTAACTGCAGAAATTAAAATCGCTACAATTAATGTAATACCAAATTGTTTATAGAAAACTCCCGTAGGACCTGTAATAAATGTAACCGGAACGAAAACCGCACACATTACTAATGTAATCGATATAATCGCACCTGAAATCTCATCCATTGCATTCTTCGTTGCATCCATTGGCGATTCGTGATTAGTTTCCATACGTGCATGTACAGCTTCCACTACAACGATGGCATCATCCACAACAATCCCGATGGCCAGTACTAATGCAAATAACGTTAATAAGTTAATTGAGAATCCTGCAAGATTTAAGAAAAAGAATGTACCAATAATCGAAACTGGTACCGCAATTAATGGTACTAAAGTTGAACGCCAATCCTGTAAGAAAATATATACAACAATAAAAACTAAGATAAAAGCTTCAATCATTGTTGTAACAACTTTAGAAATTGAAGCATCTAAGAATTTATTCGTATCCATCATTACCGTGTAAGATAATCCTTCTGGGAAATCTTTTGATGCTTCTTCTAATGCCTCATGTAATGCTTTCGTAATTTCTTGCGCATTAGATCCTGGAGTTTGATAAACTGCAAATGCTTGTGCAGGATTACCTCTCATTTCTGAACGTCCAGCGTAAGATTGTGCTCCGAATGTAATATCAGCTACATCTTTTAAACGTAATACTTGACCTCCTGGTAAAGCTTTAATAACAATATTTTCATATTGTGCTTCCGTTTTATAACGTCCAGAATATGTAATTGAGTATTGGAATGATTGTCCAGAATTTTCTCCTAAAGAACCTGCTGCAGCTTCTAAAGATTCCTGAGCAAGAGCAGTTTGTACATCAGATGGAACTAAACCATAATTTGCCATACGTTCTGGTTTTAACCAAATACGCATTGCATAAGTTTGTGCACCAAATGCTGATGCATCACCAACACCATTAATACGTTTTAATGCAGGTATAATATTAATATTCAGATAATTCTGTAAATAAATGTTGTCATATTTTGGATTAGATGATCCAAATGAAACGAACATTAAAGCAGAAGTTTGTTGCTTTTGAGTAACAACACCAGAACGAGTTACCTCTGCTGGTAATAAAGGTGTAGCACGAGCCACACGATTTTGTACGTTTACCTGTGCAATATCTCCATCAATACCTGGTTTGAAAACAACATCAATAGATGCCGAACCATTATTAGATGCTGTAGATTGGATATAATCCATTCCTTCAACACCGTTTACCTGTTCCTCGATAGGAATAATTACCGATTCCATAACAGTTTTTGCATTCGCTCCAGGATATGAAGCAGAAATTTTAACTGTGGCAGGAGCGATATCAGGATATTGAGTAACTGGGAGAGTAACCAATCCCAAGACACCCAATACGAATATCATGATAGAAATTACCGTGGATAAAACGGGTCTTTCAATAAATGTTTTTAACATATTTCTACCTTTTAGAAAATTGGTTTTGTAGATTCTACGATTTGTTCAAATTTCGCTGGTTTTGGTGCAATTGGAGTTTTATCACGTAATTTTCCTACACCTTGCGCTACAACTTTTTCTCCTTTCTTAACTCCATCAGTAACGATAGCCATATTCTGAGCTCTTGCAGTAACTTTAATTGGAGTTGCAATAGCAGAATCATTTCTTACTTTGTAAACATAAACAATACCTTGTTGTTCAAACGTTGCAGCTTCTGGAACTACAGTAGCATCAACATACGTTTTAGGAACGCGAATTGTACCTGAATTACCGTTTGATAATATTTTAGCCGCATTACTAAATTTAACTCGGAATTGAATTGATCCAGTTGTTGGATTAATTTGACCTGTAACAGTTTGAATTTTCCCTTTTTCTGGATAAACTTCACCATTCGCTAAAACTAATTCTACTGGCGGAATATTATTTAATTTTTGTTGTAATGTAGCTCCTTCCGTTTTTGAGATGAAATTCAAATATTCTTTCTCGTTCATAGAAAAATACGCATAAACACTACTTGTATTTGAAACAACAGTTAAAGGAGATGGATCTGATGGACCAACTAATGTTCCTTGACGGAAATTGATTGCACCTACAACACCTGAAATGTCACTTCTAACGACAGAGTAATCTACATTTGCTTGTGCTCCTTTGTAATTAGCCTGAGCTTGTGACTTCCCTGCTTGTGCTTGTGCTAAAGCAGCTTTTGCTTGAGCCGCCTGAGCCTGAGCTTGAGCTAATTTAGCTTTTGCAGTTTCTAATTGTACATTAGAGATAATATTTTTTTGTACTAATGGTACTAATTTATCTACTTCTACTTGCGCAGCTTTTACATTAGCAGTTGCTGATTGTACATTAGCTGCTGCAGCACTAACACTTGCAGATGCAGCGCTTACACCAGATTTTGCAGCATCAGCATTCTGAGATAAAACATTAGTTTCTAATCTAAATAATGGTTTTCCTGCTTCTACATATTGTCCTTCGTCTACTAATACTTGCGTAATGTACCCTTGGATTTTAGCACGAACATCATTGTTTACAACCCCTTCTATATTTGCTGGGAATTCGTCATAACTCGTTACAACTTTTGTTGGTACATCTACAACATCATAAGGCATAGGCCCTTGTGCTTGTTGTGCTCCTTGACCGTCCTTTTTACCACAAGAACTAAGTGCAATAGCTAATGCACCAACTAACATAACGTTAACATTCTTCATATTACTTATTTTCTAGTTGAATTGTTTTTATTTTATTTATTGTGTCGTTTAATAATTTCTGAGCTTCCGCCAAATAGTTCAAATAGACATCTAAGATACCAGAGTTATTTATTTGACTATTCAAATTATTTGCGATTCTGAAATCGTTTATTCTTTTTGTATAATAGATATCATTCGAAATCATTTCATACAAATAATCTAATTTTTCAGGAACATAATTTGGATTAAGTCTGAAAAATCTTTTGCGTGAATCAATTTTATTGATGTATTCAATTTGATTTAAGGAAAGTAACAAATTGATTGAATTGGATAACGAACTTTTACTTACTTTAAATACTTCAAGCAATCGGTCAAAGGAATATCCATCAACACTTGATTGCATGACCATATAAGCTAATATCTTTGCAGATAAAGGAGGAAAATTGTACGTTTTCTCTAAATGTGCGCTAAAACTTTCAAAAAGCTCTAAATCACATGCTATATTATTTTCATCCATTTTTTCAATAATAATTTTGCAAATATACAAATTGGTTCGTTTTTAACCGAACTAATTAATATTAATTAAATATTAAAAATTAATACCACTTATAAATTTTATTAATTGATTTTCAGTATCAAAAAAAGTACCATCACAATCATCTACATAATTAATTTTGAAATAGATACAAAATAAAAAGGCTATTCTGAATAGAATAGCCTTTAAAATATTATTTCATTAATGATTAAACATCATCAAAATCAATTGATAAACTAGAAGTTTTTGGTCTTGAAATACAAGCCAACGTCATTTTATCTTCGTAATCAGAATCTGTTAAAACAAAATTATCACCAATATGAACTTCACCTTCAGTTATCTTACACAAGCAAGATGAACAAACACCACCTTTACAAGAGTAAGGAGCATCGATGTCGTTATCTAACATTGCATCAATCAAGTTTTTCTCACGATTCCAAACAAATTCAGACTCTTCACCATCTAAAGTAACTTTTACATTTACTTCTAAAACCTCATCCTCTTTCTTCTCAAAAATCTCTTCAGGTTTTACGGAAGTTGTAAATAATTCAAAATGAATATGTTTTTCAATAATTCCGGCTTCGTTAATTTTCTTAGCTAATGTAAAAATCATCTCTTCAGGACCACAAAGCATCGCTTCGTCTACTTCATTGATGTCGATAATTTGATTTAAAATTAAATCGAATTTATGTTCATCAATACGTCCGTTAAAAATGAAGTTTTCTTGATCTTGCGCTGTATATAAATTGTAGACATTAAATTGGTTTGGATATTTAGCCTGTAAATCAGCTATTTTTTCCTTGAACATAACCGATTCGCTATTTTTGTTCACATAAAATAAGTTAAACGTAACCCATTCTTCCGTTTGTAAAGCAAATTCGGCCATAGATATAATTGGCGTAATTCCTGATCCAGCAGTGAATGCTAATAAAGTACGTTTTTCATTCGGTTTTGAAGGAATTGTAAAACGTCCGTTTGGTGTAGAAACTTTTAGCTCATCTCCTACTTTTAAATCATTTACTAAGTAAGTAGAAATCTTACCACCTTGCATCGCTTTAACACCTATACTCCATTCCTTGTTTAACGGAGATTCACAAATTGAATAATCACGTCTTTCACCATTAATGTCTAATGTAATATATTGACCGGCTGTGAATGAAAATTCTTCGTGTAAATCTGTCGGAACGTCAAATGTAATTTGAACAGCATCGGCAGTTAAGCGTTGAATGGCTTTAATTTTTAATAAATGAAATTTCATTATATATCTTTATTTAAGCTTTTGAACTATTGTAAAATAATCCCTTTACTAATTAATATCTTGATTAAATTTGTACAAAAGTAATATATTATCCATTAAAAATAAATTAGAAGTATGGAAATTGCATTGATTGCACATGATGGTAAAAAAGCTGAAATGGTGAATTTTTTGATGAAACACAAAGAAGCTTTACAGAATAACAAAATAACATTTATTGCCACAGGAACAACTGGTAAATATGCTGAACAAACAGGTTTAACTGTTACAAAATTTCTTTCAGGACCATTAGGTGGCGATGCTCAAATTGCCTCCAGAGTAGTTGAAGGTCAGACAAATATGGTATTCTTTTTCCGTGATCCGATGGGAAAACATCCTCATGAGCCAGATGTAAATATGTTATTACGTTTATGTGATGTGCATAATGTACCGTTAGCTACAAACCCTGCAACAGCCGAAATGTTGTTAGATCATTTAAAATAGAAAAGCAACTCATTAGAGTTGCTTTTATAATTTATAATCATTAAGAATTATTGTTACTGATTATCGTTATTGCTATTTAATGTTTCTAATTCAATAAGATCTTCAAGTTTATTTTGTGTTTTTCCCAGATTTTGAATTAATAATATTGTTAGAATTGCAGATAATAAAGTAATAGCAAAACCAATAATATCATACAATTGATATTCTATCATTTGTTCTATAGTTTCAAAATCTATTTTATATGTAATTCGCGTATAAATTGAATCTACCCAAAACAAAATCCACCAAGCCGTAATGATAGAATAATTGTTTAAATTCTTATTATGATTTTCATCTAATTCTTCAACCAAATAATCATATTTTAAATCTATTTCCTTGGCCATTTTAATCGGTTTAAACCAATTAAGAATCGGTATAACAAATCCCCAAAAAGCCATATTTTCTTTGTTTTCCATGTACAATCCTATACGACCTAAATTTGCATAAGACCTTCTAAACCAAAGAATAAAATACACAACTGTTGCAATAATATTTATACCTAAAAGTATATTTAAAACACCATAAATCAATTCTATTGTTGAAATATCATAATTATCGGAATTATTTAATTTAATAAGTTGGAAGTAATAATAAATGCCAAAAATTGCATTCAGAATTAATAACCCTATTAAGCTATAAAAGCTTAACAACACATTTTTCATGCGTGCTCTATTAGAGCGTAATTGGGTAAAATCTTTTTCTTCAAGTAACATTTTAGTAGTTTGTAGAGTTTAAAATTAAGTTTTAATTGATCAAATTAAATTGATTCTTCTTTTTGTTCATCTGGTATTTCTTCTTCAATTTCTTCTTCATTCTCAAGAGCTTTCGTTTGATTTTCTTGTTTTGTATTATCAATTTCAGGATCTCCTAATAAATAACCAAATGCTTCTAATTGAGGAATTGAATCAAAAACAACTTTTAATAAAGCAGCTATTGGCAATGCTAAAATAAAACCTGCAAATCCAAATAACATTCCGCCTAGAATAATTGCAATCATAGAAGCCATTGGATTTAAAGAAACTTTACCACCCACAATATTTGGTGTAATAAAATTTCCTTCTAAAAATTGTACAACTTGAAACCAACCAATAATACCTAATGCATAATAAGGAGAATCCATTGTGGCTAAAGCAAAAATTGCTGGGAAAATAGATCCGATCGCGATTCCAACGTATGGAAGAATCATTAACAATGAAGCTAAAACTCCAAAAAACCATGCGTATTCTAAACCAATTAAATATAATCCAATCGTATTTAGAACTGCTACAATAGCCATTACCGTTAATTGACCAACCATGTAATTCTGAAGCGCATCGTACATTTTACTTAATGTATCTTCTACTTTATCTTGTGGCGTTGATTTGAAAACTTTTAAGAAAAACGTTTTGAAAAAATCACGGTAATACAAAAAGAAAAATGCAAAAATTGGCACTAAAATTCCGGAAGTTAATATGCTACCAAAAGAAGAGAAAAAGGTCATCGCATATTTACTAATCGTTGCCATTGCACTTTCTAATTCCTTTAAAGCTTTATTGGCTAATTCGTTTTCTGAGATTTGAAATGTTTTCGTCACCCATTTTAAACTTTCGTTGAACAATTTCTCTAGCTTAACCGTAATTGTTGCTGCATCTTTCGAAATATCAATCACTTGATTTACGATTAAATAACTAATTGCAGAAAAAACTAACATGGCTATTAGCAAACTGAAAATAGTAGAAAATGTTCTGTTGAATTTAATCTTTTCTAATAAATTCGCTATTGGATAAACCATTACTGCCAAAATAATTGAAAATAAAATTGGTAATACAATTGTTTGAGTAAAATATAAGATTAAAACAATTAGTACTAATGCCAATAAGCTGGTTGCTAAATTAAATGACAGTTTATTAATTTGAATGTTTTTATTCATATTGTGTTTTGTTTATTAACGTTTATAGTATTAATGATTAGGCATAACTTTATAAGTTGGATCTTCTTCTATATTTACTTCAATTACACCATGTGCATTTTTTAATAATTTGATAGAATCTTTACTTAGGTGTCGTAGGATAACTTGCTTATTTCTTAATGCATATTTTGTTGTTATTACACTTAAAGCATCAATTGCACTCATATCTACTACTCGACTCTCTTTCATATCAATAACTACAACTTCTGGATCATTTATAAAATCAAATTTTTCATTAAAAGCCGATACAGATCCGAAAAATAATGGTCCATAAATTTCATAAATTTTTTGACCTTTTTCATCTATAGATTTTCTAGCTCTGATACGTTTTGCATTATCCCAAGCAAATACTAACGCGCTGATAATTACTCCTATTAAAACAGCTAATGCTAAATTATGTAATACAACTGTAATTGCTGCCACTACAATTGCAACAAAAATATCTGACTTAGGCATTTTAAATAAAAGATTAAAAAATCCCCACTTAAATGTTGAAATGGCGACCATCATCATAACTCCTACTAATGCTGCCATCGGAATTTTTTCAATAACCGGAGCTCCGATTAATATAATAATCAAGATGGTAATTGCTCCAATTGCCGGGGCTATTCGAGATCGTGAACCTGCATCTAAATTAACAAATGTCTGGGCAATCATCGCACATCCTCCCATTCCACCAAAAAATCCATTCGTAATATTAGCAACTCCTTGAGCAATTGACTCTTTATTAGATTCTCCTTTAGTATTAGTGATTTCATCTACAAGAGTTAGCGTTAATAAAGATTCAATTAATCCTACCGAACCCATGATTATTGAATAAGGTAAAATAATCTCTAAAGTTTCTAAAGTAAAAGGCACACTTGGAATATGAAATGATGGTAAATCACCTTTGATAGCAGCAATATCTCCAACAGTTTTCGTGTCAATGTTTAAACCAATTACTAAAGCAAAAACAACCATAATTGCAACTAAAGAAGCTGGAATAACCTTCGTGATTTTTGGGAAAAAATAAACTATTAAAACTGTTAAGCTTGTTAATCCAATCATCGTATATAAAGGCATTCCTTCTAACCAAGTAACCATTCCATCCGACGAAGATTTAAATTGATTGATTTGTGACATAAAGATTACAATAGCTAAACCATTCAAAAAACCGTACATAACTGGCTGAGGAATTAATCGAACAAATTTTCCAAGCTTAAAAATTCCGACCAAAATTTGAAATATTCCGGCTAACGCAACTGCTGCAAAAATATATTCAACACCATGTATTTGATTTAAAACAATTAAGGTTATAACCGTTGCACCTGCACCACCAGAAACCATTCCGGGACGACCACCTAAAATTGCAGTCACAATTCCCATTATAAATGCAGCATACAAACCAACTAACGGTGTTAAACCAGCAAGAATTGCAAACGATAATGATTCAGGTATCATCGTCATAGCAACGGTTAAACCTGCTAAAATTTCGTTTTTGATGTTAATTGGACCGTTTGGTTTAAAATGATTCAGTATTGCTTCTTTCATAATCGCTATAAAGATGCGAAAATACTGCACTTTTTTTAGATTTATTTTTGATTTTATTAAGAATTAATGAATATTAACGTAAAAAAGAAATTCGATATTTCATTGGTATATTCAAGACAATGTTTATACCTTTAGACTACAATTAATTCATAATTAAAATGACACATTTAGAAAAGCTTCAAGCGATTCGTTCTTTGATGAAAGAACAAAACATTGATGCGTACATCATACCTTCTTCTGATCCACATATTAGCGAATATCTACCTGATTTTTACAAATGTATCGAATGGACATCTGGTTTTACAGGTTCAGCTGGTACACTTATGATTACACAAGAATTTGCTGGATTATGGACTGATTCTCGTTACTTTGTACAAGCTAAAGATCAATTAGATGGTACTGGTTTTGAATTAGTAAAATTAAAAGTTCAACACTCACCTGAATATGTACAATGGGTTAGTGAAAATTTACCAGTTGGAGCAAAAGTTGCTTTCGACGGGAATTTAGCATCTTTATTAGTTGCAAATACGATAAAAAACACATTAGCTCCTTTAGGATATACAATTGACGGACATGCAGATTTATTAAGTTCTATCTGGGAAAACCGCCCAAGTTTACCAATAAATCACGCGTATACATTACCTGTTTCTACAACTGGTCAATCAACAATTGATAAATTAAATACAATAAAAGCTCAGTTAAAAGCTAAACGTGCAGATGCTCATTTAATTTCTTCATTGGATGATTTAGCTTGGGCATTAAATGTTAGAGGTACGGATGTTCCTTGTAACCCTGTTGTATTAGGATTTGCATTCATCAGCGATTCAGAAACTATTTTATATATTACTGATGGTAAGTTAAATGATGAAGCTATTGCAGAATTAAATAGTTATGGTGTTGTATTAAAACCATATGAAGAAGTTTATCAGAAATTAAAGAATTTACAAGGTGGAACTTCTATCTTAATCGATCCAAAACGTACTTGTTTCGCTGTTTATGATTCTATCCCTGATGGTGTAAAAATTATCGAAGACATGAATCCTTCTACAATGTTAAAAGCAATAAAAAACAATGTAGAGATTAAACATACACGTAATGCAATGATTAACGATGGTGTTGCATTAACAAAGTTCTTTAAATGGTTAGAAGAAAATGTTGCTTCGGGAGAATTAACTGAAATCTCGGTTGCTGATTATTTAGCAAATTTACGTGCTGAACAACCTGGATTTAAAGATATTTCGTTTGGTTCAATCGTTGGATATAAAGCTCACGGAGCTTTACCTCATTATTCAGCTACACCAGAAAGTAATTCGTTATTAGAACAAAATGGATTATTATTAGTTGATTCTGGTGGACAATACGAAACTGGAACAACAGATATTACTCGTGTTGTTTCTTTAGGAAATATTACACAAGAAGAAAAAGAAGATTACACATTAGTTTTAAAAGGAACTATTGAAGGATCTATGGCTATTTATCCAAAAGGAACACGTGGTTACCAAATTGATGCTATTACGCGTAGACCAATGTGGCAAACACTTAGAAACTACGGACACGGAACGGGACACGGAGTTGGCTTCTTCTTAAATGTACATGAAGGTCCACACGTTTTTAATGGTACACCTACGGATATTGCAATAGAAGCTGGAATGATAACATCTATCGAGCCAGGTTTATACAAAGAAGGTGAATACGGAATTCGTATCGAAAATTTAGTTTTATCTAAAGATTTAAAATCATCTCAATATGGAGATTTTATGGATTTTGAAACTTTAACTGTTTGTTACATTGATACAGATTTAGTTGAAAAATCAGTTTTAGATCAAATTCATATTGATTGGTTAAACAACTACAACGAATGGGTTTACAATCAATTAGAATCTAAATTATCTGTAGATGAGAAATCTTGGTTAAGAAATAAAACAAAAGCAATTTAATTTGATTTATTTAATAGAAAAAAGGTGTTGAAATTATATCTCAACACTTTTTTTTATATCTTGATTTTTAGATTATTTTCGATAATATTCAAATTGATTAAATAACATAATCGCAAATTGTTCCCAATTCTAGCCTTTTTAAAATCTTACTTATATAAGCAATTTCTTTTAATGAAATAGCTCCATCAATATTACAAAAAGCAAGCATATCAAAAACTAATAGATTTTTATCAGATACTAATTTCAAAATATCATAATTTAAATGAAAGAATTTTTCATCAGTTAGCGAGTCAAACAACATTATTTTATCCTTATCATCTAAATTAGAAAATTTGATAAGAGATAAAATATATCCAATTTCAGAACTTTGTTTATTTGAATCTATTTTCATCAAATTCACAAATACTTTTATCACTTCTACCCTAATTTCTGTTGCATTATAACTAACATTTATATCTTCCGTAGGTGCTTCTGAATTAAAATGATTAGAAATTTGAATATCCTTACTTAATATAGAAATACTCATTTTTCCTAATTGTTTCGTATTATATCTTACAAACATACCTATTGCTAACGCTCCAATTCCTGGCACTGCAGTTGTAAAAATTGAACTTAAACTTTTTGATAAAAGATTTGTTCCAATTTTCTCCATCAATTTAGGTGTTAGTGATGATGAAATGCTTTTGATTAAAATTTTATTAGCCTGATTAGCCATCAATTGATTTGCTGATTCTCCCGCCGTAGATAATAAAATGGCCATTACCACTTCTTTTGAATGCAATGAATCTTTTTTTCCCATCTGAACAGCCAAATCACAAATCATTTTTGTTTGATTTTTGTAGGAATTAATAATCAAAGGCAACATTGTAAAATAAGAAGATCCTCCAGGTACTATATTTCCCAATCCATTCATTATTCCATCCTTATTTGCATAAGAATTATAGGTTTTCTTTAATGCAGATTCATCTATTTGGTAAAATTGATAATTAGAATGATATGAAATTCTATCTTTTATGATATCATCAAAAGATTCCATGATTGCAGTTGTCATTTTCTCTTGTAATTCCTCGAAGTATGGAATTTCTTTGATAAAATCAAACGATTTTTTATTAATTGAATTTAATTCTTTCATATCAATTATACTTTAATATCAGAATTTTCAAAAGAAATTTATTTTAATCTCATGAAAATTAATAATTTAAAAGCATAACGATAACTATAATATATTATTGTTAAAAAAAATATAAATATTAGTCTAGAAATTGTGAGCGTTGCGAAGGGCTTGGTAAAAGACAATTATTCTGCGCGAACTTTTTACGATTCTTTGATACCAGCATGTAAACCTCATCTCTAATAAATCGAGGAATAATTTTAAAAACCTTCATCAATGAATATAATCCTCCTAACGAGGAAAGAATTTCAAGAATAGCATTTGATTTATCATAAAAAATACCTTCTTCTTTATGATAATAAATAGTATCAAAATCAGTTGTATTTAAATTGTTTTTTTTGAGAAATTCTTGTCCATAACTTCCTTGTAAAGAAGCAAATTTCAGAATATTATTTTTGTCTTTATTCAACAACCATTGAACCCAAAAGCTACAAAAACCACAATCGCCATCGTATATTACTACATCATTTTTCATCTTAATGCTTTAAAATTTTTATTGCAAAATCGTTCCACAAATAATTATCAATTCCAATTACTCCAAAATTAGCTACCAAAAAATTTCGAAATGCTTTCGTCTTACTCTTTACTTTAAAATTTACCTCTTCATTTCTACCATGTATAGATAATGAAATTGTCTGATTATTTCTATATAAAATAAAAGTTTTTGTTGCATTATTCGAATAAAAATGTTCAATTTCTTTGGTTTCTTTAGATGGACATTCTATAGGTGCTAATTGCATTAAAAAATAAGCAGAGTTAGAATCTGTATGTTCTTCAATCCTAACAACCTCAACCCAATCAGAAACAAGTTCACTTAATCTACGCGAAAATGTAGGTAAATCAATTTGTATTTTAATATAATCGTTTAGATTAACATAGCCTTCATTTAATGAGCAATTTGAATCGTAAACTTTAAATTCAACAGGAGTTTTTGTACAGAAATTCCCCCAGTTATTTACGTTTAATAATCTTTGTTTAATAAACACAAAATTAGATGAAGCCAACTCTATAGCTGAAGTTTTAAAAACAATAGTATCTCTGTTATTCCCTTTTTCGTGTTTCGGAATTAAATCAATTATGTGTTGAGGTAAGTAATCTAAGGTTGGATTATTTAATAACATGGATTAATTTTTAATTTTCAAAATCAAAAAACAGTCCAAATATTCAATTTTAGACAATTTATAAATCATCATTTTTAACAATTATTTCAAATTAAAATATTATTAATCAGATTTTTATAAATACATCCGAAAATATGTTGTTTAAAATCTCAATAGAATTGATCAAAAAATTAAAACCATTACTAATTGTAATGGTTTTAATTTTTTTATTTAAATAAATCTAAAATTTCTTCTTTTTCAACTTTTCCAAAGAAAGCGGTAAGATCAATTGTATCAAAAAATAAATTTAATTCATTGAAGTTATGATTTTTACCAATTAGCATTTCTTCAAACTCTTCAATTGGTTTTGAAGCAAAGAAATCTCCAAATATTTTAGCTTTCTCAATAATACCACCACGATCAACATCCAAGTGAACTTCAATAAATCCAGCAGGAATTTTCTTTGCATTTTTAAAATTATATTTCGGCGAAAATCCAAAATTCCAATCCCAAGTACTGTATTTTTCATTTATTAATTGCTGTACACCTTCTTTATCTTCAGATGTTAGTTCATAAATTATTGCATCTTCATTCGTTTCTAGCATAACTTCAATCAACAATTCCTTCAAATCATCTGTAATCATTCCTTCCGGTAAGTAAGGCGCAAGATTTGTAACACGAGCTCGGTTTGATTTTACAGCTTTATCCACAAACTTTAAAGGATTTACCTTAAGTGCATCTCCTAAAACATTCATTTCCGAATTAAACAAAATTGTTCCATGCTGAATCATTTTTCCATTTCGAGCTAATTTTGCATTACCACTAAATTTCTTACCATCTACCAATAAATCATTACGACCTTCTAGTTTAGCCGGAACTTCAAGTTCGTTAAGTAAAGTTACAATTGGCTCGGTAAATTTAGAGAAATCCATAAAATCATTTGATCCCAATAAGGTATGAAACGAAAAGTTTAGATTTCCTAAATCATGATAAACAGAACCACCACCAGACATACGTCGAACAACTTTAATGTTGTTTGATTCTACATAATTAAGATTAATTTCAGCTAAAGTATTCTGAAATTTACCTACGATAATTGACGGATCATTGACATATAATAAAAAGATGTCTTCTGTTGGATATTTATATAAAAGATATTCTTCTAAAGCAATATTAAAATATGCGTCGTGCGAAGGTGAATCAATAATGTACATAACAATGTTTTTGCAAAAATAGTAAGGTTAATTGCAGGATAAAAGTAAAACGGATAATTTGACTGTTCAAACTATCCGTTTTATTATATTTTTAACAAGATTTAAGAAGGATTTTTACGATCTTCTTCCAAATCCCAAACTCGATGTAACTTCATCACATCAACAAATGAATTTTGCCAATTTTTATCTTCTGCAGTAATGACACCTTTATCTTTTTTAACTTTCGAATGGTTTAAAAGTTTTATTGCTTCTTCACCAAAACATAAAGCTTTACAATGCATAAATGCCTCTTCAATAAATTGAAAATATTCTGGCGTGTTCATTAATTTAGCAATAGAATCCCCGTCAGGAGTATAAACTGCATCATAACATACCGAAACATCAGTTTTATAAGTGTGTTGAATTTCTTCTGTATCGCCTTCTTTAAATTTTAAAGGACCTACTTTTCCTGAAATTAATACTGCTTCTGCTCCTTCCTTCTCCAAAACTGATTTTAAATCGTCAACACTTTTTTTAGAAACTCCATCTTCAACTAAAAATGCGACTTTTCTCGTTTCAATTGTCCCTTCGTTAGGTTTCACAAGCATTGATAAAGCTTCAGACTTTTCAATTTCTGATTTTTTATTTTTTAAAGGATAATCTGGATGATTTTGGCGAGCAAATTTCAGCGTTAATTCGTCTAATTCTTTGGATGGTTTAATGTTTAAATTATCACCAATTTTTGTAGCTAACTCTTCACTAACTTGGTTTAGATTTGCTAACATTCTTTCTCTAATCTTTGCATCATTAATTTTACTTAATTCAAATGAAAATGCATCGATAATATGTTGTTGCTCTGGTTTAGATTGAGAATTAAAGAATAATCTAGCTTGAGAGAAATGATCAGCAAAAGAATCTGAACGTTTTCTCACTTTTGAAGCATCAATTTTTTCTTCGTGTGATTGAAAACCTTTCTCACCCTTTAACATTGCATGATATGGACAACCAGTTGCTTTACTATTCGGGAAATAACTTACTTCTCCTTTTGGAATATCAAATCGAGAAAAACCATCTTTTTGATTATTATGCTTTCCATTAATTGGTCGATTAATTGGTAATTCATGGAAATTTGGTCCACCTAAACGGTAATTCTGTGTGTCCATGTAAGAAAATAAACGTCCTTGTAATAATGGATCGTTAGATACGTCTATTCCTGGCACTAAACGACCTGGATCAAAGGCAGATTGTTCGGTTTCAGCAAAGAAATTTTCAGGGTTTCTATTTAAAGTCATTGTACCAATGATTTTCACAGGGTACAGTTCTTCTGGTACTAATTTCGTAGGGTCTAAAATATCAAATGAATGTTTCAATTCATCTTCTTCAGGTATAATTTGAATTCCTAAATCCCATTTTGGAAAATTTCCTTTATCAATTGCTTCCCATAAATCTTCACGATGAAAATCTGAATTAAATCCTGAAATTTTTTGAGCTTCATTCCAAGCAACTGCGTGTACACCTAATTTTGGTTTCCAATGGAATTTAACAAATGTTCCTTTCCCTTCTGAATTTACAAGTTTAAAAGTATGAACTCCAAAACCTTCCATCATACGAAGTGAACGAGGAATGGCACGATCGGACATTGCCCACATAACCATATGAGTTGCTTCTGGCATTAATGAGATAAAGTCCCAAAACGTATCATGTGCAGAAGCTGCTTGTGGAATTTCGTTATGCGGTTCTGGTTTTACAGCATGTACTAAATCTGGGAAATTCATTGCATCCTGAATAAAAAATACAGGAATATTATTTCCAACTAAATCATAATTACCTTCTTCAGTATAAAATTTAACTGAAAATCCTCTTACGTCACGTGCCAAATCAGTTGAACCTTTAAAACCTGCTACAGTTGAAAAACGAACAAAAACTGGTGTTTTAGTCCCTTTTTTTAAAAAATTAGCAACTGTTAAATCAGAAATATCTTCTGTTGCTTCAAAAACACCATGTGCCGCTGAACCACGAGCATGAACAACTCTTTCTGGAATTCGCTCACGGTCAAAATGCATCATTTTGTCTAAATAGATATGATCTTGTAAAAGAGATGGACCTCTATCACCTGCTTTCAGAGTATTATTATTATCATGTACAGGCGATCCATCATTGGTAGTCATCAACTTATCAAAAGAATCCACTACGTGCTCTTTCATTTGTTTTGTTTTCGAATTTTCTTTCATTCTCAAAATTTTGGTTGGTTAATATTATACTAAAGAAGTTTCTTTTTCAGATTTCTGAAAACAGTTTTTTTCGGTATTGATATGATAGGTATAATTGGTACAAACAATAATGTCATTGCAATCAAAATGTTTAACGACACCGTTTGTTTCCATGGTAACTACCCAACATGTATTTTGATGCATTCCATAATCGATCAAAAAAATTGCGTGACCACGTCCAAGTGGAGTATTTACTAAAATTGTAGGATTTAATTGAATCATCATAATTTAGTATTTAGGTTGATAGTGTTTTACATTAAATTTCTATATTATTAAACTCGTAATATGCTACAATCAAAAAGGTTACCAAAGTGTTTTTTATTTAAAAATCATTTATAAATCTTCAATTTTGGACATAAAAAAAGCCGGATAAAATCCGGCTCTTCATTTTTTTGTATTTGATAAAAAGATAATTAGTCTTCTTTGTTATTTGCGTCCATAGCTTCAATAACTTCCTGAGAAACTCCAGTATTACTGTAACCACCATCGTGGAATAAATTTTGTAAAGTAACTTTAGCAGTTAAATCAGAGAACATTGCTACAATATAGTTTGCACAATCTAATGCTGTTGCGTTTCCAAGTGGAGACATTTTATCAGCAAACCCCATGAAACCTGAGAAACCTTTAACACCGTTACCAGCAGTAGTTGGCGTTGGAGATTGAGAAATTGTATTTACACGTACCCCTCTTTCTTTACCCCAAAAATATCCAAATGAACGAGCAATAGATTCTAAATATGCTTTATTATCAGCCATATCATTGTAATCAGGGAAAGTACGTTGAGCAGCAATATAAGTTAAAGCTAAGATAGAACCTCCTTGATTCATAGCGTCTTTATCCCAAGCACATTTCATTACTCGGTGGAAAGATACAGAAGAAATATCCCATCCTTTAGTTAACCAATCGTAGTTTAAATCTGTATAATGTTTTCCTTTTCTTACGTTTACACTCATTCCGATTGAATGTAAAATGAAATCAATCTTACCGAATTTAGCAATTGCAATATCAAATAATTTATTTAAATCTTCCATTGAAGTAGCGTCCGCTCCAACAACTTCAGATCCTGTTTTTTCTGCTAATGCATTTAATTCACCCATTCTTAAAGCTACAGGGGCATTTGTTAAAATGAACTCTGCTCCTTCTTCGTGGCATTGTTCAGCCGCTTTCCAAGCGATTGAATTTTGATCCAATGCTCCAAAGATGATTCCTTTCTTACCTTTAAGTAATCCGTATGACATAGTATTTATTTTTTCATTTCAAATTTAGGAGAAATATTCAAACAAACCTTAACATTTTGTAACAGTCGTTATTCGTGCATAATAAATTTATACAAATATTTTTTTTAATAATTGATATACATCTAATTAATTAAAAATTCAAAAATATCATTTATCAATTTCAGCCAAAATATAATTGTAAAATATTCTCGGAAATACGAAATTATTCATCTATAGAAATGATTTTTCAATTACATTTATAACCGAAAATATAACCAACTATGTATAAAATATATCCTGAAAAAAGATATAATGAGACATTAAAACTACTCCATAAATTCGCATCAACTGAAGATAAAATTCTTGATTTGGGTGTTAAAAATCCTTTTTCTGATGTGATGGAAGAAAACGGATACACCATTATTAATACTTCAGGCGAAGATTTAGATTATCATTATCATAATTTAAAGAATAATGATGTTACCTTTGTAACTGCATTAGAAATTTTAGAGCATTTAGTAAATCCGATGGAAGTTTTAAGAAATCTGCCTGGCGATAAATTATTAGCTACTATTCCTATGCGATTATGGTTTGCTCCTGCTTATCGAAATAAAAATGATCCAAGAGATGTGCATTATCACGAATTTGAAGATTGGCAATTTGATATGTTATTGGAAAAAGCCGGATGGAAAATTATTCATCGTCACAAATGGACACATCCTACAAATAAAATTGGAATACGTCCATTTTTAAGAAAAATTACACCCAGATATTATGCCGTTTACGCAGAACGAAACAAAGATTTCGAGTTTAAATAAATACTCAATTGTAATTCCAGCTCATAACGAAGAAGATTTTATTAAAATTACTTTGGATAGTTTGGTACATCAAACTGTAACACCTTATCAAGTTGTTGTTGTTAATGACAATTCTACTGATAATACACAATCTATTATTGAAGAATATGCGAAAAAATATGATTGGATTTCAATATTAAATCGAATTTCGAAGGGTGAACATCAACCAGGAAGTAAAGTAATTCAAACCTTTTTAGCTGGTTACGAAATTTTGAAAAAAGACTTCGATTTTATTGTAAAATTGGATGCTGATTTAGACATCCCTGCGAATTATTTCGAAACTATATTGATGCATTTCAATGCTAATTCAAAATATGGAATGGTTGGTGGATTTGCTTATATCGAGAAAAATGGGAATTGGATATTAGAAAATCTAACAGATAAAGATCATATTCGTGGTGCTTTTAAAGCTTATCGAAAAGAAACTTACGATCAAATTGGTGGATTACGTTCTCACATGGGTTGGGACACGGTAGATGAATTATTATGTCGTTATTATAATTGGGAAATTAAAACTGACGAAACTTTACAAATTAAACATCTAAAACCAACGGGAGCAGTTTATTCCAAAAGTGCTTTATACAAACAAGGAACTGCATATTATGCGCTTGGGTATGGATTTTGGATAACGCTTATCGCGGCTTCTAAATTAGCTTTACGCAAGAAAAAATTATCGTACATTGGATATTATATTCAAGGGTATTTACAAGCTTGGCAAAAAAAACAACCTAAAATGGTAACTGTAGAACAAGAAAGATTTATTCGTAATTACCGTTGGAAAAAAATGAAACAAAAATTATTTTAATGAAAAAACTCGTTTCCTTAATTCTTTTTATCTTATGCTCTTTCAGTTTTGCTCAGACAAAACTGATTACTGGTGCTGTGATTATAGATCAAGTAGACGAATATACTTCGCCATCCAATGTACGAATAGACAATTTGCGATCTTTTGCAAAAACTGTAACAAATGCAGACGGATATTATTCGATTCCCGTAATGGTTGGCGATACAATACAATTTAGTTCAAGCTATCTTGTTCCTCGTAAAATTGTTATTTCACAAAATTTATACGACAAAGGTGTTTTACAAGCCCATTTGGACGTAGAAACGATAGAATTAAGCGAAGCTTTGATTGGTGATTTAGATAAAAATTTGCGTAATAATTTACATTACAGACGAGATTTAAAGGGAGAAATTTATAATCAAATAGGTTTAAATCAAAGATTAAGAGATTTAGAACCTAAAAAAGATATTTCGAAATTTAGAGCGACTGATATTATGAATCCTGTTCGATTAATTGGTCATGTGAATGGTCATTATAAAAAACAACGTAAAATTCAATTATTCGAACGCAATCAAGGGATTCTGAATGAAGTGATTAATTATTTTCCTGACGAATTTTTTATTAATGATTTAAAAATTCCTGATTATAAAGTTCACGAATTTCTTCAATATGCAGATAAAAAAATTAATATTAAATCAAGAGTTCTGAATCGTCAATTTGAATTAATTGGCTTAGAACTTGAACCAATTGCCGAATTATACTTAAAAGAATTAAATCAATCATAATTCAAATACAACAGATGATATTTAAAATCTTAACATATTGATAAAATATCTACAAATATTCGTTAACATTTCTACCTTATCTATTGTTTCACTTATATTAGCAAGAGATTTAAAGCAGAAAAAGACAGATGTCTATAAGAAAGAAATCATTTTTATTATCGCTACTTTATATGGTATTTTTCTTGGTACCAAATCAAATAGATGCGCAACAAAAATGGATACAAGGAAATATTATTATTGATAATTCAGAAGAAGTTGCTGAAGGAGTTTATGTAACGAATAAAAGAACAAATCATACGACAAAAAGTAATTTTGCTGGTACTTTTTTTATGCAAGTTCAACCAAATGATACAATTATTTTCCGTTCAGATTGGTATGAAAATAGAAATATAATTCTTCGACCAGTTTTATACAATAAAGATCAAATTGTAGTTCATTTGGCAATCAAAACAATTAATTTAAGCGAAGCATTAATCACAAAAAAACTTACTGGAATACTTGAGAAAGATGTTGTTGTAGGAAAAAAAGAAGATGATGTTACTCGTATATATCGTTTGCTAAACATAAATCCAGACATTAAACCAATGAAGGATACAGCAGCTTTAAAAACTGGTTTATTTAATGGTGACATTCGATTAACTGGGATGGATGTAGGTCGTATTTATGATGTATTTTCTGGTGATCTTAGAAAACGAAAAGCTTTGATTGAGTATGAAACTAAAGCGTACAAAATTTCAGAAATTAGAGCTTATTATGGAGATAATTATTTTAAGATTGACTTGAATATTCCTGGCTACAAAATCAATGAATTTATTGAAACCGCTTTGTTAAATACGAACAACAAACAACATTTATTTAATCCTAATTATTTCTTAGTACAAACAATTTTGAAAGATTATAGTCAGAAATATATTGATGATTTATTCAAGTTGAGGATAAACAAGGAATACAAAAAAGAAATTGATGAAAAGGAGTTATTTATTGGTGTACCATTAGATTCGATACCGAGAGATTAAAATAAAAAGCGAACTTTATGAGTTCGCTTTTATTTTATATCGAATTTTGTTATTCTTCTAAATCATCTAACACACCTTTCAAAATATTACATCCTTTGATAATGTCTTCATCAGAAATATTAATTGGTGGCGTAATTCTTAAATTTTCAATACTATACATTAAAAAGAATAAAATTAAACCACGTTTCATACATTCTGCTTGAACTCTCAAAGTATATTCTGGCGAAGATAATTCTGGTGCTAACATTAGTCCACGACCATGAATAGTTTTGATTTTTGGATGCTTTAAATGTTCACGAAACAATGCTTCTTTACGATCAATATCTTGCATTAAATTCGTTTCTTCCAACTCTTCCAATAAAGCTAAAGCAGCTGCTGCAATTACAGGATTTCCACCAAATGTGGTAATATGTCCTAAATGTGGATTTTCCTTTAACGTGCTCATCACTTCATTAGAAGCCATAAAAGCACCAACAGGCAAACCACTAGCCATACCTTTTCCTATTGCCAAAATATCAGGCGTAACACCATAATGTTCAAAAGCAAAAAGTTTTCCTGTACGACCGAAACCAGGCTGAATTTCATCAAAAATCAACTTTGCTCCAACTTCCTCACAACGAGTTTTTAATTTTTTTAAATAATCATTTAGTGGAACTCTAAATCCAGATGCACCACGAATTGTTTCTACAATAACTCCAGCAGTTTTTGTTGTAATTCGTTGTAAATCATCTTCATTGTTAAACTCGATAAAATACACTTCTGGTAACAAAGGTCTAAAGGCAGCTTTTTTTCTTTCATCTCCAGAAACACTTAATGAACCATGCGTATTACCATGATATGCATTTCTGAAAGAAATAATTTCTTGACGACCTGTAGCTCTTTTAGCTAATTTTAACGATGCTTCAATTGCCTCTGTTCCTGAATTAACTAAATAAACTTGATCTAGACCATCTGGAGTCATGTCAACCAATTTCTTGCATAATGCAACTGGTTTTTCCTGTGCATATTCGCCATATACAGCAACATGCATGTATTTATTGACTTGATCTATAATCGCTTGATTAATGCGAGGATGACTATGCCCTAAAGTATTTACAGAAACTCCGGCAACAAAGTCTAAATACGCTTTGCCATCTTTCCCGTAGATATAAGATCCTTTTGCATAATCTACTTCAAAACCTGAAGCAAAATTTGTAGTTTGTGCTTGGTATTTAAAAAAACCTTCTTTTAAATTTTCCATTTATTTTAATAATAAAAATACCCCAATTCCTACTGTGGCGTAAGCTGCAACTGTTAATGCATCTGAACGACCTTTAGAGAATTGTCTTACTTTTAAATTTTGGATATCTTTTTCGTGAAATTTTAATTCTTTCTTTGGTTGACCTTTAACATGAGCCACTAATGTATCTCCTAGCCATTTTACAGCTTCCATTTTATATGTTTTGTCGAAAACTTCAGCTTGGTAATACCCTTTTTCTTTTATGATTGACTTTACAGAAATTTCTCCTGTAGAATTTGATTCTGTATTCTTTAAATTTGCAATTTTTGTAGAAGCACCAACTTTACCTTCATTCAACATATCTTGATTTGGGTCTGATGATTCTTTGGCTTGTTTTGCTGTTCTTACTGATGTTTCACGCAAAGACAAAGGCGAATTATTAGATTTTTCAACTGCTTGTGAATCTGTCTCTGGTTCATAAACTTTATACGAATAACAGCTACAAAGTACTAAAGATGAAACTAGTAGTAAGGTATATTTTTTCATGATTTATAGTGTCTAATCTATCAAAGATAGAAATATATTAAGGTTTAGTTATAAAAATATCTTTCCATGATTTTAGGCTTTCAGCAAAACGCCATTTAAAATCGGGTAAATATCTTAATTCCTCCGGAAATTTAGATTCTGGATATGTTTTTCCGTTCGCTTTTACGCTACAAGCTATTGTTTCAAACTCTTTTCCAACAACATCAACCTCAATAATACCACAATACGTTACATCGATTCCCATACGTTCTTTCAGTTTTGTTTTCTGATCTGTATCATCCATATAACTTAAAGCAACAGCATTTCCTACAACTCGCATAAAATCAATTTCGTCGTTATAAAAATATACCGTCATATCTTTTCCTTTCACTTGGTTAAATTCGTTTTCTTTTAAAGAATCTACTTTTGAAATTGCAAATGCATTCTCTAAAATATTAATAGAGTCGAATTTTTCTGTTTTAGGATTCAAATAACCTTTGATAAATTTACCAGATAACTGATTTTCACCAGAGAAAAATAAGGGATCTTTATGAAATTCTAATTCACCAATAGTTCTTTTATAAACTAATGAATCAGTTTTACCATTAACATTCGATTTGTAAAAACGAGCATTGTGAAAAGCTCTTACAATTTCAGTTGAATCTTTATCATGACGACGAACAGCCATTAAAGTATCCGCATGAATATAAAGAGAATCTTCCTCAAAGCCTTTTACAAAATATGCATCTTTTGTGAAGTAAACTGAATCGATTCCTGAACGAAATGCTTCAGCAAATTCTCCTTTGATAAACATTTTTTGTTCCGGATCATCAAGCGTTACATTTCCAGTTGCTTTTCCGTAACCAGTTTTATCGTTCGCATAAATATCCTTTGCCTTTAAAGTTTTTCCTTGGTAATGAATTTCAGAATTATCTCTTAACCAAACTTCACGCGTAATTTTATTAAAATCGCCATTATTCGTAATAACAAACTGAGTTGGATCTTTGCGTGAAGTAATTTTAGAATAATCTCTAAAAGTTGTTAAACCAGTTCTGTCATTCGTTGTCATTTTACGAGAATAGATTAAATAATCTTTCGACGTAATATAAACTTCCGAATTAAAAACAGCTCCGTTATCTTTTACGTTATAAACGGCGTCTTTTCCTTCTACTATCGTACCATCTTTGTCAATCGTTTTATAATTTCCAGGAACAGTTACAGTTTCTGTCTTACGATTATAGAAGATTTCGTTGGTATCAATATTATTTCCAGGACTACGAACGACTACATTTCCCAAAGCATGAGCAATTTCTGACGTACGATTATACTCCATGAAATCAGCATCAACAGAAGATGTTGCATCACGAAATTGTACATTATCCCAAGCTTTTGCAATTGTAGTATTGGCGTCATATTCCATTTTTTTAGCTGTAATATTTTTATCCTTACTAACTAAACGAACATTTGACCATACAACAGCTTTATTTTTGTCGTGATAATACACTGCACTATCACAATAAAGCATATCTCCGTTATGCTCTAATACTACATTTCCATGTATTAATTGATTACCTTCATAATCTGTTGGATTACGTTCGGCAACATCAAAATTCTTAAGATTTAATCGAGGTTTTTGCGGTTGAATCTGAGCAAAAGTCGAATAACAAAGAAGTAGTAATAAGAGCGAAAAACTATATTTCATTAATTGAAATTATTATGATTTCTTTTTCCCGTAAAAGTATAACGAGTGATTTTCGATTTCAATATCAAAAATTTCTTCAATCGTTTTTTTGATCGTTTGAATACGTGGATCGCAAAATTCTAAAACTTCTCCAGTATCCGTTAAAATAATGTGATCGTGATTCTTATCGAAATATGATTTCTCGTAATGAGCTTGTTGATCTCCAAATTGGTGTTTACGCACAAGTTTTGCATCCATTAATAATTCGATCGTATTATATAGAGTTGCACGAGATACGCGGTATTTTTTATTTTTCATTTTGATGTACAACATATCAATATCAAAATGATCATCTGTAAAATATATTTCTTCTAAAATAGCATAACGTTCTGGTGTTTTACGATGTCCATTATCTTCTAAGAACTTTGTAAAAACCTGTTTTACTGTTTCGTAGTTGCTTAATTTTACTGATTCGTCTGTCATAAAATAAATTTGCTGTAAATATATGAATTAAAATTAATCTAGATAAGCGTTTCAACGTCCTTTTCTAAACGAATATTCAATAATAATATAAGTTAAATCAATAAAAAAAAGCGACAAAATTTTGTCGCTTTTTTCTTTATGTTTTATTGTTAATTATCTTGTATATCTAACTAATAAATTTGTTGACCACGCTTCTCCATTCTCATGTAAAAATTGTAGCTGAATTTTATCATTACTAACTTTAGTAAATCTATAAATTACTTTATCGTTAGATGTATCAGGTTCTGGAGAATAATCAATATTAAATTCATAGATAGTTTCTGAAATTGTCGTTTCAGTTACTATTGTTGGTTGGTTTAATTCATTAATTCTTTGATTAATATTATCATTATAATCTTTTTCTAGATGTGCTTCTGGAAATACTTCTAAAAAATTATTTGTTTTAAATTGTAACAAATGATGTTCACCAGCAATTATTCCTAAGATCCATTTCCCTTGAATCCATGCTGGTGGATTAAAGTGTGTTCTGTTATTTACTTCATCAATTTCCTCAGTATCATCATCGGTACAAGAAGAAAAAGATGTGATAGTTGCTACCATAGAAAATGCAAACGCAAATCTAAATAGTTGTTTTTTCATTATGTATTATTGTGTTAATTGCTGCAAATATATTCTTTTATTAAACATTTAAAAATAAATAGATCTGAAACTTTAGGAAATTTTAAACCTCAGCTCCTATGATAAAGTAATCAGAAAACTTTAAATTTGCCAACGATGGAAAATTATTTAGACTTATTAAATGAGCCGCAAAGAAAAGCGGTGGAAGCAACAGAAGGTCCTGTAATGGTAATTGCAGGTGCTGGTTCTGGAAAAACGCGTGTACTTACGTACCGTATCGCGCATTTACTAAATAAAGGTGTAGATTCTTTCAACATCTTATCGCTAACTTTTACGAATAAGGCAGCGAAAGAAATGAAAGAACGTATTGCAAATGTGGTTGGCCATTCAGAAGCAAAAAATTTATGGATGGGAACTTTTCACTCGGTATTTGCTCGTATGCTGCGCGTTGAAGCTCCACTTTTAGGTTATCCATCAGATTTTACAATCTATGATCAACAAGATGCAGTATCTGTAATGTCTAAAATTATTACTGAAATGAATTTAGACAAGGATATTTATAAACCTAAACAAGTTTTAGGGCGTATCTCTCAATATAAAAATAATTTAATCACAGTTCGTGCATACCATAATAATCAAGCTTTAATAGAAGCTGATGCTGAGGCAATGAAACCACGTATGGGTGATATATATCGCGCTTACGTCGATCGTTGTTTTAAGTCAGGCGCAATGGATTTTGATGATTTGTTATTAAGAACTAACGAAATATTAACTCGTTTTCCTGAAGTTTTATCAAAATATCAAGAGCGTTTTAAATATATTATGGTAGATGAGTATCAGGATACCAATCATTCACAATATTTAATTGTAAAAGCTTTGGCTTCTCGTTATGAAAATATTTGTGTTGTTGGTGATGATGCGCAGTCTATTTATGCATTCCGTGGTGCTAATATTCGTAATATTCTATCTTTCAAACAAGATTATCCAGACGCACAATTATATCCTTTAGAACAAAATTATCGTTCGTCACAAAATATTGTTCAAGCTGCTAACACGATTATTGCTCATAATCAAGATCAGTTAGAAAAAAATGTTTGGACATCAAACGAGGAAGGTGAAAAAATTGCTGTTTATCGTGCATTATCAGACGCTGATGAAGCTCGCTATATTGCTTCTCAGATTTGGGAAAGACAAATTAGTGACCATCTACAACCGAAAGATTTTGCAATTTTGTATCGTACCAATGCACAATCTCGTGCGTTAGAAGAAGCTTTGCGTAAGCGTGGTATCAAATACCGTGTTTTTGGTGGAACATCATTTTACCAACGTAAAGAAATTAAAGATATGGTTGGATATATGCGCTTGTTAATTAATCAAAATGATGAAGAAGCGTTATTACGTACCATTAATTATCCAGCAAGAGGAATTGGGCAAACAACAATTTCTAAATTATTAGTTGCTGCAGATCAGCATCAATCAACTTTATTTAATATTGTTGAAAATATTTCGATGTATGCGCCAACAATTGGTATAAATGCTGGAACTTCAAATAAATTGAATGATTTTGCATTATTAATTAAACGTTTCCAAGTGATGCTTAAAACACATGATGTGTACGAAGTAACGATGGAAATGGCAAAAGCCACAGGTTTATTAAGAACTTTAAAAGAAGATTCTACACCGGAAGGAATTTCACGTTTAGAAAACGTACAAGAGTTATTAAACTCTATTCAAGGTTATGTTGACGAGCAAAAACAATTGGAAGATGGTGATGCTTCATTAAGTGGATTTTTAGAAAATATTGCATTAGCAACTGATGCTGATAATACGGATGAAGATGATAACCAAGTTAATTTAATGACTGTTCACTTAGCTAAAGGTTTAGAATTCCCTGTAGTTTTCATCGCTGGATTAGAAGAAAATCTATTTCCATCTATGATGGCTGTTAATACAAGAGCTGAATTAGAAGAAGAACGTCGATTATTTTATGTTGCTTTAACACGTGCAGAGAAAGTTGCTTATTTTACATATTCTGTTTCACGTTTTCGTTGGGGAAAAATTATTGATTGCGAACCATCTCGTTTCTTAGAAGAAGTTGACTCCAATTATTTAGATTGGAAGAATTTACATATTCCAACCCAAAGAAATTCTAATAACAGTGGCCTTTCGGCAGATTTATTTGGAGATGATAATTATTCTGCTCCAGCTCGATATTCGTCAGAATCAAGAGAAAAATCAGCAGCTAGACAAAACCCTAATATCAGAAGAGCAACACCTACTCCACCAAAAGCTAATTTCAAACCAGTTGGAGAAACAAAATCAACTTCAGCAAACACAGCAAATCATTTGGGATTACAAATTGGTCAAGTTGTTTTACACGATCGTTTTGGACGTGGTGAGGTTAAAGATTTACAAGGTGATCCATCTGACATGAAAGCTATCATTCATTTTGATACAGCAGGAGAAAAAAAGCTACTTCTTAATTTCGCAAAACTTAAAATAATATCTTAATCAAATAAGAAAATTATATAATTATCAAAAAAGCATACAAAATTGTATGCTTTTTTTTAATTTGTTAAAAATAGTTAAGAAACCATGTGAAATATTTGTAATTTTTTCTACAAATTAGCATCACAAATAAAACAAACACATGGACGCGATTATTCAATCGATTAATAATTATGTTTGGTCTACCGCACTTATTTCATTATGTGGTATAACTGGCATTTACTTTTCTGTAAGGTTAGGATTCTTACAATTTACTCACATCAAAGAAATGGTTCGCTTATTATTTAGTGGTAAAAAAACTGATAAAGGAATTACACCTTTTCAAGCTTTTTCATTAGCTATTTCAGGGCGAGTTGGAACTGGAAATATAATTGGTGTAGCAACAGCCATTGCAATGGGTGGTCCAGGTGCTATATTTTGGATGTGGTTTATTGCATTAATGGGTTCTGCATCAGCATTTGTTGAAGCAACTTTAGGACAAGTTTACAAACAAGAAATTGGTGGTGAATACCGTGGAGGTCCAGCTTATTATATCGAAAAAGGATTAGGAATTAAATGGTATGCGATTTTATTTGCAGTTGTAACCATTATTAGTACAGGATTCTTATTACCTGGTGTGCAAAGTAACAGTATCGCTTCGTCGATGAACAACGCTTTCCAAATCTCAACAACTTATGTTGGTGGAATTCCAATCAATTACATCGGATTAATAATAATTGCATTATTAGCGATAATCATTTTTGGAGGTGTTAAACGTTTAGGTCAAGCTTCAGAATACATCGTACCATTCATGGCTGGTGCTTATATTTTAATGGCTTTAGTAATTATTGGGTTGAATATTTCTCAAATTCCTTCAGTTTTAAAATTAATTTTTGCTTCAGCATTCAATATGGAATCATTATATAGCGGTGTTTTCGGAATGGCCATTGCATGGGGAATTAAGCGTGGAATTTACTCAAACGAAGCTGGTCAAGGTACTGCTCCACATGCGGCGGCGGCGGCAGAAGTATCTCATCCTGCACAACAAGGTTTAGTACAAGCTTTTTCTGTTTATATCGATACGTTATTTGTTTGTACAGCTACCGCTTTTATGATTTTATTTACAGGTCAGTATAATGTACAAAACGAAGCCGGTGAATTTATTGTACAAAATGTAGCAGGAAAAGATTACACAGGATTTACACAAGCTGCTGTTTCGCACCATTTCCCTTCAATTGGAAATGAATTTGTTGCATTTTCTTTATTCTTCTTCGCCTTTACTACAATTATGGCATATTACTATTATGCTGAAACTAATATCACTTATATTTTTAAAAATGGAAATACTAAAGTTGTTATTTGGATTTTACGCATTGTGTTCTTATTAGCTGTATATTATGGTACTGTAAAATCTGCAGAAACAGCTTGGGCTTTAGGTGATATCGGAGTTGGATTGATGGCTTGGGTTAATATTATAGCTATTTTACTTTTAGGTGGAGTTGCCATTAAAGTATGGAATGACTATCGTACGAAAAAGAAACAAGGTATTTTAAACCCTACTTTTAATGCGAAAGATGTAGGTATTAAAAATGCTGATTTTTGGAATAAATAATTTTAAAAATATAACACTAAAAAAGGGATTTCAATAAAATTGAAATCCCTTTTTTAATTGAAATCAAATTACAAAAACTTGATATAATTTATTTTATTTACGCTATTTTCTAATTGATTAATCTTAATTGTATTTTCTAAAGATTGTAAATTCTCGTTGCTAATTTTACTTAATTGATCAATTACATCTTGATGAATTTTATCTACCGACTTACTATCTTTCGCTTCGATTATATTATTCGATTTAGCCTCGTTTACAATTTTAGTTAAATTGGCTACATATGATTTATTAAATGAAATATAAAAATCATACGTACTTTTAAAACGATTCGCGTATTCTTCTAAATTTTCAAAATTATTATTAATGGTAAAAACAGATGGTTCAGATTGTAATAGAATCTCAATGTTCTTATGCTTAGACGATAATTTTGTTAAATGTGCTAAAACAAAGTCAGAATTCATATCCTCTAATAAGTAATTTAAATAGGCATCAATCGTCTCTGTTTTTTCGTTTCGAGGTCTTACATTTAAACCTAAATTTTCACGAATCACAACAACGTCTTTCACCATATCTTGCTGGATACTTTCTAAACCTTTTACGTAAGTTGTGTTATTTACGCTTAACTCTTGATTTTGAGCAGACATTTCGTTGAAATACTTTAAATATTTACTGATGTCTTTTTCAAATTTCTGTATGTTAGCTAACTCACTTTCTTTCGCTGTCGCTTCATTTGTATACAAAATATTTAATACAGAATTTGTAACCGTTGAAGCTTGAGAAGCTATCGGAACTAATTGAATTAAAGGACTTGTTGTAATCGCCTCAATTATCTTTGCAAACTTAGGCTGCTTCTTCTTATCTGTAAAATTAGATTTGTATGAACTTTCTATTTTATCTTTAAAAGAAAATCCAAGTGGATTATCTGTAATTCCACTCAAAGAATTAGTGTAATTCACATAAGTTGCTGTTTTAGAAACTGTTTTTAAAATCTGGATTTTATCATTCAAATGACGATAACTTTCAACACCATTTATGATATTGTTTTTTATCGTAGTCCACTTTGTACTATTATTGTAATTATTATTTTTTTGTAAAGAATTTAATAACTCCTCGTGTAATTTTATCGTATGTTGTAAAGATTCTTTATCATTTTTTAATTGATTAATTTCTAAACGATATTGATCCAATAATTTTGAAGTTTGATCTTCGGTTTGCAGAGTAATTTCTTCCTGTGCCAACGCAAAGTTTGCACATAAAAAACTTAACAATAAAAATCGATTTTTCATATTATAATAATAGTTTGAACAAATATATTGAATATTCAATTTTGACCAAGAAAAACTTAAAAAAGAGAGGTGTAACAAAAATGTTACACCTCATATAGTTAATAAAGTGGATAAAATAAATTATGCCTTTACAAATTCTAGATTAACGATTAATTTTACTTTATCAGAAACCACTAAACCACCTGCTTCAGTAGTAGCAGTCCAAGATAAACCAAAATCTTTACGATTAATTTCACCTTCAAACTCAAAACCTACTCTTGTCATTCCCCATGGATCTACAATTTCACCTCCAAAATCAGCAGATAAAACAATAGGTTGTTTAGTTCCCTTAATTTCAATCTCTCCTGCAATTTTTCCATCTACAATTCCTGACGTAGATTCAAATTTAATTTGTGGATATTGATCTGCTGAAAAGAAATCTTCCGATTTTAAATGAGTATCACGATCAGCATTTTTTGTATTAATTGATGCAACATCTGCTGTAAATGCAAATTTTGCATCTGAAAAATCATTCGCTAATGATTCAGCATTCGCTGAAAATTGATCAAAACTACCTGTAACAGTAGAAATAACCATATGTTTTACTTTAAATTGTACTTCTGAGTGAGAAGCATCTAAATTCCATTGTGTCATGTTATGTCGTTTATGTTGATTAATTATTTTGCTTTTGGTGTTGCAAATTCAAGGTTTGATGTTAAGGTAACAACATCACCAACTACTGCATCTGGAATTGAAGTTCCTACATTAAAATCACTTCTTTTGATTTTTCCTTTTACTGTGAAACCGTATGTTTTAACCCCTTGGTTATCTACACTTCCATTGTAAATTAAATTTAAAACAACTGGTTTAGTAACACCATTTAATGATAAATCTCCAGATAATTTGTATTGATTTCCTTTAACTTTAGAAATAGATTTTGATGAAAACTCTAATTTACCGTTTTTAGCAACATTGAAGAAATCAGCTGACTTTAAGTGATTATCACGTGCTTCAATTCCTGTATTAATCGATGCTACATCAGCAACAACATGGAATTTAGCATCTGATAAATCAGCTTTAGTAAAGTTTAAATGAACATCAAAATTTTTAAATTCTCCACTAACGTCAGAGATTGTTAAGTGAGGAACTGAGAAATTTAATTGAGAGTGATATTTATCGTTTGTATAGTTTTGAGCAAAAGCTGTTGCAGACATAGCTACGAACATTGCAGATAATAATAATTTTTTCATTGTATTTTGTTTCACTTTAATAATTGAACAAGGCAAATGTAGAATGGTTTTTTCTACAGAATATTGATGTAAGTCAAGAAATTAATTTTTTAAAAAATTATCTTGAATGATCCATAAAACCTCTCAATAAATATTCCAAAATAGATGAAAATCAAATTATTACAATAAAAAAACACTTACAAATTTGTAAGTGTTTTTTTTTATTTGATCGGGCTAAAGTACCAATACGTTGAAGTTTTTTTATTTTCTACTTCTAAATACTCCGGAGTTGCCTGTGGCATTAGATGTAATTCTTCAGACTTTTTTAAATCTGTTAAGATTTGACGTAAAGGATAACCTTTTTTTCGATCGTGTGGAAAATATCCTTTTTCGATTAAAAATGGCATCATATCCTTCGTTTTTACACGCTCTAAGTTATTTTCAATTAAATAAGCTTGAATATCAGCACTCATTTTTTTCACGATTTCACGATCGATTTGTTCGTATGTATTTTTCTTCATATAATATTATTACCAATTCCCATTCATGTGCGTCAAGATCATTGGACCTTCAGAAGTTACTAAAACAGTATGTTCATGTTGTGCAAAAACTCCTGGTTCATTTCCAATCATTGTCCAACCATCAGCCTGTTCTATTGCTTCGTATGAGTTTTCTGAAATAAAAGTTTCTAATGCGATAACCGAATTTTTACGTAATCGACGTTTATCATCAGGATCACGAAAGTTTAATAAATCTAAGGGTTCTTCATGTAACGAACGACCAACGCCATGACCTGTTAAATTTTCTATTACACTAAATTTATGTTTTTTAGCTTCCTTTTCAATAATTCCACCAATATCAGCAATTTTAACACCAGATTTTACTGCATTAATCGCTTTTTGTAAAGCTGAAATTGAAGCATCAACAATTTTTTGATACCCATTAATATCATCTCCAACAACAATAGAACCACCATTATCAGCCCAAAAACCATTTAATTCAGCTGAAACATCAATATTAATTACGTCACCTTCCATTATGATTTTATCCGCTTTTGGAATTCCGTGACAGATTTCTTCATTAACGCTCAAACAAGTAAAACCTGGAAATTTATATGTTTCATAAGGTGCAGATTTAGCTCCAAATTTTTCTAAAATTTTAGAACCATATATATCTAACTCCAAAGTTGACATTCCTGGTTTAACATAATCTTTCATTTCTTTAAGAGTAATTGCAACAGCTTCACTCACTGCTTTCATACCAATTAACTCTTCTTCAGTCTCTATAATCATTACTACAACTACTTTTTGATTTCAAATTCAGAAATCGAATGCAAAATTACGGTTATTCATTCAGTTTATCATTCATAATTTTAGTTTTCCCTGAATTATATGATAATTAAAACAAGAAGGACAAAAAATTTCAAAATTTCTGTAACTTATATATAAACAAAAAACCTTCTGTATTTTCAGACAGAAGGTTTTAACTTGAAAAATTATAAAAAACATTAATTATCATAAAAAGCAAAACAGATTACAATTCGTTTTCTTCTACATTTTCGTAATCAAAAGCTTGTTTTTTATTGTCATTAACTATCATGAATCTATCTTCGATAATTTCAAATGGAATTATTTCTTTCTGAAATAATATTTCGCCAGATATTAATGAAATTCCACCTTCATTTAAACTCTGACTCCAAACTTCGATAAATTTTTTATCCATATTATTAGATGTCCAATACCAAATTCCTAAAATTCGGTTAGTACTTTTATCGAAAGCTATCTGAAACCACTCACTATTAACGTCTTTTGAAAAACCATCAGATCTATATATATTTCCAAATGGTTTTCCTGTATTATTTTCGTTAAATTTAATTTTATTATTAATACTTGATTCGTTTATAGTGTAATCTTTTATTGATTCATTTTCTGCTAATTGACAACTTGAAATAAAAATTACACAAAAAAAAATTACAATATTTAAATACATAAATCTACATTATAAGCTTTTAATTATAATTGAGATTACCTTGATAATCGCATCAAAATTAAATAACTTATAAAGAGATTTAATTAATGATACATAAAAGTTTAGTTAGTTAGGAAAATCTTATTTTCTTGAACAAATATAGC
Organism: Faecalibacter bovis; assembly: GCF_017948305.1. Classification (NCBI taxonomy): domain Bacteria; kingdom Pseudomonadati; phylum Bacteroidota; class Flavobacteriia; order Flavobacteriales; family Weeksellaceae; genus Faecalibacter; species Faecalibacter bovis. The sequence continues at coordinate 2,612,264 of NZ_CP072842.1, forward strand.
CACCCAATCCTTTCGTTTTTATATGAATTAATGAATCATTGTTTTTAATTAACCAAATAGGTATTTTAGACAATTAAAAGTATTTAATCCTGAATCTTTAAATTTGTTGAAAACAGATTATGGATTTGAAATTATATGATGAAGAATTTGATGACTTTAAAATATTTTGCCTCGAAGGCGTTAAAGACATTGAGGATGAAGAAAAATCAAAATTATATCCTTTTTTAGAACATTTAGCTCTAAATAAAGGAATTACGAATGTTTATCAGGCTTGTGATAGTTTTGAAGGTTTTGAAGAAAGCATCTCAAATTTATTGTTTCATGATCGATATTTTAGGGAATATCAAATCATTTATCTGGTTTTTAATGGACAAAATCACAACATCGAAATTGATGGATATTATTATTCTTTAGAGGAAATTTCTGAATTATTTCAGGGTCGATTGACTGACAAAATCATCCATTTTTCTAACACCAAATGTTTAGATCTTGAGGATGATACATTTCAATATTTTTTAGACGTTACAGGTGCAAAAGCTGTATCTGGTTATGTAAATGAAGCTCCGATATTAAGCACAATTTTGGATCAACATTTTTTTGAATTTGCGAAAGAATTTTATGATCCTGTAGAATTGGTTGAAAATTTATTCGAAAAACATTATAATTTGTGCGTTAAAATGGGTTTTAGACTATATTATTAATTTAATAAAAATCATTTCATTACAATTTGTTAATTGACATAAATCAATTAATCGTTGGTTTAATTTACCTTAAATTTGCAAACAAATTAGATTATAAATGTCATTAATAGATAATTTACAGTGGAGATATGCCACAAAAAAATATGATTCATCTCTAAAAGTAAATGAAACTGATGTTCAAAAAATTGTAGAAGCTGCACGTTTAGCACCAACTTCTTCAGGTTTACAACAATTTCGTGTTCTTGTAATATCTAATCAGACAATTAAAGATAAATTAGTTGAAGTATCATTTGGACAAGAAATTGTAAAAGATTGCTCGCATTTGTTAGTCTTTGCTTCTTGGGAAAAATATACCGAAGATCTTATAGATAATGCCGCTGATTTTTCTACAGACGTTAGAGAATTACCTCGTGGACAATTTAGCTCTTATACAGAAAAATTAAAACGTGTATTATTATCACAATCAATAGAAGAAAATTTTTCACACACAGCTAAACAAGCTTACATTGGTATGGCAATGTCAATAGCGCAAGCTGCAGAGTTAAAAATAGATGCTACACCTATGGAAGGTTTTGAAAATGATAAAGTTGATGAAATTTTAGATTTAAAATCGAAAGGTTTAAAAAGCGTTTTGATGTTACCTATAGGTTATAGAGATATGGAAAATGATTGGAATGCAAATTTGAAAAAAGTTCGTATTCCAATGGAAGAATTTGCAATAGAAATCAAATAAAAAAAACCGATGAATAATCATCGGTTTTTTATTATTTAATAGATTCAAAATATTCTCTTTCAATTGATTCTCTAAAATCTGGGTGAGCAATTTCTACCATTGCCTTTACACGATCTCTGATATGTTTTCCCGACAGTTTTGCTACGCCGAATTCTGTTATAATATAATCGACATGAGCACGTGAAGTTACAACGCCTGCACCTTGCTTTAAGCTTGGTACAATTTTATTTACACCTTTATTCGTAGTTGAAGTTAATGCAAGAATTGACTTCCCTCCTTTACTCATAGATGCTCCAGTTATAAAATCAATTTGTCCTCCAACTCCTGAAAAAACATTTGTTCCGATAGAATCAGCACAGACTTGTCCAGTTACATCAACCTCAATTGCTGAATTGATAGAAATTAAGCGATTATTTTTTGCAATTTTATAAGGATCATTAGAAAATGAAGTTGGTTTCATTTCAATCACAGGATTTTGATTAATAAAATCGTATAATTCCTGTGATCCATCGGCAAAGGTTGAAACAATTTTTCCTTTTAAAATACCTTTATGTTCACCTGTTATAACACCTGATTTTACCAAAGGAATAATACCGTCAGAAAACATTTCAGTATGTATTCCTAAACCTTTATGATTCGTTAAATTTGCCAATACCGCATTCGGAATAGATCCAATTCCCATTTGCAAACAACTTTTATCTTCAATTAATTCTGCAATATAATTCCCAATTGTAATTTCATCTTTTGTAGAATCTGGCATTGCAAAAGCGTACAAAGGAGTGTGATTTTCAACAAAATAATTAATTTTTGATGCATGGATATATGAATCACCAAAAGTACGAGGTACATATTTATTAACTTGAGCAATAATCACACGAGCAGTTTCTGCAGCTGCATGTATATTTTCTATTGATGTTCCCAATGAACAATAACCGTGTTCATCTGGTTCGGTAACTTGGATTAATAATACATCAACTTTTAAATCACCGTTTAAAATTGCCTTTGGCATCGACCCCAAAAATATTGGAGTATAAGATCCATTTCCTTGTTTAATTGTGTGTCTTACATTTGCGCCCACAAACAACGAATTGACAAAAAACGAGTCTTTGTATTGGATATCAGCATATTTTGCCACACCATAAGTATGGATATGACACATTTCAACATTAGATAATTCAGAAGCACGATCAGTTAATGCATCTGTTAAAATAGTTGGCGTCATAGATGCAGCATGTACATAAACTCTATCGCCAGATTGTACAGCTTTTACAGCTTCTTGAGCAGTTATAAAAGTCATCTTTTCTTGAGTTGTTTTCACAAAATTAATTTATTCTTGCAAAACAATTAGTATAAATCAAATTATGACACCTGAAAAAAGAAAATTAATTGAAGAAAGTTTCAACAGATCAGAAACATTAAAATTTTATAATGCTTCATTAATTGAATCTAAAACTGGATTTATTTCAATAAAAATTCCAAAACAATCGCTTATGACGCGTAAACACGGTATGTTTAACGGTGCTACAATATCGTCATTGGTCGATGTTTCTTCAGGCTATGCTGCAGTGAGTAATTACGAAGATGATTGTTATGTTGTTACGGTAGAATTAAAAGTAAATTTCCTAAACGCAGCTTTAGGCGATAATTTATTGTCTAAATCTTATGTTGTGAAAGGTGGAAAAAAAATATGTGTGATACGAACAGAAATTTTTACTGTAAATGATGATTTAACAAATGAAAAACATGTGGCAACTTCGTTAGTTACCATGATGCGAATTAAATAAATCTTTATATGATTATAAATTATTATAACACTAAAAATCAATACGTTTTAATCGTCATTCTTAATTTAGTCAAATATAAAAATGAATCATTGTTTCTAACTATTAATCATTAAAAACTGTTAGTTATTTTCTTCGGTGAATAATGTTTCTTTACTTTTGTAATATGAAAAATGAAAGCCTAAATACATACAATCCAAACGAAGAAAAGTTAAATATTTATAGCCATTTATTAGGCTTAATTTTAAGTGTTATAGGATTATATTTTTTAGTTAAAAAATCACTCGTAATCGAAAATAAATGGGCAACTATAAGCTTTATCATATTTGGTTTAAGTATGATAACGTTATACCTTGCTTCTACCCTTTACCATTCTGCTACCAATCCTGAAAAAAGATTTAAACTAAAAATTTTTGATCACGTCGCTATTTATATATTAATTGCTGGTAGTTACACGCCATACACTTTAATTTCTTTGATAAATGATGGAGGTATTAATGTATTTGTAATCGTTTGGCTGTTCGCACTAATCGGAATTATAATCAAATTATTTTTTACCGGAAAATTAAAAATCATTTCTACATTGATGTATGTATTAATGGGCTGGATGATTGTTTTTTCGTTTACAGATTTGCAAAAAAACATTTCAGTTGAAGGTATTAACTGGCTAATTGCCGGAGGTATTTCCTATACTGTTGGAGCCGTTTTATATAGCATTAAAAAAATTCCATTCAACCATGCAATATTTCATATTTTTGTGTTGCTAGGCACTTTTTGCCACTATTATAGCATAATAAATTACGTTGAATAAATTATTTGAATCACAATGAAATTCTCAATCACTTACTTCATTTCTGCAATATTAGTATTACTATTTGGTGTTCAAATACAAGCTCAAACCTACACGTTAAAGTTCAAAACTAATCAAGGAAAATTTAGCGTAATGCTATATGATTTCACTCCAAATCATCGAGATTTAATATTAACTGAAATAAAAAAAGGAACCTATAAAAACGCTCAATTTAATCGTGTAATCAAAGATTTTGTAATTCAAGGTGGAGAATTAGATGATTCAATTTTATTAAAAGAAGCTAAAAATCCTAATGTAAAACCTATTAGATTAAATCCCGAATTTCATCCAAAGGCATTTCACAAAATTGGTGCTTTAGGTGCGGGTCGTGATGATAATTCTAGTAAAGGATCATATTTTAATCAAATTTATTTTGTTGTCGGAAAAAAAATAAATCCAATTGATTTAGAACTTTTCGAAAAGAAAAAAGGTATAAAATACACCTCTCAACAACGAGAAGAATACTTAAAGAATGGTGGTTTACCTCGATTGGATAATGATTACACAGTTTTTGGTGAAGTTGTGGAAGGTTTAGATCATGTCTTAAAAATAAGTCAGAAAGCTACAGATAAAAACGATGTTCCAATCGAACCAATTATATTTGACATCAAAATCAAGAAAAATTTACCTAAAAAAATCAAAAAAACTACTATTTCTGCTAGTGTCGGGCTTGGTCATCGTTAAATTAATTTAAATTATTATAATTTTGCATCTTAAATTCAGAATTGATGCAACCCTCAATATTATTAACAACTCTTAACGCAAAATATATACACATAAATCTTGCGATTAGAATTCTTTATGATCTTAACCACAAGCGTGGAAATATTGATTGGAAAGAATTTACGATTAAATTAGATTTTGATGAAATCGCAACGAAATGTGCAAAATATGATATTGTATGTTTTAGTTGTTATATCTGGAATATTTCTCAAACTTTAGAAGTTTGTAAACGAATCAAATCAATTTCTCCTAACACAAAAATACTTTTGGGTGGACCCGAAGTTAGTTACGAATACGATGATGTAATTGCACAAGATTGTGTAGATTATATAATTGTTGGTGAAGGTGAAATTCCGTTTGAAAAGTTCGTTGAGCATTATCCAACTGTTGAAAATGTTCCTAATTTAGTTTATAAAAAAGAGGGAAAAATTATCTTTAATAAAGAAAATGTAACCTTCGATATTCAAAATCTAAAAGGCAGAAATCCTTATCAATACGATGATCCATCGACTTTAATAAATAGAGTTTGCTACATCGAAACTTCTCGTGGATGTCCTTATAAATGCGAATTTTGTTTAGCCAGTTTAGATAACAAAATGCGTTATTTACCAATGGATACCATTAAACAAAATTTGTTGTATTTAATGGAACATGGGAAAACGATTAAATTTTTGGATCGAACTTTTAATATTAAACGTGATTTCACAATAGAATTATTCCAGTTTATTTTAGATCATCATAAACCTGGAAATGTATTCCAATTCGAAATTACCGCTGACATTGTGCATCCTGATATTATCAAATTTATCAACGAGAAAGTTCCTCCTGGATTATTTCGATTTGAAATTGGAATTCAAACTGTTAATCAAGAAAGTAATAGAGAAGTTAGTCGTAAACAGAATTTCGAGAAAACTTCTAACGTAATTCATCAATTAAAAGAGCGCATCGAAATGCATTTAGATTTGATTGTAGGATTACCTTTAGAATATATTTCAGATTTAAAATTTAGTTTTGAATCTACATTTAAATTGTATCCACCCGAATTACAATTAGGTTTTTTAAAGTTTTTGAAAGGAACTCCTGTTCGTGAAAAATACGAAAACTATGGTTACAAATTTGATCCAGAACCACCGTATCAAATCATTGAAAGTAATTTTTTAAGCGCACAAGAATTACAGGATATTACAGATTTAGAAAATGCTTTAGAGATTTATTGGAACAAACCAAGAGCATTTAATACCTTAAAATATGTTTCTGAAAATTATAGTATTTTCGATTATTTAATGGGATTAGGTAAATATTTTGGTGAAAGAAATCACGCATATAAATTTACAATCATTGAAATTTATGAAACAATTTTAGAATATACTAAAGCCAATTTCAACGATGAATTATTGTTACAATTAATCGCGATCGACTATTATACCAATCAAAAGTCTAAACCAAAGGATTTGTTTGAATTTGAATTGAATAAAAAAGCTACAGAGATTTTTAAAGAGGCAAACGAAATTGAAACAAAAGATCGTTTAGTATTATTGCCAATTTCATTTGATTGGAAAGTTTGGAATTCAGATTTAAAAATTATAGAATCAAACGAAATGTTTGCACTCTATTACCCTGGAAATACTTTACCAAAAATAGAATCAATACAAAATTATAAAGTAGAAATCCCTACATAAAACAAAAGCCAAAATCTATAGATTTTGGCTTTTATTTTATAATATAGCTAATAAATCAATTTCAAAAACCATAGTTGAATATGGTCCTAATTCTTTTGAGATTTCGCGTTCTTTGTATCCAATTTCTGGTGGAATAACAAATTTAAATTTACTTCCAACAGGCATTAAAAGTACACCTTCTGCCCAACCTTTAATTACATTTTCTAATGGAAAAGATGCAGGAACTTTACGACGAACTGAACTATCAAATACTTCTCCATGAATATTTGTTCCGTGATAATGACACAAAACTTTATCTGCCATTGTTGGTTTTGGACCTTCACCCATTGTAATAACTTGGTACATCAAACCACTTGGCAACACAATAACGTTTTCTTCTTTGGCAAATTCTTCTCGAAAAGCAATTCCTTCTAATCTATTTTTTTCGATTAATTCTTGTTTTCGTTTAAATAACAATTCTGCAACACCCATTTTATAATTTTTTTCAAAGTTAGGAAACCAAACTATATGGCACAAAAAAAGAGTTAAGGAATTCTAATGCTGTTAAAATAACAGATGAGGAGAAATCTTAACTCTAAGTTTTAGTTTTAAAAATGTTTTGCAAAATTATGAAGTATTATTTACTTTTAACCTATGTGTATTATTAATAAAACGTTAATAATATAGTTGAAAATATTCTTTAAAATGATTATAAACAGAATAAAATTAGGTTTAACGAGTAAGTTTGGTTAAAATTTTACTTAATCAGAAGTATTCATTTTCAGCATTTTAAAATGGATTTATATAGATATTTATCTGTTAATTTTTTCCAATTTTTCAGCTAAATCATGAATATTTGATGCTCTTTCATCAGAAATTGGAACGTTAGAAAGTATAATAATTGCCGTTTGTTTATTAGCATTAAGAATTATGCTTGAAGAATTACCAGCAGTTCCAATATCATTTAAATACAGAATATCCCTACCTTTTTTCATAATATTCCATCCTAAACCAATGGACTTATTTTTATTTACTTCAAAAGTTGGGTGTTGTGTTAATGCTAAATCTTTGTTTGAAGAATTGAATTGAGCTTGAATAAATTTTTCTAAATCAACAACCGTTGACAAAATGCTAAAATCAGGAACTAAATCATTAGAATTTTTCGCCAACTCAGAATTTAATCCATTTTTAGATAAAATTGTTTTCGTCATATGATAACGAGATAAAATATTATCCTGAAATAATTTTTGAAACGCTGAATTTTGTGATAAGCCTAAACTAAGGCTTAATAATTCTGTTCCAAAATCTGAATTAACATAAGATTTAGATGAAATATGATCAATCTTCAGATCATTTCTTAAATAATAATACAGCTTTTCTTGATGCAAGTTTGTAGGATTAATCGTATCATTTATAACTTTATTTTCTATTGATAATTTACCTAAACCTGAAGTGTGATTTGCTAATTCCTGAAAAGTAATTTTGTGATTATCTTTAAATTCGAATGGGTAGAATTGATTAATTTCATCTGATAATTTCAATTTATTATTTGTTACTAATGAAGCTAATACGGAAGAAGTCAAAACTTGTGAAATAGAACCAATTTCAAAATTATTATTTTGATTTTCAATTGAATTTATGGTGTCATTTTCCTTTTTTACGCCAAAAAATTCAGTTTTATCTTTATTTATTAAAGCGATGGATAATTGAGAATTATTTGGAAGATACTTTGTATGTGAATAAATTAAATCTACAATTGGATTTGATTTAGAAAAAATAGCTTCAATTACATTGTTTTGTTTATGTGCAAGACTATTTACAACTGGCGCCTTTTTTGGACCATTATATGGATTAACAAATAAACCGTTTATCCTATCATTTTTATCAACTGAAATATCAATTTTGTACGAATTAATATTGAAATCACTTCGAAAAGAAGCTAATTTTTCATCTTCATATTTTATAAATTCATACGTTTCGATTGGTCCAGCTTTAAATCTTAAATCCATCAAAAATCTTTCTAATCCTTGGTATGCCATATGTTTTTGCATGGCAGGAGTAAAACTTTGATAAATTGCATTAAAATCTTTAGAATTAAAATCTTTTCTAAAATTTTGATATGCTTTAAGATGATTTTCTTTTTGTGCAAAAGAAAAAAATGGTAATACTATAAATAGTAATACAAAGATTGATCTCATCAAATTATAATTTATAAATAATACTTGAATCAAATAAAATTTGAAAATCGTAATATTTCAACTTGTAAATTTATTCATTTTCAAATTTCAATTAAGGTAAAAATTTATAAAATAATTAAACGAATATAATTAATTAACTTGCTTTTTGAAGATCCAATTCGTACAAAATTAAGATAACGTATATTTGCAGTTCATTTTAAAAACATTAGACCATGTCTGAATTTGATATAACATCAGCTTTAAAAAAATTATTAAACGAATATTCGGAAGAATCAGCTTCTGAAGTTATCGAAACTTTATTATATAATCCTTCTGATTTAACAGATGAAGATCATACGATAATCGATCAGTTACAATCACATTTTTTACGTACTGCAGCTCAAATTTTTGTTGAAGATTTATCTTATGATTTCAACACTTTAGTTAATTATTGGGAAGCATTTATCGGACAATTAACGGAAGAGCAATCTGCTAAAGTTTTAGAATATGCGCTAGAGCAAACAAATGTTGATTTTGTTGAAGATTTTATCATTGGCTACCGCAAATTTTATGTAAATCCTAAAGAATCTATTACTTTCTTTTCTAAGTTAGATGCTAATGAATTTCATGAAATTAAGTTTTTCATTGGACGTTGTTACGAGGCATTAAATGAATATGATAAAGCTATTGAATCTTACAACCAATATTTAGATCATCCCTATTTCAAAAACGAGGAAAATCAAGAACAAGCGAATATTAATCGTTTTTATATCAATCATACAATTGCGTCTTTATACTTTAAAATGAACGATATGAAAAAGGTTATTGAAACTGTTGATGAAATTATCGAACCGATTGGTTTTAATCAATATTTAGAGAATTTTTCGAATCCAGAGGATGAAGAGATTAAGAAATTTTTAGTTGAATATGCAGATGCTTTAGACGCTACAAATGAAACTATTAAAGCAAATAGTTTAAGAGAAAAAATTACTAATTTCTTTAATTAATCATTCTACAACATTGATTAATAAAGGATTATAAATAAAATCACTACCATTATAAATAAATTCATTAAGGATTTATTTAAAACAATACTAATCAACTATAAATTTGCAGTACAATAATTCATTCAGATGTAAGGTTATTACAAGCTTTATTGAATTCATAGTATTTTAGGTTGGTTTATAAAAAAAGGGTTGAATAGCTTCAACCCTTTTTTATTTTTTAAATTGTATAATTATTACTTTTTTCTGAATAAAAATCCTAAACCAAATCCAATTACTGATGGTAAAACCCACCCTAAGTCATATTCAAAAAATGGTATTTTATTTAAAGTTGTAATTGTTTCATCGCTAAAAAATCCTAATAATTTAAATAATCCTAAAGTTCCAATTATTGTAGATGCTATTAGTGCTCCTATATATGGTGCTTTGTCTTTAATTACTTTACCAAATAAAACAATATATAAAACTAGCGTTATGACAATTGGGTATATAAATGCTAATGGTGGATATGCAAAATTGATAATTTCATCCACTCCTTTGATCGATAATCCGAATGAGATTACAGTACATGCGATAACTACTGTTGTATAACTAACTTTATTATTGAATAATTCGCTAAAGAAAGAACCTACTGCAGATGTTAAAGAAATTGCTGTTGTTAAACACGCAAATGCCATACATACTGCTATTGCAATTAAACCATATTGACCTAGTAAGTTTGTAGAAATCTGAATCAATAAGTCAGATCTTTTGATTGTAGAATCAGAAACTCCCGAAGTTGCTCCTAAATAAATTAATCCACCGTAAACAAATAATAAGCATATCGCTGATAATGCTCCGGAAATAATAGTTACTTCAGTTTTACTTTTTGTATCGTTGTAGCCTTTCGCTTTTGCAGCTGAAATAATTATACCAGCAAATATAACTGAAGCCAATACATCTAAGGTTTGGTATCCTTCAATAAATCCTAATGAAAACGAATCCATCATCGTTAATTTAGAAACTTCTAGTGTTTCCACTGGATTTACTATTCCAACAAAAATCAAAATTGCTAATAACAATAACAGAATCGGAGTTAAATAATTTCCGATTACATCAACAACTTTAGATGGACGTATGGCTAAAACTAATGTTATAATAAAGAATGCTAAAGAACCCCAAAAAGGATTTAATTCTGGAAAAAAAGGTTTTAAACCAACCTCGAAAGTAGTTGCAGCAGTTCTTGGAATTGCAATTAATGGTCCAATACAAATCATAATAATTGTACCCAAAATTGCAGCAATATATTTATTAACTCTATTTCCTAAATCATTGAAATTATCACCTGATTGAATGACAGATAAAATTCCTGTAAATGGCAATAAAATCCCTGTTAAACCAAAAGCGATCATTGCAATTAAAAAATTAGAACCAACTTGAACCCCAATTAATGGTGGTAACAATAAATTTCCGGCTCCAAAAAACATTGCAAAAAGTGCAAAACCTAATGTTAAGATATTATTTAACTTCTTTTTCTCCATCCTCTATTCTACTTTGGATTATTATTTTTTCGTTATAATGCGGTCGCAAATTATAAATATTTCAATCTATAACTAAACTTAATAGCAAAAAGTTGCATAAGATTCTTAAAAAATTGCGTTTTTGTCATTATTTGATAAATACAGTAATATTATCACTAAATAAAACGTGAAGAATTTTAAATAATTAAATCTAATAGGAACAATTTGATAGTAAATTGACTTTAATCAAACCAAAAATCATCATCGAAACTCCGATTAAGGGATAGCCTTCATAAACCAATACAAAAGTGAGAACGAAAAAAAGTAAACTCCAGAATAAATAATACAATAACCCGAAAGAATTTTCTAAAGTTATTTTTCCAATGGAAAAGAATTTTGGACTATTAAAATTGATAAAAGCAACCGAAAAAACTGCGACTAAATTTCCAATTAAAAACGGTACAAGTGCTAATAAAATAAAAAATTCAATCGTATCTAACCAATTTTTGTTATGCATAAAATTATCAAACACAAAGGCTATAACGAAAAATAAGATATTAATGTTTACCAATATTAAAACATGATAGGATGAATTAAAATTGATGATAAATTGAAGTTCTTTTAAAGTATTTATTTTAAAATAATACAGAATTAATAATACAAAAATAGATGTTGTTAAAATAAAGGCACTTAAACTATACATTTGAAAATCGAATGAAATATCATAATTTTCATTATAATATGGCGCTGAAAATGTCATCGTTACAAGTATAAAACCTATAACGATGACTGCAAATAAACACTCAGTTAGAGTTATTTTTTTGAAATCCATTCTATATTCTTAGAGTAATACATAATGATTGCTAGGATAATAAACAAACCTATACTTCCTACTAATAATGCATGTTCTTTTAATTGCAATACACTATAAATAAATAGATAAAGCAATAAAATAATCATTGTGATGCGAACGGTTAATTTCCAAGATTTTAGGAAACTATTGATAAAAAACGTGATTAAACCTAAAGTTGCAAACGCAGAAATAAAATAAGCATAATCGAATCCTAAATATTCTGAAATTGAAAGTAATAAGACAAAATTGATACAGATTGCAAAACCAACCAATGCATATTGCACGATGTGAATATTGAATTTATTTCTATTTTCTATGAAGAAAAATGCCACAAAAGTAAGTCCGATAAACAATATTGCATATTTCGTTGAACGGTACGTTTTATCGTAATGATCGTTCATTTGTAAGAAATCGACACCAAATGCATACGTTTCAAAATCAATATTATTTTTCCAAAATTGGCCATTCATCGGGTTTTGTTGATACACTTTCCACTGAGCCGTAGTTTTGTTATTTGTGGTAATTAATGAATCTGAAGGTAAAACATAACCATCAAATTTTAGATCTTTCCAATTGGAAGATAAATTAACATTTGTATGTAACGCAGATGGTAAAAATTTTAAACTGTTAGATCCTTTAATATCAATATTTAAAATAACTGAATTATAATCGAATGTTTTGGGATCGATTGAGCGACTCAAAAAGTTTAAATCTACATTATTAGATTCTGGCATTTCTAATTCATACCCGTTGTTTACAACTACAACTTCACCAGATTTGAATTTAATTTGGTCATCAAAGTTTAAAGGATAACTTTTATTTCCGGCTTTTGCGATTATTTTATTATTAAATCCTTTTTCATCTTTTATTGCAAAAACCAATTTGGTATCAACTATATTTTCAGGTTTGATGTTCGCTTCAGCTACTATTTTATCAAAAGTAGGAAAGCTTGATTTTAAATTTAATTTGGAATTATAGACAACAACATCATATAAATTCCTTCTTTTAATCGTGTTATTTACATCTGCATCAATCCAATTTTCATTTGCAGAAACATAAATAATTTCTTGAGAAATGGTCTGTTTTCCTTTTTCATCTTTACCAACTATATTGTGTTTTATTTGTAAAAATGGCCCGTAAACAACCTGACTTCCACTCCACTTTGTAGATATTTCTTTAATTACATTCTCTTGCGATTCTTGCCTTTCTATAATTAAATTTAAAATGAAAGGAATCGGAATTAACATCAATAATGTTAATCCTAAAATTATTAATCCTTTAGTCATTGTAGATTTTGAAGTTTCAACTTCTTGTTGAATTTCTTCTTCGAATTGATTTTCCATAAGTTATGAATTACTTGTTTTTAAAAGTGCTTTGAATTCCAAAGTTTAAATACAAAAAAATATACTATTTCATGTTTTTTATTAATTTTTCTAAATACGCCAAATGCTCCTGAAAAGCAAATTTTCCAAGTTCTGTTATGGCGTATGTCGTGTTGGTTTTACGACCAATAAAACCTTTATGTACAGTTATATACTCGTTTTCTTCTAAATTTTTTAGGTGCGAAGCCAAGTTCCCGTCAGTTAATTCTAAATACTCTTTTAGATCTTTGAATGAAATTTCTTCATTCATAATCAAAGCACTCATAATTCCGACACGAATACGATTATCAAAGACTTTATTTAACTTATTTAAATCAAAATTCATATTGCAAATTTAAGATTTGTAATCGTATTTACGCACCATCCACGCACCAAAAATGATATGAACTAAACCAAAACCTACACTCCAAAATGCTAAACCGTTGGCAATAAATATAAAAGCCAATAAACCTAAAAAAATCTCTGTATAAGCCAAATATCTAATTTCTGTCACAGTATCACGCTCTACATTCAACAAAGCCATACCGTAAAACAACAAAGTTGTTGGCGCTATATAGACAAAACTTAAGTGTTTATAAAGAGCTAAACATAAGAAACCTCCAATTATCAATACAAACAAAAAACGTTTTAGAATTCTCTTCGTTGTAGGATTTATAAAAGTAATATTATCTTTTGAAGACTTTTTTATCATGAAATAAAAACCTCCAACCAAAGCTAAAATTAAAGTAATTAAAGCAAGTAAAACGAGATACAAATCTCTTTTATCATCTGGTTGTAACGAATACAATTGCATCTTACTTTCTAATATAATGAAATATGCTATGGCTGCAGATAGCAAACCTATAAATCCAACCCATACTCCACTCCATCCACTAATACTTGTGAATTTTGAAGATTTTTGCATCATCGATTTGATTTCGTTTAAACTATCTAATGGATTTTCGTTCATGATAAAAGTGCTTTGAAATTCAAAGTTAAACAAAAAATTGATAACACAAAAAAAAAGCTAGGATAAAATCATAGCTTTTTCAGTTGGTTGTAACTTATAATGTTACGATAGTAAGTTAATTAGAAACATAACATATTTCTCATAGTAGTTCTTCTATGGTTAGTAAAAAGAACGGTTGTTTTATTAATATTGTTACTGCAAATGTAGAATAGTTTGTAATTGCATAAAAATGTTTTTAAACGCTTTTCGTTAAAGTGCATTTTCGTAAGGTGAATTACAATAAAACTTGGGTGAATTTATTCACAACAAGCATTAATTAAACAATTTGAGAGCTAAAATTGCTTTTGTTCCATTCGAATTTGTTTCAAATTTTAAAAATTCGTCGTTCGATCCATTGAAAAGTTGTAGACGCTCTCTAATGATTCCTAAACCTTTCGATTCGTAAAATTTATCCTTGTTTTTATTTTGTTCCATTCCTTTTCCATTATCCTCGATTATAATTTCTAAGAAATTACTGCATTTCGTGATGTAGATATTAATCTTATTAGTTGCGACAGATGGATTAAATGCGTGTACGAAACAATTTTCTACAAGTGGTTGCAACAGCATTGGTGGAATGTGAATGTTATAAATATCAATATCAGGATTTATATCAATTTTAAAATCAATTTTATTTTTATACCTGAAATTTTCAATTTTAACATACAGTTCTAAGAAATTTATCTCTTGTTTTAAAGTAATTTCATTTTTACTTGATAATTCAAGCATTTTTCGGATCAATTTTGCAAATTGACTTAATGATTCCAAAGCATTATTCACATCATTATCAATGATATAATATTGAATTGAGTTTAAAATATTAAATATAAAATGTGGATTCATTTGCCCTTGAAGAGCCATTAATCTTACTTCTGAAAACTTTTTTTCTAAGGTAATACGTTTATTTTCCTCGTCTTTTATTTCTTGTATATTTTTAATTTTCAGTTGGTTAATTTCATTTATACTTCGAATCTTGTTGCGATAATATTTTAAAAATAACAAAATGATAAGTATACTTAAACCACTTAAAAAAAATGGATTGAAATAAAATGGTGGATAAATTTTTAAATCAATCAACGGAATTATCGATTTATTACCATCGCTTAAATTTGTAATCTCCAACTCTATTGCATACGAACCAGCTTTTAAAGAATTAAAACGAATTACTTCATCAGTAAAATATTCGCTCCACTCTTCTTTATTAAACCTGTATCTGTATTTATATTTTGTAGAATATTTAGGATTTAGAATCGTAAAATCAATAAAAATATTATTCTGATCATGAGTTAAACTTAAATTTTTATTCTTTAAATCAAACCAATAAAATTGATCTCGATCCAACTTATGATTATTAATCTGTAAACCTGTTATTGAAATTTTAGGTTGCGTGGGCTGTATGTTTGCAACACTTTCTAAATTGATAAGATAATAACCATTATCAGTTCCAACTAAAATATTTCCTTGATTAACAGCTGAAGCAGAAAGTGTTTTATAATTAACTCCTTGCGCTTTGTCTATATAATAAAATTTATCGCCGTTTACTACAACGATATTTGAAAATGAACCGATTATTAATTTTCCATCAACTTCTTCAACAAAATTGATATTAACCGAATCAATCGATTTGCTTGAAATTTTTCTTATGATGTGAAGTTTATCCTTATTAATTTTAATAATATAAACATCTCCAAATTGTGTTGCGACTGCTAATTTATCTTCTCCCAGAGCTTTAACCAATTTAATTTTCTTTTCATTAAACTGATTATTTCTAAAATATGAAGTAAAAACACCATTCTCGTATTTATAAAGCCCACCAAATTCAGATCCGATAAAAATCGCTTTTGAGTTTCTTGATATTGAAACAACATTATCAGGAATGTTATTTCCACCATCTGAAATATAATCGTAATCGATTTGATCTAAATTTCGATAAATTTTCATCCCACCACTCGGTTGAGCTTCGATTAACTGATTATTATTAAAAGAAAAATACTGAGTGTAAATAGGATAATAAGACAAGATTTTACCAAAAGTATTAATCTTAAATAAACCAATATTTGAGTTTACCCAAAGATTTCCATTTTCGACTTCTAAACGGTAAAATTTCATATCAAATTCTCTTAGATTTTCATTTACTCTAAAGAATTTTGGTTTAGAACTTAATATTTTCTTAAACTTCTCTTTATTATTCTGATAACTTTTCCAAAATTCATTTTTAGAAGTTATGATTCTTGGTTTATCACCATCGTTTACATATAAACCGTTAGAAGTAATTAAATACTCTTTCGACTGAAACTCTTTGATACTTTCGACTGAAGAATGATCTGTAGGATAATATTTATAAGGGGTATTAAATACAAAACGCATCAAACCTTGGTTTAATGTAGAAATATAAGCCACATTATTAAACTTATCGTAAACTATACGATTAGGAACAATGTCAGCTAAATTTAATTCTGACGTGATACTTTTCATCGAAGTACCATCAAATTCAAGGATTCCACCCGCTGAAGAAACAATATCGTGTGTAACCATCCAAATCTTATTATTGGCAACTTTTTCATAGTCCCAAATAATTGGAAGTTCAACACTATTTTCTTTCGGAACATTATTTAAAAATTCAGTATTCGATAAAATTTTAATTCCCTTTATCGAAGAAAAAATTACGTTATTTCTGTATGAATAAGAGTTTAAAATTTCGCCAGAATCATAAACAAATTTTAGCTCATTATCTGTTACTTCAAAAACACCATGATATTTGGTACATGCATATAATTTTTTACCAAGTTCGAAAAAGGTAATAACATGAAAATTTCTTTTAGTTGTAGATTTTTGTTCTATTTTTTTGATGGAAAAATCATCCATATTTATGATCGAAATTCCATTAACACCAGCAGCATAAATTTTTCCATCGTGTGTTATTATTTTAGAAACTAAATCAGATACTAAACCATTTTTTTCGGTTAAATGCACAACTTTAGATCCATCAAAACGAGCCACTCCATGACCATAACTTGCGAACCAAATATTATTATTTTTATCCTCGAAAATGTCATAAACATTATTAAATTTAATCTCTTTAAATCTCTTTAAGAGTTTAAATTTTCCCATGTCTTTTATATAAATTCCATACTTTGTAGTTACCCACAAAAACTGTCTGGAATCCATATACATATCTAAAATCTCGTTAGAATCTAAACTATTTCCATCCATGTATTTCTCAGATACAATGTATTGAGCTTTAACATTTATTCCTGTTAAAATGAAAATAGATAATATAAAAAGTCTAAGAAATTGCATTGACTAAAATCTTTAAACCTGAAGCAGTTACAGGAACTAAAATTTCACTTGCTGTATCTAATTTTGGATTTTGAACAATTAAGATATTATTGCGTTTATCCAATCGAACAGCATAATCCAGATTAACTAAATAGGAACGATGAACTCGGACAAATACATTTCTATTGATTGATTTTTCAATTTCCTTAAGTGGCTTTGAAATTGTAAAAGACTTTGAAATGGTATAAATTTCACAATAATTATCTGAAGCTTTACAATAAATAATCTCGTCTATTTTAATGAAATTCAATTCATTAACAGAAGAAAAAAGTAAAATTCCATTTTCTTGATTTAAAGTTGTTTTAATTTCATTGACAACTTCAAATTCTTCAGAATTAGGATTTAAAGAATCAGAATTTTCTTTTGATTTCTTTTGATTTAACACGTTTTTGAATCGATCTAATACAAATTCTAAATCGCTGATTGAAATTGGTTTCATTAAATAACCTAAACAACCCCATTGATTTACAGCTTCTAAAACATAATTAGAATGTGCGGTTGTAAATATTATCTCAAAGTTGATTTCATCAAAATAATCAAATAGTTTAAAACCATATTCATTAGGTAAATGAATATCCAAAAACACTAAATCAGGCTTAAATTCTCGTATCAACTCTACCCCATGATTCACAGAATCTGCCACCAAAATATTAGAAAAAAAATTGGGAGCTGTATGAGCAATCAATTTTTTTAAACCTTCTTGTGCATGATATTCATCGTCGATTATAATTGCTTTGTACATGGTAATAGTTTGATTGATTATATATTTAATTTAAATGTAAAAAGTTGTGCAAATTTGCACAACTTCAATATTTTAACTTTGCTAAAATTTAATTTTTTGCTTTGTCGGATTCAATTTCAAAAATGCGAAAGCTATTAAAGCTCCTATCAAAGCCATAACAACACCAACCCATAATTGAGAATTAAAACCTAACTTCATCGCGATAGGAATTCCTCCAAAATAAGCACCTAATGCATTTCCGATGTTAAAACTTGCCTGACCAGCTGCTGCTGCTAACGTTTCGGAACCTCTCGCATTATTAATTAACATCATTTGAATTGGAGAACCAATTGTAAATGCAATTAAACCTGTAATAAACGACATGATGTAAGCCATAATTTGAATTTCGGAAGTGAAATAAACCACAACTAAACAAATTGACATTGCAGCAAATGAAATAATCGTTGCTTTATTTGGCGATAATGAATCTGCTACTTTTCCACCAATTAAATTACCTACAAACATTCCTAATCCGATTAAAATCATGATGACAGGAACGGTTTCTTTACTCAATTTAGCAACTTCAGTTACTAAAGGAGAAATATAACTAATCCAAGCAAAAAGACCGGCAGTACCAATTGAAATCATTGCGATTAACATCCAAGCTTGCCATTTCTTAAAGAAAGATAATTGATCTAAAATGCTTCCTTTATTTGAATTTTTAACATTCGGTACCCAAAGTTGAACAACTAAAACAGTTACCAATCCTAAAGCTGCAATAATTGCAAAAGTATAGCGCCATGACATTGCTTGTCCTAACCATGTTCCCAACGGAACTCCTACTAAGTTTGCAACTGTTAATCCCATAAACATAAAAGCTATGGCTTGCGCTTCTTTACCTTTTGTTGCTAATTGACTTGCAATTACAGATCCTACACCGAAAAAGGCTCCGTGTGGTAAACCAGATAAAAATCGAGCAATTAACAAAGTGTAATAAC
Organism: Faecalibacter bovis; assembly: GCF_017948305.1. Taxonomy (NCBI): domain Bacteria; kingdom Pseudomonadati; phylum Bacteroidota; class Flavobacteriia; order Flavobacteriales; family Weeksellaceae; genus Faecalibacter; species Faecalibacter bovis. Next base: position 2,631,671 of record NZ_CP072842.1, read on the forward strand.
TTGGGGCAATGACAAATAGTGCATTAAAAATAGCAAAAAGTACCATGAAGAACATCAGTACTTTTTTAGGTGAATATTTACTCGTCGCCATAATCAATGTTGGTGCACCGACCATAACTCCTAATGCATACATCGAAATAAAATTCCCTGCTTGCGGTATTGTAATATTTAAATCTTTTGCAAAATCCTCCAACACACCCATCATAGTGAATTCTGTCATCCCGATGGCTAATCCTCCTAACGCTAATGCAACTAAACTTTTTTGTATCATTTCTCTTATAATTCGTACAGCTCTAATGGTAAACCGTCTGGATCTTCAAAAAAAGTAAATCTTTTACCTGTAAATTCGTCCACCCGAATAGGTTCTACCATTATATTTTTAGATTGTAAGAATTCAACATTTTCTTCTAAATTATCAACCGAAAAAGCCAAATGCCTTAAACCTCTTGCTTCAGGTCGAGAAACTCTTTCGGGTGTATTGGGAAAAGAAAATAATTCTATACAATATTTATTCTGCAAAGCTAAATCTAATTTATAAGAATCCCTTGCTTCTCTGTAAACTTCTTGAATTATTGAGAACCCTAAAATATCGACGTAAAATTTTTTGGACTTTTCATAATCAGAACAAATTATTGCAATATGATGAATGTCTTTTAATTGTAACATTATTTAATGTTTTGGTTTCGCACGTTCGTATTGATTGGGCCATTTTACTTCAGCTCCTATTTCTAGTGAAGCAAAAAGTGGAAAATATGGATTTCGTAATAATTCGCGACCAACGAAAATTAAATCTGCTTTATCATCTTGAAGTATAGCTTCTGCTTCTGTTCCAGATTCTATTAATCCAACAGCTCCGATATTAATTGATGCAACTTCTTTAATCGCTTTGGCAAATGAAACTTGATATTCTTTTTCAACTTTTATTTGTTGATGTGATACTGCGCCTCCAGTAGAAACATCAATTACATCAACACCTTTTTCTTGTAAAATTAGAGCTAACTTTTTAGAATCCTCGATATTCCAACCACCTTCAGCCCAATCTGTAGCTGAGATTCTGATCCATAATGATTCTGATGTGATTTCAGTTTTAATTGCTTCTACAATTTCTATAATCAAGCGAATTCTGTTTTCAAAACTTCCACCATATTCATCAGTTCTATTATTAATTAAAGGTGAAAAGAATTGATGTATTAAATATCCGTGGGCCGCGTGAATTTCTAAGATTTGAAATCCAGCTTTGATTGCTCTTTTAGCAGCTTTTCTGAAATCATTAATAACCTTATCAATTCTTTCTTTAGTTAAAGCTATTGGAGCATGATCACTTAAATGAAATGGAATTTCTGAAGATGAAAAAGTTTGCCATCCATGCACTTCATTAGGTTTTATTTGATGATAATCTAACCATGGTTTACCGCAACTCGCTTTTCGGCCAGCATGTGCAAGTTGAATACCAGGAACACAATTATATTTTTTAATTTCTTCCACCATATCAATGTATGCCTCGATATGATCATCTTTCCAAATTCCTAAATCACCGTAAGAAATTCTTCCTTCTGGGCTAACCGCTGTTGCTTCTTGTATTATTGTACCGACACCTCCTATTGCACGAGTTACATAATGTGTATAATGCCAACTATTTGGAAATCCATCTATAGCAGAATATTGACACATCGGAGACATGACAAGACGATTCTTTAAAATTAGATTTTCATTTATTTCTATTGGCTCAAAAAGTAATGACATTTTTTTTATTGTTTAGTAAACTAAAATATAAATAAAAATTCACGTAAAAAACACGAAATATAGGCGATCTACAACTCATTATCAATCAAAGTAGTAGTATAAACGATTTAAAATGTTTGTAAAAATTAACCTATTTTGTTGCATTATACTTCATAAACTTCGTAATTTTACAAAAAAAGTGAATTTTGGAAAAGAAAAAGATTGTCATCGTAGGTGCTGGATTTGCAGGCCTTAGATTAGCTAGAGAATTAAAAAACAACCCAAACTTTTCTATTACACTTATAGACCGTTATAACTTTCATCAATTTCAACCTTTGTTTTATCAGGTTGCCACTGCAAGGATTGAACCTAGTAACATCTCTTTCCCATTACGTAAAGTATTTCAGGGAAGTAATAATGTTCAAGTTCGTTTAGCTGACGTAACAGGAATTAATAAAGATAAAAACGAAATTGAAACAACAATCGGAGATTTTTCTTACGATTACCTTGTTTTAGCCAATGGATGTACCACAAATTTCTTTGGTAATAAACAAATTGAGGAATTAGCCTTCCCAATGAAATCTACAGACGAAGCAATTACGCTTAAGAATAGATTAATAACAAACTTTGAGAGCGCTTATTCTGCATCACCGGAAGAATTAGAAGAAATCATGAATATCGTGGTTGTAGGTGGTGGCCCAACTGGTGTTGAGCTTTCAGGTGCAATTGCGGAGATGAAAACTAAGATTCTTCCAAAAGATTATCCTGATTTTGATTTTTCAGGATTAAACATCTTCTTAATTGAAGGTGGACCAAATTTATTAGGACCAATGTCTTCTGCGTCTCACCAAAAATCTCGTCAATATTTAGAGGAATTAGGTGTACAAGTATGGACAGAAGGACGTGTAACTGGTTACGATGGTAAAGTAATTTCTTTAGCTGATGGTCGTAGCATCAAAACTAAAACTGTAATCTGGGGAGCTGGTGTTACAGGAAATGTTTTAGATGGAATTGATCAATCTGCTATTCAAAGAGGTAACCGTATTACTGTAAACAGACACAACAAAGTTGTTGGGACTGATAATATTTTTGCTATCGGTGATATCTCTTACATGGAGACTCCTAATTATCCAAACGGGCACCCTCAATTAGCAAACGTAGCAATTAACCAAGGTTTAAATTTAGCTAAAAACTTTATAGCCTTAGGACATGGAACTGAAGAAAAAAACTGGGTGGATTTTGAATATAACGATCCAGGATCTATGGCAACTGTAGGAAAATACAGAGCTGTTGTAGATTTACCTCAATTCTCATTCCAAGGACGTTTAGCTTGGTTTACTTGGATGTTCTTACACTTAATGTTAATTTTAAGCGTTCGTAACAAATTATTTATTTTTATGAACTGGATGCAGTCTTTCTTTACTGACGATACTTCTTTAAGAATTATCACAAGACCTACAAAGAAAGATTACAAACACAACATTAAGGATTATAGAAAATTCCCTAAGAATCGTAAAAAACATGAAGAAGCCTAAAGCTTCTTCTTTTTTTTTATATCTACTTATGCAATGTGATAATTACTAAAAACAAAAAACTCCTTAAAATTTTACTTTAAGGAGTTTATATTTTGTAAGAGTTTTAAGGATTACCCTTTAAGGATAACTTCCATTTTTGCTCTTTCTTCTTCAGCTAATTCTAAGTCAACTAAAATACGTCCTGAATGCTCATCAGTAATAATTTTTTTACGTTGAGCGATATCCATTTGACGCTGTGGTGGAATAGTAAAGAATGAACCTGCAGAAGCTCCACGCTCTACTGGAACAACAGCTAAACCATTTTTAACAGATCCGCGAATTCTATTGTAAGCTTGAATTAAACGATTTTCGATATTTGCAGAATACTCAGCAGATAATTTAATTAATAAATTTTCTTCTTTCTCAGTATCTTTTACAATAGTTTCTAACTCAGCTTGTTTATGAGATAAATGTTCTCTTTTTTCAGCTAATTTAATTTCTGCTTCACTGATTTGGTGATTCTTTTGTTCAATTTTAATAGTGAACTCACGAATTCTCTTCTCAGCTAATTCAATTTCCAATCCTTGGTACTCAACCTCTTTAGCTAAGGCATCATACTCACGGTTGTTACGTACATTATCTTGTTGCTTAGTATATTTTTTTATTAAAGCTTCAGCATTTTTAATTGCTTCTTTCTTTAATTTGATTTCTTCTTCCAAACCTTTAGCTTCCTCAACGACTTTTTGAATTCTCGTTTCCATTTGAATCACGTCATCTTTTAAATCTTCAACTTCTAAAGGTAATTCACCTCTTGTGTTTCTGATTTCATCTAAACGTGAGTCAATTAATTGTAAATCAAATAATGCGCGTAGTTTTTCTTCAACGCTCATTTCCTTAATATTTTTTGTTTCAGACATAGTTAACTATAATTAACAGGATTGGTAATAATTCCAGAATTAAAGATGACAAAATTACTAAATTTTTCTTTAAGATACGAAGAAATTAAATTAATTGTAAATTGTTCTGACTCATAATGCCCAATATCCATCAAAACTATTTGGTTTTCAGCCGAGAAAAACTCATGATATTTTAAATCTGATGTAATATAAGCGTCAGCACCTGCTGCTAAAGCATTTATTATTGCAAAAGCACCCGAACCACCCAATACGGCAACTTTCTTAATTGGCTTATTTAACAAATTAGAATGACGTACAACTGGAGTGTTCATTTTTTCCTTTACAAAAGATATAAATGATTTTTCGTCCATTTCAGATTCTAGTTCACCAATCATACCTAAACCGATGTACTGATTTTTATTGACTAAATTGATAAGACTATAAGCCACTTCTTCGTATGGATGGTTATCAAACAAAGCTTTCATAATTGTAGCTTCACAATGTTGTGGAACTACAATTTCTATTCTTGTTTCTGGAACTTCCGTTAACGATCCGATATTTCCTATCGTAGGATCAGAACCTTCCAATGGTCTGAAATTTCCAATTCCATCAACTAAAAATCCACATGAATCATAATTACCAATTTTCCCCGCTCCTGCTTCATATAAAGCTAATTTTAATTTTTCTGCAGAATCAGTTGGCACATAAGTAACTAATTGTTTTAATACTTCATTTTTTGGTATCAAAACTTTTGCATTAGATAAACCTAATTGATTTACAATTCCACGATTTACACCATCGAAAGAATTATCTAAAGCTGTATGAGTTGCATATATATTTATTCCGTATTTTATTGCGTTAATAACGGCACGTTCAACGTAGGTTTTCCCATTCAATTTCTTTAATCCTGAAAAAACTATTGGATGGAAACTAATAATCAAATTCGCACCTTCTCTCCTAGCTTCTTCAACAACTTCTGGAGTTGTATCTAAACAAACTAAAACTTTTGTTACCTCATCGTTATAATCACCAACTAATAAACCAACATTATCAAAATCTTCCGCATAATTTAGCGGAGCAATTTCTTCTAAAGCTGATGTAAAATCTTTTACTTTCATAAATACGAAATTATAATTTTAATCTTAATTTTTCTGTAGGTAAATTATTATCTTCTCCTATATAATAACTTTCTAAACCTGCATTCATCAATATTTTTTTAGATGCTATATTTTCGGGATCTATAATACCAATGATAAATTTAGCCAACTCATGCTGACGGGCGAATGATACTAAATCTTGACAAATAGTTGTTCCATAACCCATTCCCCAAAAATCTTCCATCAAAATATATCCAACTTCAATAGTATCTTCCTCATGTATGTAATTTTCTAATTTAGCTAAACCAATTATTTGATTGCGATCATAGACTTTAAAATATCCACCCAATTGATGAGATTCATTCGTTTCCATAATTGATTTGAAACGCTCAGTACTACGTTCTAAAGTAGAAGCAGAACCTGTAATATATTTCATAACATTATCTGAATTCACAATTTTATGATAGCTATCGAAATCTACTTCTTCAAATTTGATGTAACTTAATTTATACATATATGCTGATTTATAGATTTTAAAAGATTGATTTGATTTAACGTTCTATCCAAATTTTGATTTTCCTTTGAAGTGTGATAATACACATCGTCTGAAATAAAATCAGTTAAAAAACGAATGGCTTGAATCAAAATAACAACAAATGCCGTTAAATCAATAGATTTTAACTCTTCTTCTGTTAAAATATCTTTTAAATTCGAAATAAAACCATCCTTTACAGCCTGATAATTTTCCAATGAGAAATTATTGATTGGATCTGGATCATCTTCAGATTTTAAATTTGAATAGGTACGAATCATATCGCCAAAATCGCATAAAATATTTCCTGGTAAAATCGTGTCCCAATCTATAAGTCCTGCAACTTTGGTTTCGTTCTCAGAATCAAATAAAAAATTACTGATTTTAGCATCCGCATGAACAACTCTTTTAGGAAACTCAATTTCTAAATATTTATCTATTAAAAATATATGATCTTGAATAAAATTAATCTCATTCTGAGCACGTTCAATTCTATTTTTATTTCCGTTGATTAAGGCAAGTTTATAATCTGAAACACGTTTCTTATAATCTAAAAAACCTGGAATACTTTCAGAAATTCGATTAATTGACAAATCATTTAAAACATTATGAAACTCGCTTATAGCACTTGCTGCAGCAAAAGCTTGTTCTTTTGAAAGCACTTTATCGTAGCAAACAGAATTCGGAACAAAACTCGTCATACGCCAAGTTTCACCATTTAAAAAAGTTAAATAATTTCCATTTTTATTCGGAATAACATCAAGAATCGCTTTGGTATAATTTTTCGATTTTAGATGATTTGCAACCGTCAACATGTTGGAAACTATAATTTCGGGCTGTAAAAAAATCGAAGTATTTATCTTTTGTAAAATATAATTGTTATAACCTAACGATAATTTATACGTAGAATTTATATATCCTTGATTTATTGGAAAAACGTTAACATCTTCAGGTCTTTCGAAATAATTTGATAATACGTTTTCCATTAATACCACAACTTTTTTGGATAAGAACCTTGTTTTATTTTAGAATAAATTTCTTCTTTTACAAGATCTTTATCACCTGGATAAGTCATTCCAAACCATTGATCAGTCGATATTGAAGCGGAAACCTCAACTTTATTTTCTTGAATCAATTGATTGATTACTTGTGGTAAAAAGAATTCCTTTTTTTGATCATTTGCATACGATTTCATGAATAAATCGAATTTATCCTCTAAAAATCTAAAAATAGAAGGATTTAAAATCCAAAAATTCATAGAAACTGACGTATTATTGTCAATTACACCTGAAATATTTTCATCCTCAAAAATGATTTTATCTTCATATCTGAAAATATTTGTTCGTTCTACAACGTCGTACAAAATTCCTTTTTCTATTTTACAAATTCCACGCGAAACACTTCCGTTATCACTCAAAGTATTCTCTAATAAATAAGTAACAATTCCATATTGATTGGCCGCAATTTTACCTTCAGAATTTAATGTAACTGCTTTCTGAAACGAATTTTTGCTGTAAAAATCATCTGCATTAATTACAATAAAATTATTAAGTAAATGATTTTTTGCAACCAACAATGCGTGTGCAGTTCCCCAAGGTTTTTTGCGATCTATAATATCATCAAAATAATTTCTTGGAACTGACGTATAAGTGGTTTGAAGCACAAACTCTGCACTACCACCTTTTAATTCAATAATTTTTTGAAAATATTTTCGTGTTTCATTTTCAAACTGTTGATTGATAATAAACACGAAATGCATAATTCCTACCTCCATTGCATCAAAAATTGCATATTCCATTAAGCTTTCGCCATTTGGACCGATAGGATCAATTTGTTTCTGGCCATTGTATCTACTTCCCATACCGCCAGCTAGTATAACTAATGAAAGAAGATTAGATGTTGTTTTCAAATCCAAAAATTGGTTTTCTTGTTTTATATTTTCCTTTTGTAAAATCTGGCATTTCTTGTGATGAACCATTTTCAGCGATTGATTTTTCACTTAAAGGTGTCACAGCGTACCAAGTTGCTAAATCGTAGACATCAAATGGGAATTCTCGGTTATTCTTGATACATTCAATAAAATCATTAATTAAGAAATAATCCATTCCTCCGTGTCCAGCTCCAGCTGCTTTTGCTTCATTTTTTTGCCAAAGAGGATGATCATAATTTTTTAAATAATCTTCCGAATTTGTCCATTTATGATTTTTTTGCATTTCATCTTCAAAATATAAGAATCCTTGATTAAAACCACCTGAACCTATATCTTGCCAAATCCCGTTTGTACCTTGTACTCTAAATCCAAGATTATATGGGCGTTGTAATGATGTATCGTGTGTTAAAAGAATCGTTTCACCATTTTCACATTTTAAGATTGTTTGAACAATATCTCCTTGTTTAAAATCTACTTTTGCATTTGGATGATCTTTCCCAGCTTGTTTAATAATATAATCCGTTAAACCTGCTTGTTTAGAAGCCATTGCAGTTAAATGTGTAATTCTATTTCCACGATTTACATCCATCATTGTTGCTACCGGACCTAAACCATGCGTTGGATATAATTCTCCATTACGCTTTAGGTAATGATTTGTTCTCCAAGCAGCTTCTGAAAATCCTTTCTCACCAAATTCTACACCTCCGCCATACGGTTGTTTACCATCGTTGAATAAAACATTTCGTAAATCGTGCTGATAACCACCTTGTCCGTGCACAATTTCACCAAATTTACCTTTACGAGCCATATTAAACACAGCCATTATATCACGACGGTAACATACATTTTCCATCATAAAAATCGGAACTTTCGTTTCCTCGTAAGCTTTTACATAATTCCAACATTCGTCAACAGAAATTGCTCCACAAACTTCTAATCCAACGATTTTACCAGCTTTCATAGCTTCGATAGCTTGAATCTCGTGCCATTCCCATGGTGTTGAAATAATAACCGCATCCAAGTTTTTTAATTTTAATAAATTACGATAATCATAATTTCCGTTACTAAAATATTGAACCGGTTTTTTGTTGTGTTTAGCAAAAATTTTATTTGAACGTTCAATCATTCTTTGATCTGGTTCAGCAATCGCTACAACTTCTACGTCTTCACGTTTTAAAAGCTCGTCTAAATGAACTTGTCCTCTCATTCCGACAGCTATTAATCCAACTCTAACTTTTTTTGATGTAGAATCAAACGCAAACAAAGATTGTGGTAGAATTAATGCACCAAATGTTGCAATAGATGCGTTTTGTAAGAAAGATCTTCTATTCATAATGTGTTATGTATATTTAATTAATAGGTTTTTGTAATATCTTCTGGTAAAACTAAAGTAAAATCAGTTAAAATGAAATTTTCATTTTCAGGTATTTCTAGTTTAAGCGAAATATTTTTTGATTCTAAAATTTGAATCACTGCTACTTTTAAACTTCGTTTATATAACTTTAAATACCAATAAATCCCTCCATATTGTTTAGAATGATAATCACCATTATAATGTAAAAACAATTTATTTTGATTAAGATTCAATATAATAGACTCTGCCATTGTAGCATCTTTTATAGCTTGTGCAGCAACAAATTGTTTCGCTTTAGTTCCCGCATGATCGCCCATCATTTTTATCATTTCTGGATAACCTGGCGCATTATAATCAATTGTATAAGGTAATTTTACCATCCATTTTTTTTCATAATCTGGTAAATCAGTTAAAGAATCTACCCCATTTTTTGATACAGCAGATGCATATCTACGAGGAACATTAGTTGCTATAAATGGTAATTGATTATTTTTTGCAAAATCCAACAAAGGTTTATAATCCGTATTAAAATTATTCCATAATCTAACCTGATCCTTTAAATCTTTATCTAGAATTTTCCCTGCTAAATAATGATTTAAACCTTCTTGATTATCTCGTTCAAACATTTCAGCACCTAAAACTAAATTGTTGCCTTTATTTTGATATATTGCCTCGGTTAATTTTAGTTGCAACCAATGATTAATCGAATTATTATGATGTTCACCAAATAATACGACATCATAATTTACTAACTCTTTGACCATTTTATCAAACACAACAGGTTTTCCTTTTTGATTGTAAAATTGAAAAGCTTTTAAATCTTGTCCTGATACAGAAATAAGGGTAAAGAGTAATATAAATAGGTTAAATAATTTATTTCTCATAATTATAAAATAGTGTTGATGTAACAAATTAAAGAAATCATCTACTAAATTGATAAAGAATCTGAATTTAATATGCAAAAAGTACTTGAAATTAATAATCTGACTAAAAAATTCGGAACATTTACGGCTGTAAATGATATAAGTTTTTCAGTTGAAAAAGGAAACGTTTATGGATTGTTAGGACCTAATGGAAGTGGGAAATCTACAACGTTAGGAATGATCTTAAATGTTTTAAACCCAACGAACGGTAGTTGGAAATGGTTTGGAAAATCTTCTGATAATAATTCTTTAAAGAAAATTGGAGCAATTATAGAAAGTCCAAAATTCTATCCCTATTTAACAGCCGAAAAAAATTTACAAATCGTAGCTGATATCAAAGAAGTTCCTTATTCTAAAATTGATGAAAAACTTGAATTAGTTGGTTTATTAGATCGAAAAAAAAATAAATTTGAACAATATTCTTTAGGAATGAAACAACGCTTAGCCATTGCTGGTGCTTTGTTAAATGATCCTGAGGTTTTGATTTTAGATGAACCAACGAATGGATTAGATCCTCAAGGAATTATTCAGATACGAGAATTGATTCAGAAAATTGCTAAAATGGGAACTACAATTATTTTAGCTTCTCATTTATTAGATGAAGTAGAAAAAGTATGTTCTCACGTTGTAGTTTTAAAACAGGGAAAAATGCTTTATGCTGGTGAAGTTGATAATATGAATAATAGCTTTGGTATCTTCATTTTACAAGCAGAAAATCAGCAATTATTAACGAATGCATTAAATCAATTACCCTATTTTGATTCAGTTATCGAGAAAAACAAATTCATTGAAGCTAAACTTAATCAAGCAATTTCTTCTGCAGAATTAAATAAAATCTTATTTGAAAAAGGTGTTGTGTTATCACACTTAGTTCAAAGAAAAGAAAGTTTAGAAAATCAATTCTTCCAATTAATCCAAGAAAATAAATAAAATGAATAGATTATTACGTATCGAATGGAACAAAATGTTCTATAACAAAGGAACAAGAATTTTTTTAATCTTGTATTTTATTTTAATTGCGATTATGGGTGCGGTTTTACCTAACATAAAACCAAATTTAAACGGGATTGAAGTTGATTTTATAAAACTTGGAGCTTTAGAATTTCCTGTAATTTGGCACAATATTGCTTGGGTTGTAGGATTTGGTAAATTCTTTTTAGCTATTATTGTAATTAATAATATTTCCAATGAATATTCTTTCGGAACTTTTAAACAAAATACAATTGATGGATTAACGAAGTTAGAATTTTTCAGTAGTAAATTAATAATGAATATTTTATTTGCTATAGCTTCATCTTTATTAGTACTATTTATTGTTTTAGGTTTGGGGTTAAATTTTTCAAAAGAATTTAATTTGACTAATGGAATCGAATTTTTAGCTGGATTTTTAGTAGAAATTATAACATTCATTTCATTTGCTATGTTTTTAGCGTTTCTTCTTAAGAAAAGCACGTTTGCAACATTATCAATCTTCGTTCTTTTTATTATCGAATCTATTTTTAGAGGATCTGAAGCTTTTATTAGATTAAAAAATAATCAGATAAATGATGAAGAACTAACATTCATAACATCTTATTTACCAATTACATCTAATGGTAAAATTATAGGATTTCCTCCAGGAAGTATTTCACAATACATGATGAACGGTAAGTTCTTTACAGAATCTCATGTTCAATGGGATCATTTCGGGATGAATATTTTCTATACGATTCTGTTTTTAGGCTTATCATACCTATTAATTAAAAAGAGAGATTTATAATAAATTTTTCAAAATATCATAAAACAAAGCATGTTAAAAAAAGATTTTAACATGCTTTTTTATTCCGTAAAACAACAGAAGTTTTTAATTCGTTTTATTATCTTTGCTCAATGCAAATGACAAATTTTGACACGTTAAAAGAATTGCTTTCTACTCCAAAGAAGATTGCAATTTTACCTCATAAAAATCCAGATGGAGATGCCATAGGTTCAACCTTAGCCATGTACCATTTTTTAAAGAAATTTAACCACACGTGTAACGTTGTAGCTCCTAACGATTTTCCTAAATTTTTAAAATGGATGCCAGCTGCAAAAGAAATTGTAATTGCAGATTATCAGGCAAAACGTGCTGAAGCTATTATTCATCAAGCTGATATTATTTTTATTTTAGATTTTAATACGGTAACACGTATTGATGATTTAGGAGATTGGGTACAAAAATCAAAAGCCCCTAAAGTTTTAATAGATCATCACAGAGAACCAGATACATTTGATTTTATGTATTCTGATATTGAAATGCCAGCAACTTGCCAAATGGTTTACAATTTTATTGAGGCTATGGGAGAAGTTGACAAAATTGATAAAGATATCGCCGACTGTATTTATACAGGAATGATGACCGATACCGGTGGATTTAGATTTAGAAATACTTCTGCCTCTACTCACCGTATAGTTGCCAATTTAATTGATCGTGGAGTTGAAGTTGATAAAGTCACTTCATACGTAAACGATTCACAATCAGAAGCGCGATTAAAACTTTTATCCTTAACGTTAAATAATCTTTCCTTTATTCCAGAATCTCGCACAGCTTTTATGTACATAAAGCGTGAAGATTTATTTGCAAATGGATTTCAGAAAGGAGATACAGAAGGTTTTGTAAACTACGGTTTAAGCGTTGAGAATTATGTATTTTCAGTTATTTTTATCGAAGATACCGTTCATAATTTTATTAAAATATCTTTACGTTCAAAAGGTGATTTTGACGTAAACGATTTTTCGCGTAAACACTTCAACGGAGGTGGCCATATGAATGCTGCAGGCGGAAGAAGTGATTTATCAATGGAAGATACTATAACTTATTTCAAATCGTTGTTACCTCAATATCAAGATAATCTTACAAAAGTAACTATCTAATGAATAAATTTGCCTTATTAATAATTGCAAGTATTGGATTTGTAAGTTGTGATAATCAAATTGTACAATATCCAGTAAGCTATAGTAACGACGATTTTATGCAACGTTCACAAGAACGAGGTAAAATGTTATTACAAGAAGAAATACAATGGTTTGAAGAATACAAAAAAACTTCAGATTTAACTTTTAATAAAACTGAAAGTGGTTTATGGATTTCTAACAGTGGTCAAAAAACAGAAACTATGGCAAATGTTGGAAATTATGTTAATTTCACTTACCAAGTTTATGATGTAAAAGGAAACTTAATCTATCCGTATAGTGAAATCGGAACTCAAAAAATTATTTTAGGAAAAGCCGATATTGCACGTGGATTACATGCTGCTTTACAATTAATAGAACCAGGTCAGGAAGCGCGTGTTTTACTCCCTTCATTTCTTGGTTATGCTGGTTATGGTGATGATAATAAAATCGAACCAAATCAGCCACTTATACTTGATGTAAAAGTTAACGAAATTAAAAAACACTAAACGAATATAATTAAAACACCTGTGAATTATTTAAATGAAAAAATTAGTATTAATCTTAACAGTCATAACTACTCTTGTTAGTTGTGGCGTTAAAATACCAAAGACGATGAGTAAAGAAGAATTTAAAAATTTAGAAGATGGATTGTACGCTAAAATGACTACTAGTCATGGAGCAATGACAATCAAATTTTACGAAGAACAAGCTCCTATGACTGTAGCTAACTTTGTTGGATTAGCAGAAGGAACAATCGAAAATAAAGCAAAAGCAAAAGGAGTTCCATTTTATGACGGAATTGTTTTCCACCGTGTGATTAAAGATTTTATGATTCAAGGTGGTGATCCTGATGGTATTGGTACAGGTGGTCCAGGTTACGATTTTGAAGATGAGTTTGATGCTGATTTAAAACACGATTCAAAAGGTATTTTATCAATGGCAAATTCAGGACCTGCAACTAATGGTTCTCAATTCTTCATTACTGAAGTTCCTACTCCATGGTTAGACGGTCGTCATACTATTTTCGGGAAAGTTATCGAAGGATTAGAAGTTATTGATTCTATTGCGAATGTTGAAAAAACACCAAGCGACAAACCAGTTGTTCCTGTAACAATTGAGAAAGTTGAAATTGCTCGTAAAGGTGATAAATACGCTAAATATGACGGTGCTGAAGCATTTGTTGCTGCAAAAGAAAATCACGCTAAAAAACAAGCTGAAGCTGCTACTAAAAAACAAGCTGAATTAGATGCTGAAATTGCACGTCAAAAAGATTTAGAATCTAAAGCTACTTCAACAGCTTCTGGATTAAAATATGTAATTTTAGAAGAAGGTAATGGTGAAGTTCCTGCACATGGAGAACCAATCAAAACTCACTACACTTTACGTTTAGCAGATGGTGAAAAATTAGATTCATCATACGATCGTAATCAACCATTAGACGTAACAGTTGGTGTAACTGGTTTAATTCAAGGATGGATGGAAGCTTTAACTTTATTCAAAAAAGGTACTAAAGTATTTTTAATCATTCCGGCTGAATTAGGTTATGGATCAAGAGGTGCTGGAGGTGTTGTTCCACCAAATGCAACTTTATACTTCGATATGGAAGTTTTAAACTAATAATTATTTATAATTCAATAAAAAAAGCTACAGAAATCTGTAGTTTTTTTTTATTTGAAAATGTAATATCATTAAAACAATATGTTAAAATTGTTAAATCTTCAAAATTTGAATTTAATTTATTCAAAATAAAATCTGCTTTCAACACTCATGAATAGGAACTTTACACAAAACATGATTAAAATTATAAATTAAATCTATTTGTTAATAGATAAATTTCCTTAATTTTATTCGTTTCGGCTAAAAAATTTAAACAATCTTTGCAATAGAAAATTAAAGTTTTCGACATGTAAAGGGGTAATCAAATGAAGTTGATTATTAAGATTGAAAAATTATCCCTTTGTATTCATAGTGTTTTTTTATAGTAGTTTAGGTTGGTTAAAAAGGTTTTGCATTTGCAAAACCTTTTTTTTATATAATTTATTAATTCAAAAGGAGTTATAAAATTGATTTGTGTTAAATTTTCAATTATTGAATAAACCTTTAACCATTGTTTTACATATAAAAACTCCTAGTGTTTATCGAGATAAAACTCATTTATAACGAACACAATAGTTTCTAACTATTTCTTAATAGAATAATTTGTATATATTTTTATTAAAACTGAATAAATATTCTACAACTTTGCAATATAAAATTAATTTTTTCATATTCATTCTAAAACGAAATTTTAAAGAAGATTGAGCTTTAAAATTAGTTTTAATTCATAGTGTTTTTTTATAGTAATTTAGGTTAGTAAAAGGTTCGATTTCGAACCTTTTATTTTTTTATAAATTCTGTTATATTTTCCGCAGGTCGCCCTATTACTCCTTCTCCATCTCGTAAAACGATTGGTCGCTGAATTAATTTAGGATTTTCTACCATAATTTTAATTAATTCATCATCAGAGAAATCTTTTCCTTTAAATTGTTCTTTCCAAATCAATTCGTTTGTTCTAACTATATCAATTGGGGAAACTTTTAATTGTGTTATCACATTTTTTAACTCATCAAAAGACAATTCATCTTTTAAATATTCTCTCACTTCAAATTCTACAGCAGCTTCTTCCATCATTTTAATGGCATCTCTACTTTTTCCACATCTTGAATTATGTAAAACGGTGTACATTTTGCTATTTTTTTGATAAATTTAATAAATTTCAATCCAATGATAAGATTCTTTTCTATTTTAATACTTTCAATTTTTATAACCTCTTGTACAACAAATTCAGTTTCAAATAACAATGCTACAACTGGTAATAAATTAACTTTTGAACCAAATGATAATGGAGAATATGACATTATTGTTTTTGATCCTCAGTATGATATATTTTTAAAATCTATCGCTCGTCCTAAAACATATAACACGTACGAATTTTATAAATCAAAAAATAGAATGTATACTTCAATTTGGAATCAAAGACACATGATGCCATCAGTTTATGATCAAAATTTATATGCCGTGAGCATTGATTTAGATTCTAATGTAGATTACGGTTTAGATTTTGAGTATAAATTATTTAACTTTTTCCAATTTATTGAATGGAAATATAAAGTCCGTTTAATGTAAAATTGAGCAAAATGCAATACATTTGCCACCTTATTTTAAGAATTTATGAATTCATTTTCTACAGAAGTTTACAACGAAATAATTACTTTATTTCCTCAGTTAGAGGGACTAAATAAACAAGATACAGATTTATTAGAGTTTACATTCGAAAACGATCAAAAAACTCCAATGGGAAGCATTTATATTCAAACATCAGATGATGATCAAATTTGGATTCGTGCTGATCATCCCTTTACTACTTATGCTGTTGATTCTGTAGAAGAGCTTATCTATATTATAGGTGGAATTATCTCAAACGAAATGTTTTGGGTAGTTGCTTACGATGAAGGTGAATGGGACGATTCTTTCTTTGCCCTGAAAGGTCACGAGATGGAAATGGAACAAGGTATTGAATATAAAATTTTATCTTGGGACGGATCAGAAGATCAATTAATTAAAGGTTAAAATCTAATCTATTAAATCAAAACTATGTTTAATACAGAGTTACTTAAAAATTTACAACAGCGAACTGCTGATTTATATACGTATTTAGAAATCGAACAAAAAGAAATCGAAATACAAAACGAAGAAGAAACTGCAGCTTCTCCAGAATTTTGGAATAATCCAAAAGAAGCAGAACTTTTTATGAAAACTCTTCGTGGTAAGAAAAAATGGGTTGACGAATATAAAGCTATCGAAACTGCTGTTAATGATTTAGAAGTTTTAACTGAATTCAATCGTGAAGGCGATGTAACTGATGAAGAAGTTGAGGAACAATACCAAACAACTTTAAAAATCATAGAAGACATCGAATTCAAAAACATGCTTTCTGAAGAAGGTGATAATTTAGGAGCCGTTTTACAAATAACTGCTGGAGCTGGTGGAACAGAATCTTGTGACTGGGCTAGTATGTTAATGCGTATGTATTTAATGTGGGCTGATAAACACGGTTACAAAGTAAAAGAACTGAACTACCAAGATGGTGACGTTGCTGGTGTAAAAACAGTTACTTTAGAAATTGATGGTGAGTTTGCTTTTGGATATTTAAAAGGAGAAAATGGTGTACATCGTTTAGTTCGTATTTCGCCTTTCGATTCTAATGCAAAACGTCACACATCATTCGTTTCGGTTTACGTCTCTCCTATCGTAGATGATACGATTGATATCCAAATTAATCCAGCCGATATCGAATTACAAACTTCTCGTTCTGGTGGTGCTGGAGGTCAAAATGTAAATAAAGTTGAAACAAAAGTTCAATTAACTCACAAACCAACAGGTATTGTTGTAGTTTGTCAAGTAGAACGTTCACAGTTAGCCAACCGTGAACGTGCAATGGAGATGTTAAAATCTGAGTTATATAAAATTGAATTAGAAAAGAAAATGGCTGCTCGTAACGAAATTGAAGCGAATAAGATGAAAATCGAATGGGGTTCTCAGATTCGTAATTACGTTATGCATCCATATAAATTAGTAAAAGACGTTCGTACAGGTACTGAAACAGGAAATGTTGATGCTGTAATGAATGGTGATATTGATGAATTCTTAAAGTCTTTCCTAATGTTAATGGGACAAAAAGAAACATCTAATTAATAGTGTAATTTCACACTGCTATTATGAAAATTATTATTGGTGGCGCTGGAGAAGTTGGTTTCCATCTGGCTAAATTATTATCCAATGAGTTAAACGATATTATTATCGTTGATATGGATAAAGATAAACTTGCTTTTATCGAGAACAACTTAGATGTAATGGCGTTTCGAGGCGATATTACTTCTTTTAAAGCTTTACGCGAAATAAAAGCAGACGAAGCTGATATGTTTATCACGGTAACTCATCTTCAGAACACAAACTTGACTAGCGCCATGATTGCGAAGAAAATGGGTGCAAAAAAAACTATTGCGCGTATTTCTAACCCCGAATTTTTACATCCAGATAATCAACTTTGGGTTAAAAGTTTAGGAATTGATATTATTATTTCGCCAGAACAATTAGCTGCTAGTGAAATATATTCTTTAATTCAGCAATCAGCATTTAATACCATGCATTCATTCGCAAATGGGCAATTATTCTTAGCTGGAACAATTTTAGACAAAGACGCTAAAATTCTGAATAAAAAGTTTAAAGATATGTATTTAACATCCAAAGGAGGTGTTGAAAATCTTTTTATGCCTATCGCTATTATTCGTAGCAACGAGCGTGGTGAATATTATACGATCATACCTGAAAACGATACCGAATTCCAAATCGGAGATCAAATATACTTTATTGTAAAAAAATCTGGAATTATCGAGATTTATAAGATTTTAGGTAAAAAACAAGAATATTTCAAAAACATTATCATTCTTGGAGGTGGCAGTATCGGAATTAAAACTTCTAAAATTCTTTCTGAAAATAAGCATAATGTAAAACTAATCGAGATCAATCGTCATAAAGCTTTTGATTTAGCTGATGAAATGAGTAGTACGCTTATCATCAACGGTGATGGTCGTGATGGTGAACTTTTAGTTGAAGAAGGAATTTCTGATTCTGATGCTTTTATTGCGGTAACAGGTAGTTCAGAAACTAATATAATGTCTTGTCTTTTAGCAAAATCAAAAGGTGTTAAAAAGACAATTGCATTGGTTGAAAATATCGATTACATTCATTTGGCTCAAGAAGTTGGGATTAATGCATTTATTAATAAAAAATTATTAACCGCAGATAGTATCTTCAGATATATTCGTCCAGGTGAAGTAATGGATGTAACAGGAATTTCTGATTTAGATGCAGAAGTTTTAGAGTTTAAAATTCAGGAAAACTCAACTGCAGCTTACAAAAAAATTAGCGATTTTCCTTATCAACAAGATGCAATCATCGCCGGAATTGTGCGTCGAAACGAAGGTTGGATTCCTACTCAAGATTTTATTTTAGAACCTTTAGATCGTGTTGTTGTATTTAGTCAAGCCAATATCATTTCTAAAGTGACAAAATATTTTAAGTAATGAAATCCATAAATTATAAAGTAATCCTTAATCTTTCTGGAGTTTTATTACTTTTAAATGCATTATTTATGTTTGTAAGCATGTTTGTAAGCATTTATTTTGGTGACGCTTTAACATATTCATTTTTATTTTCAGGTTCGATAATCGGAATTTTAGGAGGATTAATGGTTTATTCAACAAAAGATAGTCGGAAACACGTTTCAAAACGAGAAGGTTACCTCGTTGTGTTTATAGGCTGGTTATTTTTAATCTTAACTGGCTGTATACCCTATTTTTTAGCATATTTCTATTTACCTGATGATGATTTAGTTCATAATCAGTTTCATATTATCAATATCCTTTACGAAACTGTATCTGGATATACAGCAACTGGATCTTCCATTTTTAATGATCCTCAAAATCTACCAAAGAGTATTTTGTTTTGGAGAACCACAACCAATTGGATTGGAGGAATGGGAATTATTGTTTTAACAATTGCCATATTACCATTTTTAGGTATTGGAGGTCGACAATTATTTTTAGCTGAAGCTCCAGGAATTTATACAGATAAAATACACCCAAGAATTACTGATACTGCTAAGAATCTTTGGATTTTATACGTTGCTTTAACGCTAATATTTTCTATTTTCCTGTATTTCTCTGGTATGAATTTGTTTGATGCAACCAATCATGCAATGAGTGCTATTTCAACGGGTGGATTTTCAACCAAAAATCAAGGAATTGCTTTTTGGAGCGACAATATTCCTGTACAATATTTATTAATGATATTGATGTTTATTGGCGGAACTAATTTCTCTTTGATTTATCTGATGACCAAAGGACAATTTAAAAGAATCTGGAAAAATGAAGAATTTAGATGGTATATTGCATTGATTAGCCTTACGACATTAGTCGTTTTCTCAGGATTATTTTTTGTGGTTTTTCCTAGTATTGGAAGTGATATTTATAGTCTGGCTAGCATCGAACATTCTTTCAGAACTTCTTTATTTCATGTAATTTCTATTGTTTCTACAACTGCATTTTATATTGAAGATTACACCAATTGGTTAAGCATAATTACACTAATATTTTTTGCATTATTTTTTATTGGTGGATCTGCGGGGTCTACTTCTGGAGGTGTAACTGTAATAAGACAAGTAATTTTATTAAAAAACTGTTTTGTAGAATTTAAACGAATTTTACACCCAAACGCGATTGTACCTGTACGTTACAATAACAAATCTTTACCTGAAGCTGTTGTTTTCCATGTAATGGCATTTTTTGTTATGTTCATGTTTACATGGATCATTAGTTCAATATTATTTGGATTATTAAACTTTGGAATAACGATGAATATGGAAGATGTTTTAACTTCATTAACCATTACTGCTTCTACTCTAGGTAATGTAGGGCCTGGTATTGGCGATTTTGGACCAGGACAAACTATGAATAATCTAACTGATTCTGCGAAATTATTATGCTCAGGTTTAATGGTTCTAGGTCGATTAGAATTATTTACTATTTTGATTCTATTTACTCCAGCATTTTGGAAAAATAATTAATAAAAAAGGCGAAAGCAGTTCTTATTTAATTAAGCCCTTCTTTCGCCTACGGTTGGTTTGGTTGGTTTTTATTGATTTAGATTGGTTATTTAAACTTAATCAATGACTATGCCAAAATTATCTTAAAATTTAAAATTATTTTAACTTATCACTGAACTTTGCTCTGAATTTTTGAATTTTTGGTCCAACAACTGCTGAACAATATGGTTGGGTTGGATTCTCATTATAATACCCTTGATGATAATCTTCTGCCGCATAAAAAACATCAAAAGGTTCTATCGTTGTTACAATTGGTTTATCATAATAACCCGACGCATCCAATTTTACCTTAGATTCTTCAGCTTTCAATTTCTGTTCTTCATTTAAATAATAAATCACAGATCTGTATTGAGTTCCTACATCTTCACCCTGTTTATTTAAACTAGTTGGATCATGAACTGCCCAAAATGCTTCTAATAATTCTTCGTAAGAAATTATAGAAGAATCAAAATCAATTTTAACAACTTCGGCATGGTTTGTTTCTCCTGTACAAACTTCTTTGTATGTTGGATTAACTATATCACCTCCCGAATATCCAGAAGTAGCAAGCTCTACTCCTTTTAATAAATTATAAACTCCTTCAACACACCAAAAACATCCAGCTCCAAAAATTGCTGTTTCAATCGCCATAAATAATTAAGTTATATAAATTAAAAAAAATTAAATTAACTGATAAGATGTATCATCTTTTATATCACCAATCACAAAAGTACTATGTGTACTTCCGATAGATTTGATTGTTGTTAGTTTATTAACCATAAAATCACGGTACTCGTCCATACTTTCAAAAGCCATTTTTACAATATAATCATAATCGCCACTTACGTGGAAACATGATTGTACTTCTTTCAAATTCTTAATTTCAGATTCAAATACTGAAATATTTTCTTGAGAATGCTGACTTAATTTTACATGACTAAAAACTAATAACTCTTTATTAATAAACCTTCTATTAATTAAAGCTACATATTTGTTAATTACTCCTGCTTTTTCAAGCTTTTTTATTCTTTCATGAATTGCTGTTGATGATAAATTCAATTTATCTGACAATTCTTTATAAGTTATTTTACTATTCTCTTGCAAATGCATTAATAGTTGCTGATCTAATTCGTCTATTTTCATAATAGGTGTAGAAAAAATTTTATTCTAAATTACATATAATATAACAAAAAACAACTTGATTAATTTCTTATTTAACCATTATTAATAGAATAATTTTCATAAATTATCGTCAAACACTTATTATTATACAAAACTTAAGTTTATTGGTTTCAGATAGACTGAAAAATTTTCTAAAGAATTGAAATAAACAAATAATTATTTTGTCTATGAAGTAAGTAGAATATAGATTCTGAAATATTTTTAAAATAAAGAAAATCTAACATCAAAAAATTTTTAGATTCATAAACAGATTGTATATTTGCCCTACAAATTTAGGTAGAGGAATGATTTGACTGCTTGCAACCTCATTAAACAAATGCTAAACCAGGATACTTCAGTTATCGCATTTCCTCTCGACTTATATATTTAAATTTATACAAAATGTCATATTTATTTACATCTGAGTCAGTATCAGAGGGACATCCAGATAAAATCGCTGATCAAATTTCAGACGCATTATTAGATCACTTTATTGCTTTTGATGCTAAAAGTAAAGTTGCTTGTGAAACCTTAGTTACAACAGGACAAGTAGTTTTAGCTGGTGAAGTAAAATCTAAAGCATATATAGATTTACAAAGAGTAGCACGTGAAACAATTAAAGAAATTGGTTACACGAAAAGCGAATACATGTTTGATGCTAACTCTTGTGGTATATTATCTGCAATCCACGAACAATCTCCTGATATTAATCAAGGTGTTGACCGTACTTCTGATGAAGAACAAGGAGCTGGTGACCAAGGTATGATGTTTGGTTACGCAACAAACGAAACAGATAACTATATGCCTTTAGCATTAGATTTATCTCACCGTATTTTAAAAGAATTAGCTCATATTCGTAAATACGAAAATGATTTATTACCATATTTACGCCCTGACGCAAAGTCTCAAGTAACTATTGAATATGATGACGATAATAATCCTGTTCGTATAGATACTATTGTAATTTCTACTCAACATGATGATTTTGCTAATGAACAAGCGATGCGTGATAAAATCCAAAACGATTTAATCAACATCTTAATTCCAAGAGTTAAATCGCAATTACCTGTTCATATTCGTGAATTATTTAACGAAAACATTACGTATCACATCAACCCAACAGGGAAATTCGTAATTGGAGGACCTCACGGAGATACTGGTTTAACAGGTCGTAAAATTATCGTTGATACTTATGGTGGTAAAGGTGCTCACGGTGGTGGTGCGTTTTCTGGAAAAGATCCATCAAAAGTAGACCGTTCAGCTGCTTATGCTGCTCGTCATATTGCTAAAAACTTAGTTGCAGCTGGTGTTGCTGACGAAGTTTTAGTACAAGTTTCTTATGCTATCGGTGTAGTTGCTCCAGTTTCTTTATTAGTTGATACTAAAGGTACTGCAAAAGTTAACTTAACTGACGGTGAAATTTCTAAAATAGTATCTGAAATTTTTGATATGCGTCCTTACGCAATTGAAACTAGATTAAAATTAAGAAATCCTATTTACAAAGAAACTGCATCTTACGGACACTTAGGACGTCAACCGGAAACTGTTACAAAACGTTTTGAATCAGCTAACGGAATCGATGTTGTTGAAGTTGAAGTTGAATTATTTACTTGGGAGAAATTAGATTTCGTTGATCAAGTTAAATCAGCATTTAATATTTAATTCAAAATATAATTCATAAAAAAACTCGGTCAAATGACCGAGTTTTTTTTATTTTACCTTGTAGCGTCTGCTCTCCAAGTTTTACCATCTACTACATACAATATTTTTAATGTATTTGCATTAATTCTGATATAAGACAAATCAGAACCACCTACATTAATACTGTAATTCGCATCTTCTTTAATAAATTCTACTCCAGTGATGTTTGGAATATTATTAGAAAAAATAAAATTGTACTTGTTTCCAACTTTTACTACTCTAACATTCCCTACGTTACTGTTTATATTTGTATCACCAGAAATATAACTCACAGCACCATTATAAGTCCCTACAAATAAATCATTATCAGCAGGATCATCATCATTAGAACATGCTGTAAAAACGAATAAAGCAAAGATTGACAGTAAAAATAACTTTAATAGATTTTTCATAATAAGATTGTTTTTAAATAATTATCACAATCTGAAATACAACCATAATACCAAAAATCATCATTCTTTATAATCTGAGCATAAAAATTTAAATTTTAACATTTTTAAGTCTCACAAAAAAGTGTAATTTTGGTGAAAATAAACATCAATAAAATGAATTTATTACAAGGAAAAACTGCAATTATTACTGGTGCTACTCGTGGTATTGGAAAAAGTATTGCTGAAGTTTTTGTAAAAAACGGTGCCAATGTAGTTTTTACATATGCATCTTCTGTTGAAAAAGCACAAGCATTAGAAGCAGAATTATCTCAATTTGGAAAAGTAAAAGGATATCAATCAGACGCTTCAGATTATGAGGCAGCTCAAAAATTAGTTGATGATGTTTTAACTGAATTTGGACAAATTGATATTGTTATTAATAACGCAGGTATTACAAAAGATGGATTATTAATGAGAATGTCTTCTGATGATTTCGAAAAAGTAATTCAAACAAACTTAAATTCTGCATTCAATTTAACAAAAGCTGTTATCAAACCTATGATGAAACAACGTTCAGGATCTATCGTGAATATGTCTTCTATTGTAGGAATTACAGGTAACGCTGGTCAAGCAAATTATGCCGCTTCTAAAGCTGGTTTAATTGGTTTTACTAAATCTGTCGCTTTAGAGTTAGGTTCTCGTAACATCCGTTGTAATGCAATTGCACCAGGATTCATCGAAACTGAAATGACTGAAGTTTTAGACCCTAAAGTGGTTGAAGAATGGAGAGCTGGAATTCCATTAAAACGTGGTGGCCAACCAGAAGATGTAGCTAACGCATGTTTATACTTAGCATCAGATTTATCAAGCTATGTAACAGGACAAGTATTAAGTGTTGACGGAGGTATGCACACATAATATCTTAAAAATATCATATCTTTTCAAAGGTTTTGTTTAGTACATTTGCTATTCAAAACCTTTGTATTTTAAAGACAATTTATCTTGAGAAAAATATCAAAAAAACTGAATGTACAATTAATTGCCGAAACTTTAATAGCTTTTGGAATTGATCATATTGTACTTTCTCCAGGATCTCGTAATGGTGCTCTAACCATGCAATTTGCAAATGATAAACGATTCAAAACATATAGCGTTGTAGACGAACGTTCGGCTGGATTTGTTGCACTTGGTGTGGCGCAACAAATCAAAAAACCTGTTGTAGTCTGCTGTACTTCCGGCTCTGCAACTGCAAACTACTACCCTGCTATTACTGAAGCGTTTTTTCAGAATGTTCCATTAATTGTTCTTTCAGCAGATCGTCCCGAACATTTGGTAGATAATTTTGATGGACAAACAATCCGACAAAAAAATATATTCGAAACGCATAGTGTACATAACGTTCAATTATCTGAAAGTGAAGAAACAGACGATTTGACTCGCAATATGTTACTTACAAAATATGCTTTAACAGATTGTATCCACAAATCTGCACCAATTCATATCAACATGCCGTTTTCGGAACCTTTGTACGAATTTGTAACAGAACCTGATATTGTGATTGATAATATTACAATAGACGAAAAAGAATTTCCAGAAATTGACGTATTTGATTATATGCGTAGATGGAATTCTGCTGCTAAAAAATTGGTATTAGTCGGAATGCATTCCCCAAATGAAGCTTTAAATAATTTATTAGGCCAATTGGCTCAAGATGATTCTGTTGTAATTTTAAACGAAGTAACTTCAAATATTCATCATCCAAAATTTTTTAATAAAATTGATCAAGTAATATTTCCTTATCCTGAAGAAGAATTGGAAGATTTGAAACCTGAAATTTTATTGACAATTGGTCAGAATATTGTTTCTAAAAAAGTAAAACGTTTTTTACGTGAACATAAAGCTGAACAACATTGGCATTTAGATGAATTTTGGCAACCTGATACTTATCAAATTTTAACGGATAAAATTGAAACTAAACCAGAGTTCTTTTTAGAACAATTAATTGGTTTTGTTAATCCAAAAACATCTGATTATTACGATAAATGGAATGCAATTCGTTTAAATAATGAGAAAAAGCACCAAGAATATATTCAAATGATTCCATTTTCGGATTTAAAAGCTTTTGATTCAATCATCAGAAATTACCCTGAAAATTGGCAAATTCAATACGGAAATTCTACCGTAATTCGTTATGGATTATTGTTTGATCACAACGCTTCAAATCCTGTTTTCTGTAATCGAGGGACAAGCGGTATTGATGGCTCTACTTCTACAGCAGTTGGTGCATGTATTGCTTCAGGCGAAAATACAGTTTTGATTACTGGCGACATTTCGTTTTTCTATGATTCTAATGCGCTATGGAATGTAAATATGCCGAAGAATTTTAGAATTATTTTAATCAATAACGGAGGTGGAAATATTTTTAAATTTATTCCTGGACCTTCCGAAACAGATGTTGTTGAAGATTATTTTGAAACAAAACATCATTTAACGGCTGAACATTTAGCTAAAATGTTCAATTTTGAATATCAATCAGTTTCAAATTTAAGTGATTTAGAAAATCAATATGCTGATTTTTATGCTGAAAGTGATCGTCCAAAAATTTTAGAAATTGATACTAAAAACGCTGCAAACGATTCAATTTTAAGAGCCTATTTTTCAAATATTAAATAAAATACTTTGTATATAAATCCATTTGAAATTAAACCAATTGAAACGGAAAGATTAACCCTAATTCCTTATACAAAAGAAATTGCGCAAGAAATTTTAGACTCAAATTTTAAATCAATTGAAGCTTTAAATCTAACATGTGGTAAAAATTGGCCTGATCAAGAAATTATTGAAACATTACCGAAAATAGTATTCAATTTATCTAAAGTAATCGCTCCTACAGGTTTCGAATCTTGGATGATTGTAAAAAAAGATACAAAAGAAATTATCGGCGATGTTGGTTTTAAAGGATATAACACCATTTTTAACAAAGCTGACATTGGATATGGTATTATCGAAGCCGAAAGAAAAAAAGGATTTGCAATCGAAGCTGTAAAAGGTTTAATCAATTGGGCTTATAAGAATGAATCATTATCTTTAATAACAGCTACAACTCTAATTGATAATAAAGCTTCTATACAGTTATTAGAACGTTTACATTTCATTAAAATAGATCAAGAAAATGATTTTTTTTATTGGGAATTGAATAGACAAGATTATTTAACAAATTTTATATAACAAAAAGACTTGGAACATTAATCCAAGTCTTTTTTATATAGATTTAATAACTTTATTAATATTTTATTTACCAACCTTTGGTATACGATACAAAAAAATAATTGCTAGGAATTGTAAAATTGATTGAATTAAGAATATAATCGCTTCAATAGGATAAAAAACAATAAGTACAGGAAGGAATTTTAATGAAAGTAAAATTCCTAACAGAAAAAAGACTAATAATACATGTTTCATAACAGAAATTCCTTTTCTGATAAGATATCCAATTAAAAAAACTGAACCTAAAGAAATAGCTCCACCTATTACTTCTCCTATATCTCTTACAAATAATGAGAAAGAAAAACTAATAATTCCTAATCCAGCAGAAATAAAAACAAAATTAGATGCTGTTATGTATTTTGGATGAATAAATTTATTTTGTTCAATTTCATCAGTCTTTTTAATTTTTAATTCAGTGAGATAATTCTGTTCTAATTCTGAGAATTTATAATTTCTTTCTATTAATATTTGAAAAGCAATAATTTTTGCATCATTTGTAAATTGACTTTCTGGCTGGATGTATTTTAAAAGAGTTTTCTGATCTAATTTTTCGAGAGTAGTTTTCTGAGCAGTCATTCAAATAGTTTTAGCTAAAATAGTGAAATTTTTTAGGTGAATAATTTTAAGAAAACTTATCTACAAAATTCTTTGACAACTAAGATTAATAAGTTTAAAAAAGTTAGACTAATGCAAAAACGCGTTAGGGATTGTAATGGAAATCCTTTTGTTTTTTTGGATTACATTATTTTTTAGAAAAAACAAAAGATTGCAATGAAAAACCCGACCGAAGGGAACGCCCTAAATAAAAAAAGCCATCAAAAAATGATGGCTTTTGTATGTTAAATTGATTATTCAATTATTCTTTCACACGCTCTACGTAAGAACCGTCTTCAGTGTTGATTTTTACTTTATCACCTTCGTTGATAAATAAAGGAACACGAATTTCAGCACCCGTTTCAGTCGTTGCAGGTTTAGTTGCATTTGTTGCAGTATCACCTTTTAATCCTGGTTCAGTGTAAGTAATTTCTAAAACAACTGTGTTTGGTAACTCAGCTGCTAAAGCAACTTCATCAGAAGCACGGAAGATAATCTTAACCTCATCACCAGCTTTCATAAATTGAGAATTCTCAATTAAGTCTTTGTTTAAATATACTTGTGCAAAGTCTTCATTGTTCATAAAGTGGAAACCATTATCATCTTCGTATAAGTATTGGTAATTACGAGTTTCTACACGTACTTCATCAATTTTATGACCAGCAGAGAATGTATTATCTAAAACTTTACCTGTTGTTAATGATTTTAATTTCGTTCTTACGAAAGCAGGACCTTTACCTGGTTTTACGTGTAAGAATTCGATAATTTTGTATGTATCGTTATTAAAAATGATACATAAACCTTTTCTGATATCAGAAGTTGTTGCCATTTATGCTTTATATTTTATTTATGTTTATGATCCTGAACCATATCCTTTCATGACACCACGTTCACTTGAAGTGATAAAATCAATAATTTTATCTCGATGAACTGAAGGTTGAAAGTTATTTAGGATTTGTTCTGTTGCTTGTGATACATTATTCTTTTGTTGAAATAATATACGGTACATCCCTTGAATTTCGTATATATCTTCAGAAGAAAAACCTTTACGACGTAATCCGATTGCGTTAACACCAGCGTAAGCTACTGGATTTTTAGCTGCCTTTACGTAAGGTGGAACATCTTTACGAACTTGTGTTGCACCAGCGATAAATGCGTGCTCTCCAATTTTAGTAAATTGATGAACTGCGCTCATACCTCCGATAAAAGCATTATCTCCAATTTCTATATGTCCAGCTAAACCACATCCATTTACAACAACAACATTATCACCTAAGATACAATCATGTGCAATATGTGCAGTTGCCATTATAAGACAATTGTTTCCAATTTTTGTATAGCCTAAAGCTTTCGTACCTTTATTTACTGTAACACACTCACGTATTGTTGTATTGTCTCCAATAAAAGTTAAGGTTTTTTCACCTTCGTATTTTAAATCTTGTGGTTCTCCTGAAATTACAGTACCTGGATAAATTTTGCAATTTTTCCCAATTCTCGATCCCTCCATAATCGTTACGTTTGGACCAATCCAAGTTCCGTCACCGATTTCGACATCGTTCATAATAGTCGAGAAAGGACTTATTGTTACATTTTCCCCAATTACAGCTGTTGGATGTACATAAGCCATCGGATAATTCATAACTTCCATTTGTTTATTATTCTTTAGTAATAACGGCCATCATTTCTGCTTCTACAGCAATTTGATTCCCTACATATCCGTAACCTTGCATATGTACGATACCACGTCTAATTGGCTCTAATAATTCTAATTTAAAAACTAAAGTGTCCCCAGGAACAACTTTTCTTTTAAACTTAGCATTTTCAATCTTCATGAAGTAAGTTGAATATTCTTGCGGATTTTCCAACTCACCTAAAATTAATAAACCACCTAATTGAGCCATCGCTTCAATTTGTAAAACTCCTGGCATAACTGGCTCTTTGGGAAAATGTCCAACAAAGAAAGGCTCGTTCATTGTTACATTCTTCACACCAATTAATTCAGTATCAGTTTTAGAGATTACTTTGTCAATTAATAAAAATGGTGGTCTATGAGGTAATAATTTGATGATATCATTGATATCGTATACCGGTTCAGCAGTTAAATCAAACTCAGGTATTTTGTTACGTTGAGCTAATTTGATTTGCTTGCTTAATTTTTTTGCAAAATTTGTATTAATCTGGTGACCTGGTTTAGTCGCAATAATTTTTGCTTTTAACTTAGTACCGATTAACGCTAAATCTCCTACAACATCTAATAATTTGTGTCGAGCTGCTTCGTTTGGATGATGTAATGTTAAATGATCTAAAATGCCGTTTGGACGTATTGCAACATCTTCTCGGTTAAATGCTTTACATAATCTTTCCTTAGTTTCTGGAGTAATTTCTTTATCAACGTAAACAATTGCGTTGTCTAAATCACCTCCTTTTACTAAACCTGCAGCTAAAAGTTGTTCTAATTCGTGTAAGAAACAGAAAGTTCTTGAATCAGAAATATCTTTTTTGAAGTTTTTTATTGATGTTAATGTCGCGTTCTGAGTTCCTAAAACTTTAGTACCAAAATCTACCATAGTAGTTACTTGATACTCATCTGCTGGGATAGCTGTGATTTCAGAACCAGTTTCAGGATCAACATAAGTTACGATTTCTTTAATTTTGTAATACTCTCGTTCTTTATCTTGTTCTACGATACCAGCTTGCTCAATTGCTTCAACGAAAAATTTAGAAGAACCATCCATAATTGGAGGTTCTGCGTTGTCAATTTCAATAATACAGTTATCTATATCCATACCAACTAAAGCTGCTAAAACGTGCTCTGTTGTATGTACTTTTACACCTTTCTTTTCTAAAGTTGTTCCACGAGCTGTGCTAACCACATATTGTGCGTCGGCTTCTACTAATGGAGTTCCTTCTAAATCTGTTCTAACAAATACAAATCCTGTATCTACGTTTGCAGGCTTAAAAGTCATTGTTACATGATTTCCTGTATGTAACCCAACTCCTGAAAGGACAGCTTCTTTCGCTAAAGTTTTTTGCTTATCAGACATTAACTTTTACTTTTGTTTGTTTTCTTTTTCTAATTGATCTAATCTCTTCACAATTTCTGGAAACTTACGGAAATATACGTAAGACTTTTTATAATCTATCGCATTGATTGCCGGAGATCCATACATTTGTTGTGCATCTTTCACATCAGCATTGATCCCAGATTGAGCTTGTACTTGTACAAAATCACCAATCTTAATATGACCTACTATACCAACTTGCCCACCAATCATACAGTTACGACCTACTTTTGTAGAACCTGCGATTCCAGACTGTGACGCTATTACAGTATTTTCACCAATTTCTACATTATGTGCCACCTGGATTTGATTATCTAACTTAGCTCCTTTTCGGATATAAGTTGAACCCATAGTTGCACGATCAATAGTTGAACCTGATCCAATTTCTACATTATCTTCAATAACAACGTTACCGATTTGAGGAATTTTCTCAAAAGTACCATCAGGATTTGGTGCAAAACCAAAACCATCAGAACCTACTACAACATTTGCATGAATAATACAGTTTTTACCTATTTCGCACCCTTCGTAAACTTGAGTTCCGGAATAAATAATCGTATTATCACCAATAACAACATTATCACTAATTGTTGAATTAGGATAAATTTTTACATTGTTTCCTAATTTTACATTAGAACCAATATACGAAAAACTTCCCACATAAATATCTTCTCCTAATATGGCAGTTTCAGATACACGTGCAAATTCTTCGATACCAGTTTTGTTATTTTTTATTTTGTTGTAATGATTTAATAACACTGTGAAAGCAGAATAAGCATCTTCAACAACAATTAAATTTGTATTAATTGGTTGAGATGGTTCAAAGCTTTTATTTACAATTACAACCGTAGAACCAGTTGTATAAATATATTCTTCGTATTTAGGATTTGCTAAAAATGAAATACTTCCATCCGCACCTTCTTCGATCTTAGACAATGTCCAAATCTCCGCATCAGGATTACCTTTAACCTCTCCGTTTAATAAGTTTGCAATTTCTGCAGCTTTAAATTTCATAGTCTGCAAAACTAAGAATTTTAATTAAATTTTTATACGATTTCTTTCAAAACTTAACAAATTTGTCAAATCTTATTTTACTTTTAACGTATGATAATGATATTTAACAACGTCTTGTTTTAAAACTTCTCTCAATAAACTTTGTTCAGAATGAATAATTTCTTCAACATTTCCATTTTTAAACATTAGTTTAATTGGATATTTATTTACCTGATATGGAGTTATTTTAATTTCAGACTGTTGCACAAAATAGCTAGCATCATCAATATTCAAAGCATTTTTAATTCTATCCTGTTCCATCTCGATTTCTTGTTCAGAGAATGGTTGTAATAGAATTATTGATTTTGGTAATTTCCTTTCAACTATAGCTTTTGCTAGTTTGCTTAAAATAATATCGTCGTGATTTTGCCATTCTTTAATTGCTGACATTACATCGCTATCATCTAAATTGGTAAACAATTCTAAACCATAATCCGATAATTTTCCCTTTTCATGTCCTTCTAAAAAATAACTAAATGCTGATGTTGCAAATAATTTTTCGCCAGAAGCAATTAATTCCTTCGCTCTTCTTAAAACCTGAATTAAATAATTTTCAGCTGAAAAAGACGTTTTGTGCAAGTACACATTGTTATACATAAATATACGGGCCATCAAAAATTTTTCTACTGATGCAATTGCTTTAGCATCAAGAACAAGCTCGTTTTCATAGACATTTAAACTTGAAAGAATACGTTCCGGATTGATATTTCCTTCTACTACTCCGGTAAAAAAACTATCTCTTTTTAAATAATCCAGTCGATCAACATCTAATTGACTCGATACTAATTGAGATAAAAATTTCTTAGGATGTTGTCCTTTAAAAATTTGAATCGCTTCGTTTAACTGACCGTCAAATTCAACATTTAATTTCTCCATTAATTGTAAAGAAACTTCTTCATGATGAGAACCATCAATTATAGAGTATTCTAATGAATGTGAGAATGGACCATGTCCTAAATCGTGTAATAAAATTGCAATATATGCAGCCTTTTCCTCATCTTCCGATATTTCAACACCTTTTTCCTTTAATACTTGTATTGCAACTTGCATTAAATGCATACAACCTAACGCATGATTAAAACGTGAATGTTGAGCACCTGGATAAACTAATTCTGTTAAACCGTTTTGAGAAATTCTACGAAGTCTTTGAAAATATCGATGCTGAATAATATCATAAACTAATGCGTTTGGGATCGT
This sequence comes from Faecalibacter bovis, assembly GCF_017948305.1. Lineage (NCBI taxonomy): Bacteria > Pseudomonadati > Bacteroidota > Flavobacteriia > Flavobacteriales > Weeksellaceae > Faecalibacter > Faecalibacter bovis. Next base: position 2,664,642 of record NZ_CP072842.1, read on the forward strand.
AATAATCCCGTGAACTGGATCGTTTATGATTTTAAATTTATTCTTCATTTATTGTAATAAATTACCAATTTATACAACAAAGATAATCATATTATAACTAAGTATAAATTTGATTTTTTGTAGGGAAAATCTTAACAAAGAATTTGGATAATTAATGCTTATAAAATCTTTATATTTGAAAGAATTGTGACAAAATATAATGCGTAAATCAAAAACAATATGCCAATTAAAATACTATGGGTTGATGATGAAATTGACTTTTTAAAGCCTCATTTATTATTTCTAGAAAAAAAAGGATACGAAACAACCACTTGCAACAATGCAACTGATGCGTTAGAAATTTTAGAAAATGAGAATTATGATGCGGTTTTAATTGATGAAAACATGCCCGGATTAACTGGTCTTGAAGCTTTGCCTAAAATTAAAGAATTAAGACCTAATTTACCTGTTATTATGGTGACTAAATCTGAAGAAGAGCATATAATGGAAGACGCAATTGGTAAGCATATTGCAGATTATTTAATTAAACCCGTTAATCCTAATCAGATTTTATTAAGTCTGAAAAAGCTGTTAGATAGTTCTAAAATTATATCTGAAAAAACAGTTATCAATTACCAACAAGAATTTAGAAACATTGCCATGGATATGATGAATGCTCGCGATTACGAAGATTGGCAAGAAATTTATAAAAAACTTGTTTATTGGGAATTAGAATTAGAAAACATCGAAGATACAGGCTTAGTTGATATTATTGAAAATCAAAAAAAGGATGCAAACGCAGCTTTTTTTAAATTTATCGAGCGTAATTACCAAGATTGGTTATTCGACGAAGATGATGCGCCTGTACTTTCATACAATGTTTTTAAGAAATTAGTAAAACCTCATATTTCTAGAGATGAAAAAGTTTTATTGATCGTAATTGATAATTTACGTTACGACCAATGGAAAACGATTGAACCTATTTTTAATAAATATTACAATCAAGAAAAAGAAAATCTTTATTACAGTATCTTACCTTCGGCTACACAATACGCGCGTAACGCACTTTTTTCTGGATTGATGCCTTTAGACATCGAAAAGAAATATCCAGAAATTTGGTTAAATGACACTGAAGAAGGTAATAAGAATATGCACGAAAAAGAATTCCTGGCTGATCAATTAAAAAAACTTGGTTTAGGAAATATCTCAATGAATTATTTTAAAATTTTAAATTCAGATTTTGAAAAGAAAATTGCAGATGAGTTTAACAATTATAAAAACAATGATTTAAATGTAATCGTCTATAATTTTATTGATATTCTTTCGCACGCTAAAACAGACAACCGAATTGTAGGTGAAATAATTCGTGACGACAAAACTTATCGATCAATCACAAAACATTGGTTCGAAAATTCATATTTAATGGATATCGTGAAGAAATCTGCACAAGAAGGAATTAAAATTGTTGTAACGACAGATCACGGAACTATTTTCGTAAAAGAACCAACAAAAGTTATTGGTGATAAAGAATCTAGTACAAACCTACGCTACAAACTAGGTAAACAATTACAATATGATCCTAAAGATGTTTTTGCCATCGATCAACCAGAAAAATTTATGTTACCTAAGGTTAATGTTACTTCTAAATATATCTTTGCAAAAGAAAACTTATTTTTAACGTACCCTAAAAATTACAATCATTTTGTAAATTATTACAAGGACACGTACCAACACGGTGGAATTTCTTTAGAAGAAATTATAATTCCTCTTGTTGTTTTAACGCCAAAAAAATAAAATGGAATATACAATTAATGGTTTAGAGGAAATCTCTGCGGTTGCACAACAAATTATAAATCAATTGCAGTACAAATTAATTTGTTTTGAAGGTGAAATGGGCGCTGGAAAAACAACTTTTATCAAGGAATTTGTACATCTTTTGGGAACAAATGACGAAATTTCTAGCCCAACTTTCTCGATCGTAAATGAATATGATACGAATAATGGAAAAGTATATCATTTTGATTTTTATAGATTAAATGATGAAGAAGAAGCTTTAGATTTTGGGATTGAAGATTATTTTTATTCAAACGCTTATTGTTTGATGGAATGGCCTTCTCGTGTAGAAAATTTAATTCCAGAAGAGCATCACGTCATCACAATAGAAAACCGTGATGGAATTCGTTATTTAACATTAATCTAATAGTAAATTTTACATGGAAGATCAACCAATTTTTACGCCATTTTCACATGAAGAATTAATTCCTCAACCTGAATGTTTAGAAATTCCACGCCGTAGAGAAAGTTTTAGTATCGGAATTCCAAAAGAAACAAATAACCAAGAAAAACGCATTTGTTTAACGCCTGATGCTGTTGAAGTTTTAGTTAATAATGGTCATAAAATTTCGATAGAAACTGGTGCTGGTGAAGGTGCAAATTATAGTGATCGAGAATATTCTGAAGCTGGTGCTGAAATCCTTTACAGTGCTAAAGCTATTTTTGAAAAACCTGTTATTTTAAAAGTTGGTCCTTTATCTCCAGAAGAAATTGAATGGATTAAACCTAACACATTCCTAGTTTCAAGTGTTCCATCAAATTCTTTGACGAGAGAATATTTTACTGAATTATCTAAAAAAAGAATTACATCTGTTGGTTTTGAGTTTATCAAAGATGAACAAAATCAATTACCTGTACTTAGACTTTTAAGTGAAATTGCAGGAACAACAGCTATTTTAGTTGGATCTGAATTGATGTCTTCAGTCAACGGTGGAAATGGTATATTGATGGGAGGTGTTACAGGTGTACGACCAACAGAAGTTGTTATACTTGGTGCAGGAACAGTTTCTGAAAACGCAACAAGAACAGCTATCGGTTTAGGCGCTTCAGTTCGTGTATTTGATAATTCATTATCCAGATTAAGAAGATTACAACAAAACATAGGACAACGCGTTCCTACTTCTACAATAGACCCAAAAGAACTAAGTAAAGCATTGATGCGATGCGATTTAGCCATTGGCTGCTTGCGTGGAGATTCAAGAACACCTTGTGTTGTTACAGAATCTATGGTAGAAAAAATGAAACCAGGAGCAGTAATTATTGATATAAGTATTGATCAAGGTGGATGTTTCGAAACATCTGAAATAACAACCCACGATCATCCTACTTTTACAAAACATGATGTAATACATTATGCGGTTTCGAATATAACCTCACGTGTTTCAAGAACCTCATCAAAGGCATTAAGTAACTTTTTCTTATCCTATTTATTGATGATTGCAAATGAAGGTGGATTTTCTACTGTAGTAAAAACAGACAAAACTGTAAGAAATGGTGTATATTTGTACCACGGAAGGGTTGTAAAAAAGAGTTTAAGTGATTGGTTCGATCTACCCTTTCATGATATAAATTTATTGATAGTATGACGTTTACACAACGATTAATTAAGTATTTGATGGGTGTTTCTATTGGATTAGTTTTTGTCGCAATGGCATTTGGTCCTAGAGCATTTTCATGTAATTATTTCCCTAATGCACGTGTATTAGAAGAAGCTACAGCTAAGAATTTAAAACTTTCTAATGAAGCGGCTACTTTTTTTGAGAATGAAAAATTAGATTCAAATTTTTTACAAAAGAAATTATTTAAGAAGAGTAAAATTGATTTCGACAAATCAAATAAAGATGGTGTTCCATGCCGTACTTATATAGCAGATTACAAAGATGATGCTAAAGATTATCAAATGATATTCGAGGTTTGTAGAGAAACATCAAAATTAATATCGATTACAAAAAAATAATAGTAAGCGTTACTTCATAAGAAGTAACGCTTTTTTAATATTGTATTAATTCTGATCTATTTGTAGTACATACATAATCGTAAATTCTAAATTAATTTAATAAATACTCCTTTGAATTTAGGAATAATCGTTTAATATTTACTTTCTCACTTTTAAAATATTAGATTATATTTAAATATAAAATCTCAAAATCAATTTAATTTGTCCTTTTATTATAGTAGCTAAGAATTAAAATACTTGTAGTTTTGGAAAGATAATTGATAATATAATCTGTAAATCTATTACGATATGAAATATAAAAATATGGCACTTGCAGGTATAGCATTAGGCGCTGCAGCTTATTTTGTAAAAAGTCGCACAAATAAAAATTTAGCTTTTGAAGTTGTACCTAATTTTGATATTGAAAAATACTTAGGTCTATGGTACGAAATAGCTCGTATGGATTTTTATTGGGAAAAAGATAAATCAAATACTACAGCAAGATATTTATTAAACGAAGACGGAACTATTCAAGTTATTAATCGTGGATACGATGAAAAGAAGAAAGAGTGGAAAAAATCTAAAGGCGTTGCTACACAAGTAAAGCAAGGTTATGGAAAATTAAAGGTTTCTTTCTTTGGTCCATTAAGTTCTCCATATAATATCATTGATTTGGATGATGATTATAAATATGCTATGATAGCAGGAAAAAATACAGATTATCTTTGGATATTGTCAAGAGAGAAGCAGATTCCAGATGATATAAAAACTCGTTTTTTAAATAAAGCTGAATCATTAGGATACGAAATTGATCAATTGGTTTGGCCAAGCCATGATAAAATATAATTTAAATAATCATTCATAAGATGTGATTATTTCTCAAAAAAAAAGCCACTCTAATTGAGTGGCTTTTTTTAATATCTAAAATATTATTTATTTTCCCAGTTAATTGGAAACTTACAACTTTTGTAATCTTCTCCAATCTTAATGAAAGAATCTGGAACTTGTTTCTTCACCCAATTAACTAATACATCTTGCTCTTTGTAACGAATTGCAAATTGCTTAATTCTGTAATAATCGTCTTCGTAATTTACTTTATGCTCTGGATAAATACGATTTACACGCATTAAACGAACAACTTTTTTATTTTGGTAATCATCAACAAAAACATTTGTTAATTCTCCTTCCGCAACACCTGTAATAGCTGAAAACTCATTTAGAGGTAAATTAATTTTCTCGAAACGATCTTCACCTGTTTGAGGGCTCATTAAATTTCCTTCGTTGTATTTAGTAAATTTATCTTCAGAAAAACGAATTGCTGCATCTTTAAAAGTCATTTTACCTTCGTTGATTAAAACACGAATTGAATCTAACTTTTCAGTTGTTTTAGCCATTTCATCTTCCGTTGGTTTCAACGTAATTAAAATATGACGTAAATCCAATTCTTGTCCACGACGTTTGTCTAATTTAATAATATGGTAACCAAATTCTGTTTTAAATGGATCAGAAATTTCACCTTCTTCTAAGTTAAATGCAACAGCATCAAACTCTTTAACCATTTTTCCACGAGTTACTTTTAAATATTGACCACCGTTATTTGCAGAACCTGGATCTTCTGAATATAAAATTGCTTTGGTTGCAAAAGATGCTCCTTCTTCAATTTCTTGTTTGATTCCTTTTAATTCATCAATAATTTTTTGTTCATTTTCTTCGGAAACTTCAGGATATAAAATGATATGACTTAAAGTAATTTCTTCTTTTACATCAGGTAATTCATTTTTATTTTTCTCGAAAAATACACGAACTTCTTCAGGAGTTGCATCTAAGCCTGTAACTAACATTTCTCTTTTACGTCGCGAAAATATATTATCTTCTACAATATATTTCATTTCGTTTTTCATTTCAGCCATCGTGCGAAAACCAAAGAATTTTAATACATTTTCTTCGCCTCCACCTCTTTGCTTGAAATCTTCAATCTGAGCGTTTAAAGAACGAGTTACCTCGTCTTGACTTACAGCAATTAAAGTATCCTGTTTCGCACGATCAATTAACATTTTCTCCATTAAGATGTCATTCAAAAATTCACATTTATCAGCAACTTGTAAACCTTGTTGCTTTGATAAAATGTAATCTCTTTCTACATCTGATTCTAATACAATTTGATCACCAATTACAGCGGCAATTCCATCCAATTTCGTAGATTTCGCTGATTGTGCGAAAGTATTAACAGTAATACATGTTGTTAGAAACAACATCATACATGCTTTAAAGTTCATATACTTTGATTTCATTAATTTTATAACTATGTATACGTTGGTTAACGCATAGCAAATTTAACTTTTTTTGTTAAAGTCTTAGCTATTTATACATCCTTTAACAAAAGAATAAAGTTTTATTTTGAAATATGGATCTAAATTAGACCAAAAGTTTTCAAAGAAACGTTCCAAGACGCTTCAAAATCGAAAAGATTTAATCCATGTTTTTCTTTGTGTTGATTTGCAAAACTGATCAATTTTTCAGTTGGCATATTTCCTACCATATCACTTTTAGACATCGGACAACCACCCAAACCTTTTATAGCTCCATCAAATCTTCTACAACCGTATTCGTAGGCAGTATCCACTTTCACATTCCAAGTATCATATTCGGTATGAAAATGCGCACCAAATTCAATTTCATTGTATTGCGGAATTAAAGTTTCATATAAATCTTTAATCACTTCTTTTTCAGCAACACCAATTGTATCAGAAAGATTGATCATTTTAATTCCAATATCAGCAAATCTTTTAGTCCAATCTTTTACTAAATCTGTAGAAAATTCTTCACCGTACGGATTTCCAAAAGCCATTGAAAAATAGATTAGTAATTCTTTATTATTCGCCTCAGCAATCGCTTTTATTTCTTTTGCTAATGTGTATGCTTCTTCTCTACTTTTATTTGTGTTATAATTCTGAAATTTTTCTGAAATTGAAAAAGGAAAACCTAAAATATCAACTTTTTCATGCTCAGCTCCTTTTTTAGCTCCACTCGAATTTGCAACAATTACAGATAATTTAGATTTTGTATCACCTAATTCGATATTATCTAACACTTCTTGTGTATCGGCTAATTGCGGAATACTTTTCGGTGAGACGAAACTCCCACAATCTAAAGCTTCAAATCCAACTGTCAATAAACGATTAATATAATCGATTTTTTGAGTCGTTGGGATAAATTCTTTTCGCCCTTGCATCGCATCACGAGGGCATTCTATTATTTTAAAAGTTCGTTCGCTCATTTTTATGGTTTATTTGCGCATTAAAGGTATATAATTTACTAATTTTGACAAAAATTAAAACGCAATGCAAACAGAATGGAGAGAAAAGCTTGTGAATCGCTTTTTAAAATATGTTAGTATTTATACAGAAAGTGAAGCTTTTGTAGAAAAATTCCCAAGTACAGATCGCCAATGGGATTTAGCTAAATACTTAGTTGAAGAATTAAAATTAATTGGATTAGAAGACGTTTCAATTGACGAAAACGGATATGTTTTCGGATATGTACCTTCTACAGTAGACCACGAAGTACCTACTATTGGTTTTGTATCTCATATGGATACTTCTCCTGATTTTACTGCTGAAAATGTAAAACCTCAGATATGGAAAAATTACGATGGTGGAGATATCAAGTTAAATGAAAACATGGTTTTATCACCTTCTGAATTTCCTGAAATATTACAATACAAAGGTCAAACTATCATTACAACTGATGGGACTACTTTATTAGGTGCTGATGATAAAGCAGGGATTGCTGAAATCGTAACTGCTGCTGAATATTTAGTTGCTCATCCAGAAATTAAACATGGTCGCATCGCTGTAGGATTTACTCCTGACGAAGAAGTTGGTCGTGGTGCAGATTTCTTTAATGTTGAGAAATTTGGTGCTGAATGGGGTTACACAATGGATGGTTCTGAAATTGGAGAATTAGAGTATGAAAACTTTAATGCTGCATCTGCTATCGTTACATTTAAAGGTAAATCTGTACACCCAGGTTACGCTAAAAATAAAATGATTAATGCTGCAAATTTAGCAATGGAGTTTGCATCTCAATTACCAAACGACGAAGTTCCAGAATTAACGGATAAGCGTGAAGGTTTCTTCCACTTAGCTAAAATGTCAGGTTCTGTTACTGAAGCTAAATTAGTTTACATTATCCGTGATCACGATATGGAGCAATATGAAGCGCGTAAAGCATTATTCTTACAAATTGCTGAAGATATCCAAGAGCGTTTTAACCATGAAGTTGTTGTAGCAACGGTTGAAGATCAATATTTCAATATGATTGAAAAAGTTCAGGAAAAATTCCAATCTGTTGAAATCGCAGAACAAGCTTTAAAAGATTGTGGAATCACTCCAAATATCAAACCTATTCGTGGTGGAACTGATGGTGCACGTTTGTCTTTCATGGGATTGCCTTGTCCTAACATCTTTGCTGGTGGACACAATTTCCACGGACCTTACGAGTACGTTCCAGTAGAATCAATGTTAAAAGCTACTGAAGTTATTGTAAGAATTGCTGAATTAACTGCTGAGTCTAGTAAATAAGCATTCACAAATAATTATAAAAAAATAGATAGTTTTCTTATTTTGGATTGAAATTTGTAATCAATCAATCCAAAATTTGAAAACTATTTTTATGAAAAACATATTCATTACTGCCTTAACTTTACTTTCAGCTAATATTGCATTTGGTCAAATCGAAAAAAACGTAGGAGATTATAACTCATTAAAAATTTACGATCGTATTCCTGTTGAGTTAGTTAAATCAAATACGAATAAAGTTGAAGTTTCTGGAGAACTTGAAAATGAAGTTGAAGTTGTAAATAAAAACGGTGATTTAAAGATTAGAATGAATCCTGTTAATATTTTACAAGGATCTAAGGTAAAAGTTAAAGTTTACTTCAAAAATCTTTACGATATACAAGCAAGCCAAGGCTCATCAATCTTTTCGGAGGATAAATTAAAGTCTAGTATTTTAAAATTATCATCGAACGAAGGTTCGTCTATAAAATTAGATGTTGATGCTAAGAAAATTGATGCTAAAATAAATTCTGGTTCAGAATTAATTTTGAAAGGAAATGTTGATGCATTAACTATTAATGCAAATTCAGGAGGTAAATTTTATGGTAAAACTTTAGATGCTGAAAATGCTTCATTAACTACTAATGCTGGTGGAATAATTGAAGCTAATGTTTCTGAATCAGTAGATGCAAAAACAAGAGCTGGTGGTTCAATCGATATATACGGAAATCCAAAAGTTAAAAACAAGAAAAATATTGTGGGAGGTACTATAAATTTCAAAGACTAACACATTTTAAAATATTTTTTTAAAGTTCAAACAATGTTAAATTGTTTGAACTTTTTTTATGCCTAAAATTAATAAAACATTAATCCTTTTTAGCTTGTTGTATTATGGCTTAGTTTTTGATTTACGTCGTTACCTAATTAAAAACAATACATTATATGATTAAACACTTATTTTATATTACACTATTTGCTAGCATAACTTCGTATGCGCAAGTAGGGATTGGAACCGATTTACCTTTGGGCACCTTACATGTTAAAGAGAATCGAGACGCCACTAACAACAAAAATGATGTTAATTCGAATGATGGAATATTGATTCCAAAAATAAGCAAAAGTGAATTAGCCCTAAAACAAACTACTGCATTCAATACAACTTCAAAATGAAGGTTTAATTGTATATGTGAATAATATCAGTGGAACTATTACTGGACCTAGTACAGAAATGGTTGATCAAATTAATTCAATTGGATTTTATTATTTATCAAGTGATAATAAATGGATACCAATTGCTAAAAAAGGATTAGATAAATCTAATGACGCTTGGATTAATAATCCTACAATGAAACGTGTTGAATTAGCAACAACTTCTAAAGGCATTACACGTCCTAATGGATCTGAAGTTGTGATTACTGATAATGGAAATGTTGGTATTAACATTACAAATCCTACTAAACGGTTAGAAGTAAATTTAGCTAATGGAGAAAATGAATCCGATGCCTTACGAGTATCTAATTTAAAAACAGAAAATTTCACAAATCGCTCTCTAGTGATAGATAGTTAAGGATTTGTTGGAATTAAATTGGATGATAATAACGCAGGAAAAATACAACGTTTCCCTATCAAAAAAATAGAAACAATTAGTGCCGGTGAAACAAAATCAATATTAATTGATACAGATCCTAATTCCGCTTCAAATTCAATTAATACTATTACTCCACCATTCATTCCACAATCAACAAATACTGGTATTGTGTTACCTGCTGGAATTTATAGATTAGAAGTTAAAATTGTAGGTTATTTTAATAGTGCAGATGTAAGAAATTCAGTAGAGGTCAAAACATTGGTTAATGGATTAGAAAATTCATCTCAAGACTATGGTTCTAATACAGATCTTAATAATAATGGATCCAATTTTAACGGATTTACTGTTATGGATTTAATAGAATTAAAAGAACAAGCCGAAATTGATTTTGTTATTAAAAATAATGTAAATTCTTTTACCGTAGTAGATTATATAAATGATACTAACAACAGAATTTATGGAAGTTTAATCTTAATACAGCGATTAAAATAATGAAAAATTTATACACACTTATTACAATATGCTTTAGTAGTATTTTTTCTTATGGACAGGTTGGTATTAACACAGATTTTCCTTTATCAACATAGCATGTAAAAGAAAGTAGATTACAAGACAACACAAATGTAATTTCTGAAGCTGATGGAATTTTAATTCCAAAATTAACAAAAGCTGAATTAGCATTAAAAGCTACAAATACCTATCAATCTTCAGAACAAGAAGGTGTTTTAGTTTATATAACTGAAGTTTCAGATAATATTACTGGGCCAAGTACTTCTAAGGTAGTAAACATCAATTCTACTGGATATTATTTTTTAAATGCACAAAATCTATGGGAACCAATTTTTGGTTTAGGTATAGATTCTTCAGATGATGCTTGGGTAAATAATCCATCACAAACTCGTGTAGAATTAGGGACAACTTCTAAAAATGAAAGTCGTTCATTAGGTAGTGAGATCGTTATTACTGATGATGGTAATTTTGGTATTAATACCACAAACCCTACAAAACGATTAGAAATTAATGCCTTAAATTCTGATAATCAACCTGATTTTATAAAATTAGAGAATTTAGCTTTCCCTCTTTCAAATACCGTTACAAGTACATTACAAATAGACGAAAATGGATTAGTAAGTCGACGTGATGAAGAAAACATTGAAGGAAAGATATTAAGGCTACCAGTAAATGCGAGGATTGAAATTCCATCAAATGAGAAATTGATACTTGATTTTTCTACAAATCCTGGTTTAGCTCCAAACTTAACTTCAAATTTTATTAGTTTAATACCTGGATTTATAAGAAATAATAATACTGAATTTACATTACCTGCTGGATTATATAAATACGAAGTTAGATTAATCGGTTATTTTAGCAAAGAAGATCCTAAAAATGGAATTTCACTAACTACTTATGTTAACGATAATAAATATTCTATACATTATTATGGTTCTAACTCAAGAATTGGATATAGTGCAGGTGGAAATAGTGTAAATCAAAATTATACTGGTTTTATAAAGAGTGATTTCTTAGAACTTACGGAACCTTCGAAAATAAAATTTGAAGTTTCGAATTATAGCCCACACAATTTTAGAGTTAGACATTATGTAACTTTAAGTAATCAATATTCATTTAGAAGTGTAATCCTTTTTCAAAGAATTAAATAATGAAAAATATTTATAATTATTTACTAATTATTATTATACTTATTGGTGTCAAAGTAAATGCACAGATAGGTATTAACACAGAAAATCCAAAATCAACTTTGGATATTAGAGCGAATAGTAACAATCTATCTACTGATGGATTTTTAATCCCTGCTTTATCAAAAAAAGAATTAGCAGCAAAAGAAAATACAGTTTATACAAATCAAAACATTGGTATAAAAGTGTATATTAATGATATTTCTGGTCCGATCTCTGGCCCAAGTTTACAACAAGTTATTAATGTAATAGAAAAAGGATTTTATTATTTTAGTGAGAGATTGATTTGGGAAAAATTTGTAAGTGATTTTACTGATGATGCATGGGTTAATAATCCAAATGCTAATCGATTAGATTTAGCCACAGATTCATTTGGAAATGATAAAAATGAAAATTCAAACGTAAGTATAACAGACAATGGTTTTTTAGGAATTAATATCAATAACCCAGAAAAACGTATAGATATAAATGCAGCTACTTTTGATAATAATACAGACTATATCAAATTTACTAACCTAAAAGAAGTACAAGAAACAGAAATTACTAGTACACTAGTAATTGATGTAGACGGAAATATCTATAAAAATGATGTTGAAAATTTAAATGGGCAAATTATGCGTGTACCCATTAAAGGTTTTACAGTTGGAACTGTTGACAATCCAACACAAGGGAGTTTACGCTTAGATTTTGGAAATACAAGTATATCACCAGCATGTATACAAAATAATATTAATATTTGTAATACAAATTTTATAAATACAATAAAAGGAGTATCAGAAGATCAACTAAAAGAAGAAGTTACTTTAACAGCAGGTACAGGAACAAACGCTAGAATAACTGAACGTATAATATTACCAAAGGGAACATTTAAAATTCAAGTTCGTTTAGTAGGACATTACACAACAGCATTTACACCATCACCTATAGAATCTGAGACTAACGTAGCATATACTCCAGGTACTGCTATTTTAAAATTAGCGATAGGAAACAATGAGCTATCATTAGCAAACTATTCAGAATCTACTTATGGCAGTGATGCATTAACAAGTATATTATATACTGAATTTATAGTATTAGAAGATGATGATCCTGAAAAAAGAACATTAGATTTATTATTTAACCCTACTCCAAGAAATAGACCATTTACAATAATTCCAGACAAAATAATTGATGGAAAAAAAGTTGGAAAAAGTTTTTTATTAATAGAAAGAATTAGATAAAACCAAAAAAGTCGCTCTTATGAGCGACTTTTTTTTATTCTATATCTTCTGGTATGCGATAAGCTAAAATTTTATCAATTCGATTTCCATCTTTATCAATAATCTCAAGCACTAAATCATCTACCTGAAACTTATCTCCAACTTTTGGCATTTCTTCCGTTTGGCTAAAGAACAAACCTGAAACTGTTACATATAAATTTTCAACATCGTCATTAACATCGACATTAAAATAACGCTCAAATTCATAAATAGAAAATTGACCATCAATTAACCAAGTTCCATCTTCACGTTCAACCACCTCGTAATCTTCTTCTTCATTTTCTGGCGATTCACCAATTAGCTCATCCATAATATCATTTATCGTAACGATACCTGCAGTTGTTCCATATTCATCAATCATAATTGCGAGCTGAGAATGTGAATTTTGAAGACGTTCTAATAAAGGATAACAAAATGAATTTTCATTAACAAAGATCGCTTTACGCAGATATTTCTTTAACTGAAATTCTTCTTTTGTTGTACCAAAAAAATCCTTTAAATGAATTACCCCTACTACTTCATCTAAATTATCATTCTTTACAATTGGATAACCCGAATGTTTATTCTTTTTAAGTTTAGTTCTCACTTCATCAAAAGTGTCGGTAATATTTAAATAAACAATTTCTGATCGATGAGTTGCTAATGTATTTACACGTCTATCACCTAATTCAAAAACTCGTTCAACTATTTCGTGTTCTTTTTCTTGAATTTCTCCTCCTTCGGTACTTTCTTTAATTATAGACTTAATTTCTTCTTCCGAAACAACTTCTGTATTGTCTTTTATCCCTAAAATCTTCAATAAAATATTGTTCGTAAAGCTTAATAACCAAACAAATGGTGATGATATTTTAGACAAAATACTCATCGGCTTAGCCATCATTTTAGCAATTGATTCTGGGAACGTCATACCCAATCTTTTTGGTAATAATTCACCAAATACAATTGAAAAATAAGTAATCAAAATAATCATTAAAACGGAGGCAGAAGAATTAGCGTAAGGAGCAATTAACGGAATTTGAGCTAATAAATTTGCTAAATCTTTTGTTAAAGTATCTCCAGAGAAAACCCCTAACAAAATTCCGATTAATGTAATTCCGATTTGAACTGTAGATAGAAATGTATCAGGTTTATCTGCCAATTCTAAAGCAGTACGAGCACCTGAACTACCTTTCTTTTTCTCATTTTCTAACTTAAATTTTCTTGCAGAGACTAAAGCCATCTCCGACATAGAAAAAACTCCATTTAAAAGAATAAGGATGATTAAAATAATTATTTCCACTTAATAATGTCTAAATTTGTATAAAATTAAGTATAATTTTAATATTAAAACATGTTTAAATCACCTAAACAATCGATAACAAAACTATTCTTAGCCTCTTTTACTCTTTTTGCATTTCAAGCTCATGCACAATCAACTATAATTGAACAAAATAAGGAAGAAACTCAAGTCTTTTCTACAGCTGACTTAATTGGGAAATCTAACCCTAATTTAACACAAGGAAAAGATTATAAAGTTTTACCTGAAGTAGCTGTACAATTAGAAAAAATGAAAGCTGATGCAAAAAAAGCTGGTTTTGATATCTGCGTAATTTCAAGTTATAGAAGTTACAAATATCAGAATGTAATCTGGGAACGAAAATTTAAAGCAAATAAAGCAAAAGGACTTTCTAACATCAAAAATATTGAGAAGATAATTGAATATTCTACAATTCCTGGAACTTCAAGACATCATTGGGGAACTGATATTGATATTATTGATATGACAAAGGGAATTCCTGCTGATCCATTACATGAAAAACATTTTAATGAAGGTGGCTCTATGCGAAAATTTAAACTTTGGTTAGATGAAAATGCGCATAAATATGGGTTCTATTTAGTTTATACTAAAAGTTTAGAACGTAAAGGTTTTAAATATGAACCTTGGCATTTTACTTATAAACCAATCTCTGATCGAATGATGGAGGAATATAAAAAATTAGATATAAAAAAGCTTTTACAGGAAAATAAATTGATGGGAAGTGAATTTTTTACAGATGAATTTGTAGAAAAATATAGAACTGAAAATATACTGGATATCAATCCTGAATTAAATAAATAAAATCGCCATTTGGCGATTTTATTGTTTCAGTTACAATTGTTCTGCATTTTAAATTGATTCGCGGAAATTTAACTTTAATTGTCGGTGTAAATGACACTTTCAAGTTTCATCATTCATCACCTATAAACTTTCAGAACCTAATTGTAATCCAATAACCTCTTTTGTTTGCTTATGTTTTGACGCGAATTTATTTCTTGTTCTTTAAGTTCAAATCTATTCATTTGTTCCATAAAAAAAGAGCAATATTACTATTGCCCCTTCACAAAAAAACTATTTAAAGTCCCCATTTTATTAAAGAAGCTCCCCAAGAGAAACCTGCTCCAAAAGCAGTTAATAAAACGAAATCACCTTTTTTAAATTTTGAAATATTTTCCCACATACATAGTGGTATAGTTGCAGCTATTGTATTACCATATTCCTCTATATTAACCATTGTTTTATGGTCTTCTATATTAATAGCACTTCCAACAGCATCAATTATTCTTTTATTGGCTTGATGAGGCACCAACCATTTTACGTCGTCAGTTGTTAAATTATTTTTTTCTAATAATTCAAGACAAGTTTCGCTCATAGCTGTAACTGCTTTCTTAAAAACAATTTTACCATCTTGTTTAATGAAATGCTTATCCATCGTTTCAATTGAAGCTGGGAAAAGAGATCCACCACCTTCAATATGTAAAAACTCTCGTCCTTCTCCATTACTTTTAAGTAAAGAATCCATTACACCAAATTCCTCATCAGATTCTAGTAAAACTGCCGCAGCACCGTCACCAAATAATATATTTGTAGATCGGTCATTCACATCTACAAAGGCACTAATATTATCTGCACCTACAATCAAGACATTTTTGTAACGACCAGATTCAATTAATCCTGAACCAACATTTAAAGCATATAAAAACCCTGAACAAGCAGCATTTAAGTCAAAAGCCCAAACGTCATGTAATTTTAATTTTTCGCAAACGATATTTGCAGTAGCAGGCATTAACATATCTGGAGTAGAAGTTGCGACAATTAATGCATCAACCTTAGATAAATCTTTTTCGTAGTTGTCAAAAAGGTTTAATATAGCTTCAACGGCCATATCAGAAGTCGCTAAACCATTTTCTAAAATACGACGTTCTCTAATTCCTGTTCGCTTAGTAATCCATTCATCAGATGTATCACAAATTAAAGCTAAATCATCATTAGTTCTTTTTCCTTCAGGCACAAAACCTCCTATAGCTGTAATATTTGCAAAAATATTTTTTGTGGCAGTAAATTTCATTTTTAAATCTAAAAACAGGAGAAACTATTTTAATCTCCTTTATTATTTATATCACAAAGTTCTAAAATGTTTAGGATTAAGAATTGTTTATTAAACTCTATTATTTGTCAAAAAGACGCATTAAGTGTTTTTGAATTCAGTTGGAGATAAGCCTGTATTTTTTTTAAAAAACTTATTAAAAATGGATAAATCTAGAAAATTAAGTAAGTTAGCAACTTCGGAAATGGTAAAATTTGGATTTTTCAATAAAACTTTAGTTTCTAATATAACTGCATCAGAAATTATCATTTTAGGAGATTTCTTTAAAACTTCTGAAATCACTTTTGTTAAGTGCTTTCTCGAAACGTATAATTTATCGGCATAAAATTGTACTTCACGATGTTCTTTAAAGTGCGTACCCACCAATAAAATAAATTGTTTGGCTAATTCTTCTTTCCTATTAGGCTTTAACTCTTCTGATGAACTTACCATATGATGATAAAAATTTCCGATTTCGTACATTAATATAGAAAGATGATGAATTACCAATTCGTTAGAAAAAACATTATCATTCTTGAATATATACTTATAAATCTTAGCAAAATTATATTTTACATCTCTTGCAGTTTTACGGTCTAGCGAAATGATTTTAGGATATTGTGGAGATAAAAATTCAATTAAATTTTGAGATTTAATATGATAACCAGCTTCAACAATCATTTCAGAATCAACGAAAACTGCCTTAACTTCAAAATCATCAGAATATTGAATAATTTCGAAAATCTGACCTGGCAAAACCACCATTATGTCGTCTTGCTTAATCTTTTTTTTCTCTAAATTAACCGTTATATCACACGTTCCTTTATAAATATGAATGATACCTAATGAAGAAAATTTATAAGCAGTTTCTTTTGATAAATAACGAGAATGCCAACTTGCCTTCAAATCGAACATCGTTACTTTTTTGTGACTTAAATTCTTTGGACCTTGATCAATTAAATCACGAATAGAATATTGTAAAATTACGTCTTTCATCTAATATCCTCTTTTTAAATCAACTACATTTAAAAGTTCTTTATCCTCTAAAAATCGATTAATATTTTCTACAACTTGATTGATGGCTGTATTTGGATTTGTAATACTTGCAATATGAGGCGTTACGTAAATCGAGAGATTTTCCCAGAAGAGATGATTTTTATCTAAAGGTTCTTCACGAAAAACATCTAAATATGCTTCTTTAACTTTTCCTGAATCTATTGCTGCAATTAAATCTTCTTCAACTAAATGTGCACCTCTACCGACATTGATAATTGTAGTATTATCTGACAATTTATTAAAGAAAGATTGATTTAAAATATTTTGTGTTAAATCTGTTAGCGGTAAAATATTAACAATAAAATCACTGTTTGAAATAGCTTCATCTAATTGATTAATTCCGACAAAGGATTGAATTTTATCTAAATTTTTCTCAGAATTTGACCAACCTTTTACTTGAAATCCTAAAGCAACTAATTTTTCAGCAACAAAACTTCCAATTTCTCCTAAACCTAATATTGCAACCGTAGATTCTGAAATTGTAAGATATTTTTTAGACGACCAATTTTTCAATTTTTGCTCCTTATAATAAGGTATAATATTTTTCATCGAAGCCATGATACAAGCTAAAACATGCTCGTACATATCTTGTTTTAAACTAGAATCTACAATGCGAGCAACCAAGACATCGTCATCTAAAACAGTATGTAACAAATTATCAACTCCTGCCCCAACCGACTGAACAACTTTTAAATTTGGAAATTCATTTACATAATTCACATGTGGTTTCCAAGTAACAAGAAATTCAATTTCGTTATAATATTCAATATCGGGATAAACTTCAATTTTTACATTTGGCATTGATTCCTTTAATTTCAAAAACCATTCTTCCGTAGATTTTTGATTAAATAATATGGCGACACTCATTTTACTCTTCTAATAATTCTTTGTTTAATAATTGAACTTTTAAATCATCACCCCATCTAAATCCAGCTAATTTTCCAGTTTTTTGAATGACACGATGACAAGGAATTAAAAATGCAATTTCATTTGAACCAATTGCAGATCCTACGGCACGAGAAGCACCATCAATCCCAAGATTTTTTGCTAATTGACTATAAGTTGTGATTTGACCTTTTTGAATTTTAGTTAATCCACGCCAAACTTTGTATTGAAAATCTGTTCCTTTGACTTGTAAATTTAACATTTCAGGCCAAACATTATGTTCAATAATTTGTAGGGCTATTTGGTGCTGAGCACTCTCTTGTTTGGAAATATTACAATCTGAGAAAAATGATTTAAAATTTTGTTCAGCCAAAATTTCATCATTTATAAAATGTAAATAACAAATTCCAGATTCTGTACTTCCTATAATTATTCTACCAAATCTTGTCTTATAAAATTGATATGAAATAAAATTTTCAGATCGATGTTTATAATAATCCTTCATAACCAATTGATTAAAATTGATTTTGAAATTAGTTTTCAAATCCTCAGAATCAACAATTCTACTAATTAAAAATTTTGAATTTAACTCTTGCATCATTCCCCTTCTTACGATTTAAATTATTCTGTGACCCTTTGTCAGATTTACTTATCTTGGTATTTAATTTGATAAATTTACACAAAATACAATACAGATCTCATGCATAATCCATTATTAGAAAAATTTGATACTTTATACGAAAGTGCTCCATTTTCTAAAATCAAAATAGAACATTATCAACCTGCTTTTGAACAAGCAATAAAGGAAGCCAAAGAAGAAATTGATGCTATTATTAATAATCCTGAAGCTCCGACTTTTGAAAATACAATTGAAGCGATGGAATTATCTGGTCAAAAATTAGGTCGTATTTCATCTATCTTTTTCAATCTAAATTCTGCTGAAACTAATGACGAGATTCAGAAAATCGCTCAGGATATTTCACCATTATTATCCGAATTTGGAAATGATATTCGATTAAATTTAGATTTATTTAAAAGAATTAAAGTCGTTTATGATCAAAAAGATTCGTTAAATCTAAACTCTGAACAAGCTTATTTATTAGAAAAAAAATACAAAGGTTTTTCTCGTAACGGTGCTAATCTTAGCGATGATGACAAATTAAAACTAAGAGAAATTGATAAAGAATTATCGAGCTTAACATTACAATTTGGACAGAATGTATTAGCTGAAACTAATAATTACGAACTTTTAATTACTAATGAAGAAGATTTAAAAGGATTACCTGATTATGCCATTGAACAAGCTAAAACTGAAGCTGAAGCAAAAGGAAAAGAGGGCTGGATTTTTACATTACAAGCTCCAAGTTATATTCCATTTTTACAATATGCAGAAAATAGATCTTTAAGAGAAGAATTATTTAAAGCAAGTGGTAGAAAAGCTTTTCAAGCGAACGAATACAATAACGAAGAAAACATTAAAAAGATTGCAAAATTACGTTTTGATCGTGCCAATCTTTTAGGATATAAAACGCACGCAGATTACGTTTTAGAAGAACGTATGGCTAAAACTCCTGAAACTGTTGTTGATTTTTTAAATGATTTATTGGTAAAAGCTAAACCATTTGCGAAAAAAGAAATTAATGAATTAGCTGACTTTGCTAAAAAAATTGACGCAATTGAAACTTTACAACGTTGGGATCATGCTTATTATGCTGAAAAATTAAAACAAGAAAAATTTAATCTTTCAGAAGAAGAGTTGAAACCATATTTTCAGTTAGAAAATGTAGAAAAAGGAGCTTTTGATATCGCAACAAAATTATTTGGTATTACTTTTAATAAAATTGATACCATTGATAAATACCACGAAGAAGTTACAACTTATGAAATTCTTGATAAAGATGGAAATTTCTTAAGTTTATTATATGCTGATTATTTTCCAAGAGCTGGAAAACGTCCAGGTGCTTGGATGACTAGTTTCCGAGAAGCATCTAATGTAAATGGAAATTCTGTTCGACCACATATTTCTATCGTGTGTAATTTCACAAAACCAACTAAAGATAAACCATCGTTATTAACTTTTCAGGAAGTTACGACGTTGTTTCATGAATTTGGACATGCATTACACGGAATGTTAGCGAATACCATTTACGAAAGTTTAGCTGGTACTAATGTATATTGGGATTTTGTAGAATTACCATCTCAGTTTTATGAGAATTTCTGTTACGAGCCAGAAGCTTTAGAATTATTTGCAAAACATTACGAAACAGGCGAAATTATTCCACAAGAATTGATTGATAAAGTTAAAAATGCATCTAACTATATGGATGGTTATCAAACAGTTCGTCAGTTAAGTTTTGGGTTGTTAGATATGGCTTATCATGCTAATAATCCTACAGAAATTACAGATGTCCAAGAATTTGAAAAACAAGCTTTTGATCCGACAGAGTTGTATCCAACTATCGAAAATAATGTGATGAGTCCTTCATTTTCACACATTTTCCAAGGAGGTTATTCATCTGGATATTATTCATATAAATGGGCTGAAGTTTTAGATGCTGATGCATTTGCTTATTTCCAAGAAACTGGAATCTTTAATGAAGAAACTGCTCAGAAATATTACAAATTAATTTCTTCTGGCGGAACTAAAGATCCGATGGAATTATACGAAGAATTTAGAGGAAAAAAACCATCACCAGAAGCACTATTAAAACGCGCTGGATTAGTTAACTAAATAATAAAAAAGCCCAAGATAAATCTTGGGCTTTTTATTAAACTTGAAATTGAAATTATTTGATTTTATATTTATTTGCCAAACGAGTATATTCGTCAGCAGCATTATAATATGTACCATATTTCGCAGGAACATCGTTATACATCGCGATTTTTAAAGTATTAGTTTTAATTTGTTGTTTACCAACTTTATTAGATTCTGAAACTTTACTTAAAACCACAAAATTTTTAAATCCTTTTTGTTTTGTCATCTCTGCAGCTCTTAACATCGATAGATCAAAAACTTTTTTCTGGTTCATATCTAACCCTCTATAAGCAACTTCGTACTCATTCCCTTTGATGTGTTTATCAAAATATCCCGAAGCAAAATTATCTGTTACAACTTCTGTAGTTTCTTGATAAACAGATTTGTTTGAAGTACAACTTACACCTAAAAAAGATATTGTTATAAATGACGCTAGTAATAATATTTTTTTCATAAAATTAAATTTTAAATAATAATTTATTTGGTTTAATCCTCCTAAACAAATACCATACCTTAACAATTTATTATTAATCAATTTAGTAGAAAATTTAAAGGTTAAAAATTCATTTCTAAATAAAATCTTAATCTTTATTCATAGAAGTAAACTTATATTATTTGAAACATAAAACAATTCATTTGATTATCAATGAATTTGAATTTTAAAAAGATAATTTCATTAACATTATCTTAACGAGCCAATCGTAACAAAAATCATTGAATATTTCGTGTTTTATCTCATCAACTCGACTATTTTTGTAAATCAATTTTTTAGCATGAACAAATTAGAAAAATATTTATTTTCTACCCGTACAATGTCTGTTTTGTTACTGATTTACGCAGTCGCAATGGCAGTCGCAACTTTTGTAGAGAATGATTATGATACAGCTACTGCAAAAGCTGTAATTTATGAAGCTACATGGTTTGAGGTTTTAATGGTTTGGTTAATAATTTTATTTATTGCTAACATTAAACGATACCAACTTTGGAGACGTGAAAAATGGTCTTTATTGGTATTCCACGTTGCTTTCTTATTCATTTTTATTGGAGGTGGTGTAACTCGTTACCTAAGTTTTGAAGGTAATATGCCAATTCCTGAAGGTGAAACTACAAACGAAATTGTTTCGTATAAGAATTATTTTAAATTGATTGTAGATGATAACGACCAAAGGTTAGCATACGACAATCATAATTATGAAATGACATATTTTGACCGTAAAGACAGTACAAACTCTTTATTATATCGCCAGTTCGAAGGTCAATATCAATTTAAAAATAAATTAATCACGTTACGTACGTTCGATTATATTCCTCACGCTTTAGATACAATTGTTCGCAAACCATCAGGTAAACCAATTTTAGAATTAGTTACTTTAGGTGAAGGTGGACGTCAATCAGTTTATATCAAATCTGGTGAAATTAAATCTTTAGGTGGTACATTAGTTTCATTTAATCGCCCGATGGACGGTACAGTTCAAATTATGGGAGAAGGTGAAAACTTAACAATTAAATCTCCTTTCGAAGGTGAATATGTTCAAATGGCTGGTCAGCAAATTGGACAAATCACTGATATGGAAAAATTTAAAGAAGGAGCTGGAAAAATTGGTTTTAATGTTCAAGAACCTTTAAAATTACGTTCTTTATACACAATTTTAAATGCACAATTCGTTATTCCAAATCCATCATTTAACGGTGAAGTTGTTTACAGCCAAGGAAACAAACACAATCCTGAACAAAAAGAATTACCAGGTGCAATTCGTGCTGAGGTAATTGTTGGGGATAAACGTGATACAGTAACAATTGTTGGTGGACAAGGACAACAAAACTATACTGCAGATTTAGAAATTGATGGAATGAATATTTCATTAGGTTACGGATCTCGTGTGGTAAAAACTCCATTCAGTATTCGTTTAGATGATTTCATTTTAGATCGTTATCCTGGATCATCAAATCCATCTTCATTCGAATCTAAAATTACAGTTATCGACGAAGGGAAAGAAACGCCTCAACACATTTACATGAATAACGTAATGGATTATAAAGGTTACAGATTCTTCCAAGCAAGTTACTTCCCTACAGAAAACGGAACTGTTTTATCTGTAAACCAAGATTGGTGGGGAACTAACATTACTTATTTAGGATATTTTTTATTATTTGGAGGTATGTTTGTATCACTTTTCTGGAAAGGAACTCGTTTCTTACAATTAAACGAATTATTAAAGAATTTACACAAGAAAAAGACTTTAATATTAATTCCATTCTTCTTTTCAATTTTTGCTTTTGGTCAAGAAGTTGATCCACATGCAGGTCATGGACATGCACCTGGTGAAGGGCACGAAAACGAAGCAAAACAAGAACAAACAACAGCGGTTCACTCGCCTGAACATATTGCTAAAATCTCAACAGAAATGTCTGACCCTGCTGAGTTAGTAAAGAACATGAAAATACCTGCGGAACACGCAGATAAATTCGGACGTTTACTAATTCAGGATATTGAAGGTCGTATTAAACCTGTTAACACTCATGCTTTAGAGATTTTACGTAAAATTTACAAAAAGGATAAATACCATGGTTTAAGTGCTGATCAATGGTTTATCGGAATACAAATGGATCCAGCTTATTGGGCAAATGCACCAATTATCAAAATTGGAGATAAAGGTGGAAACCAATTAAAAAAATTAACAAATGCTAATGAAGATGGTTATACCTCTTTAATGAATTTGGTTGATCCTACAACTACACGTTTTAAATTAGATAAATTATACAACGAAGCGTTTTCTCGCAAACCTGCAGAACGTTCTAAATTTGACGAAGAAGTAATTGCTGTTACGGAGCGTTTCAACATTTTAGATAATACTGCAAAAGGTTATCAATTAAAAATTATTCCAGTACAGAATGATCCTTCAGAACGTTGGACTTCTTGGATTTATCAAACAAATGATAACCCAGTTGAGATTGATACGTTAGCTTTAGGAATGGTTTCTGTTTACATGAATATGGTTTCTGAAGGAATTAAATCTAATGATTTTACAGCGGCTGATAACGCAGTTGATTATATCGATCAATACCAACAAAAATGGGGGAAAAACGTTGTTCCATCTGAAACTAAAATTGATTTAGAAATTTTCTATAATAAAGTAAATGTATTCTTTTACATTATGATTGCTTACTCAATTGTAGCAACATTCTTAGTAATTCTAGCATTTATTCAATTATTCAAAGAAAATAAAGTACTAAAATATTTAACTAACTTCTTCTTAGGATTAACGTTTATTATATTCGTTACACAAGCCGTAGGTTTAGGAATTCGTTGGTATATTACTGGTCACGCTCCTTGGTCTAATGGTTACGAAGCAATTATTTTTATCTCTTGGATTGGTGTATTAGCTGGTTTAGTATTACATAAAAATCGTAACGCATTTATTCCTGCAACAGGTGCAATGGTTGCTGTAATTATGATGGGATTTGCACACGGAGGTTCTATGTTAGACCCACAAATTACACCGTTAGTTCCTGTACTTAAATCTTATTGGTTAATTGTACACGTTGCTATTATTGTATCATCTTATGGTTTCTTTGGTTTAAGTGCTGTTTTAGGTATTTTCGCTTTAATCATTATGTTATTCAGACAGAATAAAAAGATGGAAACTTCTATAAAAGAAATGTCTTATGTATCTGAGATGTCATTAACTATCGGTATCTACTTATTAACGATTGGTACATTCTTAGGTGGTATGTGGGCAAATGAATCATGGGGTCGTTATTGGTCTTGGGATCCAAAAGAAACTTGGGCATTTATTTCTGTAATAGTTTACGCAATCGTATTACACATGCGTTTAGTTCCTGGTTTAAGAGGTTTCTGGGCTTTCAATGTTGCTTCTATGTGGGCAATTTGGGCAATCGTAATGACTTATTTTGGAGTTAACTATTATTTGTCAGGATTACACTCTTACGCAGCGGGTGATCCAGTTCCGATTCCAGATTGGATTTATTATGCATTAGGATTTATGTTATTTTTAACTTTAATATCAAAGTTTTTACCAAAATACATGTCAAAAAAATAATAAAAAAGATATATTATTTAAAAAAGGTCTAGATTAATTCTAGACCTTTTTTTTATTTAGATTAGTCGAATAATAAACGATTTCGCCTTAAATAAACTTTATATTTGATTAAACCTAAACCAATTAATTCATGGCAAAGTATAATGATTTTAAGAGATTAAAATCTGCTAAAACCAAAGATGAATTAGAAAATAAATTTCTTGTAATTACATTGACTTTTATCGCAGTATTATTGTTAGTTTTTATGATTTACTTAAGCGGTGGTATAATAAATTTCATAGAAAAAGTTTTCTAGTTCTAATAAATCATTACTCTCTAAACTTACCTACATAATTAATTGAATAATTTGCATTTTTTTAATACTTTCTAAAATCGTATTCTGTAAATTTGTATAACAAAAAACAAATATGAAATACATTTTTATAGCATTATTAAGTGTTTTCACATCTTGTAATGCGCAAGACAATAAGTCAATTAAAAAAAATAATTCAACTCAATCATCTAAAATAATGAAAACAATTTATGATTATAAATTTGAAGACATTGATGGGAATCAATTTTCTTTTCAAGATTTAAAAGGTAAAAAAATCATTATTTTAAATACTGCATCTAAATGTGGTTATACTAATCAATACGATGCTTTAGAAAAAATCTATCAAACATATAAAAATGACGGATTAGTCGTTATTGGTTTCCCTTCTGATAATTTTGGTGGACAAGAATATCAGAATAACGATGAAATTGCAAGTTTTTGTAAATTGAATTTTGGTGTTACTTTTCCTTTAATGGACAAAAGTGACGTTATCGGATCAAATCAAAATGATATTTTCAAATTTTTAACTCAAAAACAAATCAACGGAAAATCTGATTACGAAGTTAAATGGAACTTTACAAAATTTTTAATTAACGAAGACGGAACTTTAGAAACTTCATATCCTTCAAATGTGACTCCAGACGATTCCAGAATTATTGATTGGATAGAAAAAAAATAAAACATGAAATTAGATATTTTAGCTATTGGCGCACATCCTGATGATGTTGAATTAGGTTGTGGTGGAACTTTAGCAAAAGAAATTAGCCTAGGTAAAAAAGTTGGTATTGTTGATTTAACCAAAGGCGAACTTGGTACTCGTGGAACTGATTTAACTCGTAAAGAAGAAGCTCGAGAAGCAGCAGAAATATTAGGAATTTCTGTTCGAGAGAATCTTGATTTAGGTGATGGATTTTTCCAAAACAACAAAGAAAATCAATTAAAAATCATTGAGATCATCCGCAAATATCAACCAGATGTTATTTTGAGTAATGCGCCTTCAGATCGTCATCCAGATCATGCAAAAGGTTCTGACATTGTTAATACTGCAATCTTTTTATCTGGATTACCAAAAATTGAAAATGGATTACCAGCTTGGCGTCCGAAAAAGCACTTCCACTACATTCAATGGCTTCCTTTAGAACCAAATTTTGTAGTAGATATCACAGGTTTTTTAGATCAAAAAGTGGATTCGTGTTTAGCATATAAAACTCAATTTTTCGATCCTAATTCTACAGAACCAGTTACTCCTATTGCAACAAAAAACTTTACTGATTCCATTCGTTATAGAGCTATGGATTTAGGAAGATTAATAGGTACAGAAGCTGCTGAAGGATTTATTTCAAGAAGTTATATAGCTGTAAATAATTTAGATTCTTTACTTTAGAAAAAACACTGAAATTTTCAGTGTTTTTTTTCTAAAAATTGTTTGGAAATATCGAATTCAACACTATATTTGCAATCCAATTGAAACACTAATAAACAGTGTAATTTCTTTTAAAATGGTGATTGTAGCTCAGTTGGTTAGAGCGCCGGATTGTGGTTCCGGAGGTCGTGGGTTCGAGACCCATCATTCACCCTAAATAAACTTTTAGAATTTAAGTTTCAAAATCAAAATTCAATAACTTGGTGATTGTAGCTCAGTTGGTTAGAGCGCCGGATTGTGGTTCCGGAGGTCGTGGGTTCGAGACCCATCATTCACCCTAAACAAACTTTAGAATTTAAGTTTTAAAATCAAAATTCAATAACTTGGTGATTGTAGCTCAGTTGGTTAGAGCGCCGGATTGTGGTTCCGGAGGTCGTGGGTTCGAGACCCATCATTCACCCTAAACAAACTTTAGAATTTAAGTTTTAAAATCAAAATTCATTAACTTGGTGATTGTAGCTCAGTTGGTTAGAGCGCCGGATTGTGGTTCCGGAGGTCGTGGGTTCGAGACCCATCATTCACCCTAAACAAACTTTAGAATTTAAGTTTCAAAATCAAAATTCATTAACTTGGTGATTGTAGCTCAGTTGGTTAGAGCGCCGGATTGTGGTTCCGGAGGTCGTGGGTTCGAGACCCATCATTCACCCTATTAAATCTCAATTCTTATTAAGAATTGAGATTTTTTTTGCTCTATATTTAACATTTCCATTCCTTATATTTTCCTAATTTTAATCATCAATTTATTCAATTTTAACACTTTGGTATTATCATTGCGTTAATCCCTAATTGATATTAAAACCGCTATACTCTTGAAAATTAATTATAAAAAACTCTTTAAATATTCCGCAATCACACTACTCACTATTATAGTACTTCTGATTGCGACCATTTTTAGTTTAAAAATTCCTGCCGTTCAAAACTTCATTAAAGACCGATTAGTAGTTTATCTTGAAGATAAAATTAAAACCAAAGTAGAACTAGAACGTGTTTACATCGACTTTCCTAATAGTTTGGTGATGGAAAATCTTTATTTACAAGGTGAAGATGTGGATACGTTGCTTTTCGCAAAAAAATTAGATGTCGGGTTAGATATTTTACAATTAATTGATAATAAAGCGGATCTTACTTCCATAGAACTAAATACTGCTAGAGCAAATGTTGTTCGTAAAAAAGACGGTAGTTTTAATTTCGATTATATAATAAATGCTTTTGTAACAAAGGAAGAAGAGGAAACAACTTCTAAGCCTTTTATTATTTCGTTAGATAAAATCAAACTCCAAAATGTTGGTGTGTCATTCATTGATCAGCAGGCTGGAAATAATATAAATGTGTTTGTTAACGCATTTGATACTCGTGTTAAAAAATTCGATTTGCAACAAAATAGCTACGCGATTGATAAAATTTCTTTAGATGGTTTAAAATTACGTTTGAAACAAGATTTAGTTCAAGAAGTCGCTGCAAAAGTCGAGCAAAAAGTTGATTCGTTGAATCAGCAAAAACCTATGCAATTGGCATTAGGTGAAATTGATTTAAAAAACTTTGATATTTATTATGGAGATGATCAAACAAAGATGTATGCTCATCTTCAATTCAAGGAATTTAATACTTCAATCAAAAAATTAGACATAGAAGACAACAATTTTGCAGTTGGTGATATTAATCTTAATGGTTTAAAACTAAAATTTATTCAGAAATTAATTCAAGATATAAAAGAATCTGAAACTTCTTCGAACACCACTTCTACTCCATTAAAAATTGCGTTGAATCGTATCAATTTAGAAGATATTACTATTGATTATGGCGATGAACGCTCAAAAACTTATGCAAAACTAGCACTTGAAAAGCTGAATGCTAAAATTAATGCAGTTGATTTAGAAAAAAACAAATTCGATATTGACGAAGTTTTACTTTCCAATACAAATTTAGATGCAAAACTGCATTTACAAACCTCAAATTCTGCTTCAAATAATTCTTCAAGTTCTGCTCCAATGGAATTAAAACTTGGGAAAGGAATTCTGGACAACGTTAAAATTAATTACAATAATACGGCTGCTGCAAAAACTGCTGGTTTAGATTATAATCATTTAACATTGAACAAATTAGCAGTTGATTTGCGTGATTTCCAAATGCTAAATGGACAGTTTAGTGGAAAAGTAAAAAGTGCCGAATTAAAAGAGCGCAAAGGGTTACATGTTCAACAATTACGCACCAACTTTTTATACGGTACAAACCAAGCGTATTTAAAAGATTTGTACTTACAAACTCCAAGAACAATAATTCGAGATGAAGTAATTCTGAATTATCGTAACATAAATGAGTTAACCAACAATATTGGAAATGTTACTATCAATGCTGATTTGAATCGTTCAAAAATCAGTTTCGCTGACATTTTATTTCTTGTTCCAAGTTTGCGCCAAACTACACCATTTAAAGAATATCAAAATGCAACGCTGGCCGTAGATACCGAATTGTACGGACGTGTAAATGATTTAACAATTAAAAATCTGTCAGTTTCAGGATTGGATGATTTAAAAATAAATGCTTCTGGTCGTGTTCAAAATGCAATGAACATGGATCAATTAGCCTATGATTTATCGATTAAAAACTTTTCAACTTCCTCAAAAACGATTTATAAAATTGTTCCAAAAAATACCATTCCAAATAACATCCGAATTCCTTCTCAACTAACTTTAAAAGGAAAAGCAAAAGGAACCTTAAAAGTGATTCAACCAGATTTATACCTAACCTCAACTTTAGGAAACGCTTCTGTAAAAGGACTAATTGATATAAGAAAAACAAATGCTGAAAAATACAATTTAAATGCACAATTTGATCGCTTGGACGTTGGAACCTTAATTAGCAATCAACAAGTTGGGAAAATAACAGGAAATGTATCGATCAATGGACAAAGTTTTGATTTAGCACGCGCCAACACAAGTATAAACGGTAAAATAAAACAAGCAAAATTTAACCAATATAATTATCAAAATCTTGCATTAAAAGGTAAAATCAACAATGGAATTTTCGATGTAAATGCGGTTTCGGATGATCCTAATGCTAATCTTAATTTAACTGCTTCTGGTGATTTTAAAAAGGATTTGAAAAATGTAAAACTTAACGGAAATATCGGCAATTTAAATATAAAAGCATTGAATTTCTATGACGAAGCTCTTTCAATTTCTGGCGAAATAGATGGTGCTTTTGATAACTTAGATTTTGAAAATCCAAATGGATATTTAAGTTTAAAAAATTTAAGTGTTACGGATGAAACTGAAAAGTTAGCTATTGATGAAATGAAGTTAAATGCAATTTCTTCCGAGAATCAAAATCAAATTACATTAGAATCTAAAGTTATCAATGCTGAAATAAAAGGTAAATTTAATCTTTTAGAAATTGCTCCTGCCCTAGTTTCTACAATCAATCAATATTATGAATTTCAAGATTCTAAAAAAATCTCCAAATTTGATCCAAATCAATATTTTACACTAAATGCAAATATCAATAATGATAAATTAGTTCAGAAATTTCTACCAGATTTAAAAGAATTTTCTACTTTAAATATTACTGGAGATTTTAACGCTCAAACTAAAAAAATCAATTTAGACGGAGATGTAGAAAATTTAATTTATGGTAATAATTTCCTTAAAAATGCCAAAATTTCACTTTCTAACCCAAATGAAACGCTGAATTATAAACTGAATTTAGATGAAGTTGGTAATGAAAGTTTTAAACTAAATAATATTGATCTTAACGGTGATATTTACAATAATAAAATCAACTTAAACGCATCGTCTAAAGATGAAACAGGTCAAGACAAATTTTATGTTGCAGGAAATGTTCAATTAGATGATGACATTATTATCGCAAGTTTAAATCCAAATGGGTTAATCTTAAACTATGATGCTTGGCAAATTTCTGAGGATAATCAAATCAAAATTTCAGATAAAGGCATTGTTGCAAATAATTTTAAAATTTCGAATAACGAAAGTTCAATTGAACTAAATTCTGAAACCGATTCTCCTACAAGTCCACTAAATGTTGCGATTAATAATTTTAAAATTGAAACGATAACTGAATTAATTAAAATTGACGAATTGCCAGCTTCTGGAACTATTAACGGAACGGCGCAATTAAATAATTTAATGGCTGATATGACTTTTACAGCTGATTTAGATGTAACAGATTTAAAGGCCTATAATAATCCCGTTGGTAATCTTGCAATAAATGTAAAAAACAAAACTTCGGATATTATTTCTGCAGATGCTTTATTGACTGGAAATGATAATGATGTCCGTTTAATTGGCGAGTATAATTTAGCGCAAAGTTTATTAGATTTTCGATTCAATATGAATCGATTTGAGTTGAAAACGATCAAAGGTTTTACCAATGGAATGGTAGATGATATTGAAGGTTTTTTAAATGGAAATTTAAATCTGAAAGGATCGTTAGATAATCCATCAATAGAAGGTTTAATCGGATTTAATCAAGTTGGTTTTTCGGTTCCTGAATACGGTGTGAATTTCAGAAATATTACAGATAATCTAAACTTCACAAAACGAGGAATAGAATTCGATCAATTCAAAATAAATGATAAAGACGGTAATTCGCTTCGCTTGGATGGACAAATTTTAACTACAAATTATCAGGATTTTGATTTTAATATTGACCTAAGAGCAAGAGATTTTAAAGTAATAAATTCCGAAAAATCAGCTCAGGCAATGACATACGGAACATTAGCCATTAATACTGATTTAGCAATTCGTGGTAATTTAGATTTGCCTGTTGTTACAGGAGATATTTTAATTACAGATCAATCTGATTTTACATTTGTAATGCCAAAAAGCACAACTTCTCTGCAAAGTCATGAAGGTATTGTTGAGTTTATTGATCCTAATGCAACCAAAATTATACAAGAAACAGAAATTGAAACACTTCCAAAGGAAACAAATATTAAAGGTGTTAATTTAAGCGTGAATATTGACATTGATCCTGAAGCTAAATCAACAATCATAATCGATCCGATAAATGGAGATTATGTAGAATTACAAGGAGAAGCGCAGCTAACTGGCGGAATGGATCCGTCAGGAAGATTATCATTAACAGGGATTTATGAAGTAGAAAAAGGTACTTACGAAATGTCTGTTAGTATGATTAAACGCAAATTTGATATTACAAAAGGTTCTACAATTACATGGACAGGCGAACCGATGTCTGCTAATTTAAATTTAACAGCAGTATATCGAACTCAAACTGCTCCAATCGATTTAGTAGAACAGCAACTTACGGGTTTATCATCTGCGGAAGTAAACATGTATAGACAACGAATTCCTTTTAATACCGAACTTAAAATTGGAGGCGAATTAGAAAAGCCTGAAATTTCGTTTGACATTACTTTAGATGAAACTAATAATTCTGTTGCAACAACAGTTATTGAAAATACAAAAGCTAAGCTAAATCAATTAAGAAATGATGAAGCTGAAATGAACAAACAAGTTTTCGCTTTATTGATACTGAATCGTTTTGTGGGGAATAATCCATTCCAAAGTCAATCTGGAGTTTCGGCGGAAACAATGGCTCGACAAAGTGTGAGCAGCATACTTTCTGATCAATTAAATAATTTAGCTGCAGATTTAATACAAGGCGTTGATATTAATCTTGGATTAAATTCTCAAGAAGATTATTCAACTGGTGAAAAAAACACAAGAACGGATCTAAATGTAGAAGTTAGCAAGAGATTATTGAACGATCGTTTAAAAGTTTCTATCGGAAGTAATTTCGGGCTTGAAGGCGATGCAAGAGCCAACGAAAACATGACCAATATTGCTGGAGATATAAACTTAGAATATTCGTTATCTAAAAATGGGCGTTACATGCTTAGGGCTTATCGCAAAAACGAATATCAAGTCGCATTACAAGGGCAAATTATCGAAACAGGTGTAGGTTTTATTATTACTTTGGACTACGATAAATTCAGAGAAATTTTTGAGAAGAAAAAGAAAAACGAAGCCATCAAAAAACAAATGAAAATCCAACCATGAAAAAATCAATAGAAATAGTAAACAAAACTTTATTAGGTGTAATTTCATTTTTTGCAATTTCCTCATGTAGCAATACTCAATTTCTGCAAGAAGACGAAAAATTATATGTTGGTGCTGATATAGAAATTGTTGGCGATTCGTTATCTAAAAAAGAAAAATCTCAATTAAAAACTGAATTAGAAAGTCGAATTATTCCAAAACCAAATTCAAGTTTTTTAGGATTACGACCTCAACTTTACATATACAATATCACAAGTGAACCGAAAAATGAAAAAGGTTTACGCCATTGGTTAAAATATAAAATTGGTGAAGCACCTGTTTTAATGAGCCAAGTTGATACTGAATTCAATAATGAGATTCTGACGAGTTACGCTTCTAATGTTGGCTATTTTAATGCAATCGCTAAAGATGATACAATTGTAAAAAACAAAAAAGCTTCGGTAAATTATGTCGTTCAACCAAAAGCGAGATATTTTATCAATAAGGTTAATTTTCCAACTGATACATTGCAAACCATTAACAAAGAGATTACCAATACACAAAGAAGATCACTTCTAAGAAAAGGTAGACCATACAACTTAAATACGATAATTTCTGAACGTGAACGTATTGATGAACGTTTAAAAGAAAAAGGATTTTACTACTTTCATCCTGATAATATTATTTTGAAAGCCGACAGTATTTCTACTCAAAATCAGGTTGAATTATCTGTTCAATTAAAAGAAAATACGCCAACTATTGCGAAACAACAATACACAATAGATAATATTTTTGTGTTTCCTGATTACAATATAACTGATTTGAAAAAAAATATTTATCAAATTCCGTTAGAAAAAGACTCTTTGACTTTAAATCAGGAAGATAATTTTTATATGATTGATCCGTATAAAAAATTCAAACCTAAAATTTTTGAACGTGCCTTACAATTCAAAAAAGGAGAATTATATAATCGCACCGATCACAATTTGACTCTGAATCGATTGGTTAATCTTGGAGTTTTCAAATTTGTAAACAATCAATTTATAATTTCAGATTCTATTAATAATAAATTTGATGCGTATTATATGCTTACACCTCGCGAATTTCAATCACTTCGATTGGAATTATTAGGGCGTACAAATTCAGCAAATTATGGTGGTGGTGAAATTAATTTAAATTGGACACATCGTAATTTACTTCGTGGTGCTGAACAATTAAAAGCTACAATTTTTGGTGCGTTCGATATGCAATTAGGTGGACCAAAAGACGCCAATAACATTTTCCGTATGGGGACAAATGTAGAATTTTCAATTCCTCGAATTATTGCTCCTTTTAGGTTTCATACTTCCGGTGCGTACATTCCGCGTACAAACGTTACTTTGGCGTACGAATATCTTAACAGAACTCGCCTTTATGCTTTACATAATTTTAATACTTCCTTTGGATATCAATGGAAAGAGAACGCGAGAAAAGATCACGATTTAAAAGTTTTAGAAGTTACGTTGGTAAAACCCGATAATGTTTCGGACGAATATTATAATCAGATTTATGATGAATTTGGGAATATTATCAATCCGCAATTAAAACGAGTGGTAGATAAACAATTAATTTTCGGACCAAGATATTCTTACACTTACACAACAACCATGTTGCCTCGAAAAAACACCATTTATTATCGTGGTATGGTTGATTTATCAGCAAATTTAACTGGTTTAATTTCGGGTGCGAATATTGAAAAAGGCAATCAGAAAGAAATCTTCAACATTCCTTTCAGCCAATATGCAAAGATGGAACACGATTTTAGATTTTTCCACAAATTTAATCGCAAAACATCTATCGCAACACGCTTTATCGGAGGAATTGCTTTACCGTACGGAAACTCAGAATTTGTTCCATTTTCAAAACAATTTTTTGTTGGAGGAAGCAATAGTATCCGAGCGTTTAGAGCAAGAACTCTTGGTCCAGGTTCTTACGATCCGCGCAATCAAAATGCAAATTTTTACTTTGACCAAGCGGGTGATATTAAGTTAGAATTGAATGCAGAATATCGAATGAATTTGTTTAAATTTTTAAACTTAGGATTTTTTGTTGATGCTGGTAATATTTGGACAGTAAACGAAGAACCAACATTACCAGGTGGAAAATTTTCCAAAGATTTTATAAATGAAATCGCTATTGGTACAGGTTTAGGTGTTCGTCTTGATTTTAGTTTATTAATTCTACGTTTCGATTTTGCGATGCCATTACGAGTTCCATATTACGAGAAAAACGATCGTTGGACTTTTGATAAAATTGATTTTTCAGATAAAGATTGGCGAAAAGATAATCTAATTCTAAATATAGCAATAGGTTATCCTTTCTAGATTTCAATTCTATTAAATCTCATTTAAAATTCTTATTTTTAGAGATACAAAAACTAGTTGAAATGAAAAAATCATTTGTATTGAGTGCGATTGCTTTAACTTCAATTTTAGCATCATGCTCAACTCAAAATAAGACTCAAAATTCTGCTGAAGTGGAAACAAAAATAAACGATTTTAAACCTCAATATTACGCTGAATATACTTTAAAGACAGATTTATCGCATTTATCTACTAATGAAAAAGACATTATTCGATTAATGATAAAAGCTGCTGATATAATGGATGATCTATTTTGGCAACAAGCTTATGGTGCAAAAATAGATATTACAGATGCGACAAAAGGTGAAATGCTTGATTATGTTAAAATCAATTACGGACCTTGGGATCGTTTAGACAATGAAAAACCTTTTGTTCCTGGATTTGGTTCAAAACCAGCTGGTGCAATGTTTTATCCTACGGATATGACGAAAGTAGAATTTGAAGCGGCTAATTTACCTGATGGGAAGTCAAATTACACATTAGTAAAACGTAATCGTGATGGAAAATTATATACAGTTCCTTATCATGTAAATTACAAAAATCAATTGCAAAATGCTGCTGGTTACTTAGTAAAAGCATCCGAATTAGCTGAAGATCCAGGACTTAAAAAATATTTACAATTACGTGCCGCTGCTTTATTGAATGATGATTTCTATGCTAGTGATTTAGCTTGGATGGATATGAAAAATTCAAATTTGGACATCGTTGTTGGTCCGATTGAAACTTACGAAGATCAATTATTTGGATACAAAGCTTCGTATTCTTCTTACGTTTTAGTGAAAGATGTTGAATGGTCTAAGAAGTTGGCAAAATTCGTTCAGTATTTACCGGAATTACAAGAAAATTTACCAGTTAATGCAAAATATAAAGCGGAGAAACCAGGAACTGATTCAGATTTGAATGCGTATGACGTGATTTATTATGCTGGTGATTGCAACGCTGGTGGAAAAACTATCGCAATTAATTTACCAAATGATGAACGTGTACAATTGGAAAAAGGTACGCGTCGCTTGCAATTAAAAAATGCAATGCAAGCAAAATTTGATCAAATTTTGGTTCCGATTGCAAATGTTTTAATTGACGAATCACAACAAAAGAATATTAAGTTTGATGCATTTTTCTCGAATGTGATGTTTCATGAAGTTGCACACGGATTAGGAATTAAAAACACAATTAATGGTAAAGGTTCAGTTCGTGAAGCGTTAAAAGAAACTCAATCTGGATTAGAAGAAGGTAAAGCTGATATTCTTGGTTTATATATGGTAAATCAATTATTGAAAAAAGGTGAATTAGAAGGATCTCAAGAAGATTATTTCGTGACATTTTTAGCTGGAATTTTCCGTTCGGTAAGATTCGGTGCAAGTTCAGCTCACGGACAAGCGAATATGGTTTGTTTTAATTATTTTGCTGAAAAAGGTGCCTTCGAGAAATTGCCAAATGGACGTTATAAAGTAAACGTAGCCAAAATGGAACAAGCTATGAATGGCCTTTCTGAATTAATCTTAACGTTACAAGGAAACGGAGATTATGAAGGTGTAAAAAACTTAATGGCAACTAAAGGAAAAATTGGGTCTGATTTACAAAAAGATTTAGATAGAATAAATGCTTCTAACGTTCCTGTTGATATTAAATTCAAACAAGGATTAGAAGTTTTAGGCTTATAATATATTATTGAAATTCATAAAAAAAGCGAACCAATTGGTTCGCTTTTTTTTATGAAATTATCTTGATTTCGTAAGTTATTTCAACTCCGCCAGCAGCTAACATATCGTGAACACTGCAATATTTTTTTACAGCTAATTCGGCAGCTTTATTTGCTTTTTCAATATCAATATTACCTTTTAAAGTAAATGTAATATGAATATCTGTATAAATTCTTGGTGCTTCCTCTCTTCTATTTCCGACAACATCTACCTGAATATCTTCAATTTCTTGACGTTGTTTCTTTAAAATCTCACCTAAATCAAAAACACTACAACCACCCAAAGCCATCAAAACCATTTCCATTGGACTTGAGCCTTTTCCTTCTCCACCAATAGAAGCTGGACCATCAATATGAACTTTTACTTCCGAAGAAGGTGCCGTAGCTTCGTAATGCGACGCCTGATTTACACGTTGTAATTTAACTTGCATAGTTATTTATTTATATCGTAAAATTAAATAATTTTTTCAAAAGCTAATCGTTCACTCCCTCTAAAATATACCTTTCCACAATAGTGATAATTTAATTTTTCGAAAACACGAAGCATTCCTTCATTATCAAAATTTGTATCAACTTTTATTGTTCGAATTTCTTTAGCTAAAACTAAATTTTCAACTTCTTTCATAATCCAAGTTGCTAATCCTTTAATTGGATTATTTTGATCAACAATTAAACGATGCAACACCATATATTTACTTCCTTTTTCTGATTTCCAATTCCCAATTAAATCTTCATAAGCAGGTTCAATTTCATCTATCATGGCGATATACCCAACAATTTCATTTTGGTCATTATTAATAACTAAACCATAGCTGTTCTTAATATCGTTTGCAACAACCTCAGGATTTGGGTAACCATCTTGCCATTGATTACTGCCTTCATTTTTGCGCTTTTCTATTCCTTGCTGTAATAATTTCCAGATGGTATCGATATCATTTGTTGTAGCTATTCTAATCGTAAAATTCATACATTAAAGTTATAAAAAAATAACAGTGCTTATTACACTGTTATTAATATAAATTATAATGTTCCAAATTTACCAGCTTTAAATTCATCAAAGGCTTTTACTAATTGTTCTTGTGTATTCATTACAAAAGGACCGTAATGCGCAATCGGTTCATTTAAAGGTTCACCACTTAAAACTAAAACCAATGCATCATCAGTTAAAGCTTCTAAAATAAACGTATCCCCGTTTTCATTTTCAAACATCGCAAAAGTATCTTTATCCAAAATTTCATTCCTATTTACTTTAACACTTCCTTCTATAATTAAGATTGCAGTATTGTAATGATTCGGAAATTGAAAATCAGCTTTAACGCCTTTTTTCAAATATGCGTTATACATATTTATAGGCGAATAAGTTGTAGCTTTTCCTTTGTTTCCTTTATAATCTCCGGCAATTACGTTAATGTAACTAACCTCATCCTCCAATACAACTTTAGTCATTTCTTTATACAATAAATCTTGATAATGAGGTGTTGTTTCGCGATCTTTTGCTGGTAAATTCATCCAAATCTGAACCATTTGAAACAAACCGCCTTGTTTCGACCATTCTTCTTCGTGGTATTCTTGATGTATAATTCCAGCTCCGGCAGTCATCCATTGCACATCGCCTTCGCCAATTACACCGTGATTTCCACGACTATCTTTGTGCGCAATTTTTCCTTTATAAGCTAAAGTAACTGTTTCAAAACCTTTATGAGGATGAGCTCCTACTCCTCTCGGAATTTCTTCAGCTTCAAATTCGATATCAGCATTATAACCTAAGGCAAAAAAAGGATCCATTCTTCTTCTTGCTATTTCTCCTACAATAAAAGAGGTTGTATAAAATGCGTCTCCTACCCAATTAAAAGTTCCTGGATGCATTATTTTTTCAATATTTCTTGTTTTCATTTTCTTGTGATTTTATAATTTTGATAGAATATCTTTAACTGCCGATTCAATTGATGGAAATTTGAATTGATAACCGGCTTCTTGAATTTTTTTTGCTACTAAATGTTTACCATGAAATGGTTGTAAAATTTGATTTTCACCTGAATTCAATTCATTTAAAATTGCTTGGTAAATATTAAACTGAGAAACTGCTTGCGGTGCAACAGAATTATAAACTCCATCTAAATTATGTTTGACTGCAAAAGCGAATATTCCGGCCATATCTTCCACATGATTCCATGGAACC
This sequence comes from Faecalibacter bovis, assembly GCF_017948305.1. NCBI lineage: Bacteria > Pseudomonadati > Bacteroidota > Flavobacteriia > Flavobacteriales > Weeksellaceae > Faecalibacter > Faecalibacter bovis. The sequence goes on from NZ_CP072842.1 coordinate 2,703,669, forward strand.
GATTGTATATTATTTTCCAAAGCTTCCAATTTGTTTTGTTTTAGCATTGAAACATATAATGGAAAAATTCCGTTTTCCTTACCTAACACCAATGAAACTCTTATTTTAGCAACGTTTGTCGCAACTCCGTTCGTTTTGAATAAATCTGCTGCTTTTTCCCAATCATCACTTAAATCAGCTGCAAACCCAATTCCTTTTTTTCCATTTTCATCAATTTCAAGCGTATCATCATGAAAACCATAGTATCCAATTGCTGAAGCTGACACAAAGCCTTTAATTGTTTGATTTCTCGCAATTAATTTTTCTCTGATCAAATTTGCTGCACCAATCCTAGTATCATAAATTATTTTTTTTGTTCATCAGTTAATGGTGTTCCGTCATTTAATTTTGCACCAGCTAAATGAATAATGTAATCTACATCGTCTAATGCATTTTCATCCATCATTTCATTAGCTACATCCCACAGATACTCATTCTCAAGTTTTGGATTTCGTGTTAAAAATTTTAAATTATATTTTCCTTCCAATAATGGAATGATATGTTTTGCAATAAAACTATTTGCCCCCGTAATTAAAACTGTATTTTTCATCATCTTGTGATTTATTTCTTTGATTACTACAAATTTATAACCGATAAATAGTATCTTAACTATGAGTTACCTAGAGGTAACCAGTAACCTAAAATATACCAAATGATAAAAATCCATTAACAGATCCTGCTCCATGTACAGCTGATATACTTGCAATGACTGATACTCTAGAAATTTTAGGAGGCAAATGGAAACTTTTGATAATTCATTATTTGATGATGCGTGAAAATGATATGAATACATTTAATAAAATTGAACGTGATATTGAAGGTATATCTGCAAAAGTTCTATCTAAAGAATTGAAAGATTTAGAAGCTAATAAATTAGTGATAAGACAAGAGCAAAAAACAAAACCTATATCGGTTTCTTATTCAATTACTGAATATGGAAAATCAACCAATGAAATAATTGATGTACTTGTAAATTGGGGACAAAATCATCGAATTAAAATAATTTCAGAATGATATATTTTGAAATTCTTAAATACTAAAACATTAAAACTTATAAATAAATTTTAATTTTTCTAAAATTTTAACTCAACACCATAAAAACAATAAATAATTGATTTATATAAAGATAAACGATTTAGTCTATATTAAATAATAATACAACTTATTTATTTATTAAAGAAACATTCTTCAGTTCTTGCATTAAATTTTTTTAAGCTCTATTTTTAAAGCACAAACAAAAAAAATGTCACAAAAACTATTTAACGAAACTGAAGTTGTCATTAAAAAATTAATGGTAGCTAATAGAGGTGAAATTGCAATACGTGTATTACGTGCAGCCTCTGAAATGCGAATCAGAACTGTTGCAATTTACACTCATGAAGATCGTTTTTCTATGCATCGATTTAAAGCAGATGAATCTTATCAAATTGGATCAGATGATCAGCCTTTAAAACCTTATTTAGATGTAGAAGAAATCATTAGAGTTGCAAAAGAAAATGATGTAGATGCCATACATCCAGGTTATGGTTTCTTGAGTGAGAATGTAACTTTTGCAAAACGTTGCCGTGAAGAAGGAATAATATTCGTTGGTCCACAACCTGAAGTTATGGAACAATTAGGTGATAAAATTGCGGCCAAGAATATTGCGAAATCTATTAATGTTCCAGTCATAGAAGATGCAATTTTATCTGCAAATGATATTGATAAAATTGATGAAATCGCTGCAAAAATCGGTTTTCCAATTATCTTAAAAGCTGCTGCTGGTGGCGGTGGACGTGGAATGCGAGTTGTAAGACAAATTGAAGATGTAAAACAAGCATTTAACGAAGCTTCAAATGAAGCGTTTAAAGCTTTTGGTGATGGTACAATTTTTATTGAAAAATTTATCGATCAACCCAAGCATATCGAAGTACAATTATTAGCAGATAATCACGGTAATATTGTCCACTTATTTGAAAGAGATTGTTCGGTACAAAGACGTTTTCAAAAAGTTGTTGAAATTGCTCCAGCTCCCAATTTACCTCAAAAATCGAAAGATGCAGTTTATGAATATGCTTTAAAAATTGCAAAAGCAGTAAACTACAATAATGCAGGAACAGTTGAATTTTTAGTTGACCAAAACAATGATGTTTATTTTATAGAAGTTAACCCAAGAATTCAAGTTGAGCATACGGTTACAGAAGAAATTACAGGAATCGATATTGTTCGTAGCCAATTACTAATTGCGCAAGGTGTAACGTTGGATGATCCTCGAATTCATATCAAATCACAAGAAGATTTAAAAATAAATGGTTTTGCAATTCAATGTCGTATTACGACTGAAGATCCGGAGCAAGATTTTAAACCAGATTATGGAACTTTAATCGCTTATCGAAATGCAGCAGGTTTCGGAATCAGATTAGATGAGGGAAGCGCTTACCAAGGCATGAAAATCTCACCTTTCTTCGATTCTATGATCGTGAAAGTTACTGCAAGCGGACGAACTTTATCAGGAACTACGCAACGTTTATTACGTGCATTATCTGAATTTAGAGTTCGTGGTGTAGCAACCAATATCTTATTTTTAGAAAAGGTTTTAGGACATGAAATTTTCAGAAAAGGTGAATGTACCGTAAACTTTATCGGTGATCATCCTGAATTGTTTAAAATCAAAAAAATGAGAGATAGTTCGACTAAAGTATTAAAATATTTAGCCGACATCAAAATCAATCAACATCCGGATGTAAAAATTTATGATCCAAATAAAGAATTTAGAAAACCAATTATCCCAACATTTGATTCATTAAAACCTTATCCTAAAGGTTCAAAAGATTTATTAAATGAATTAGGTCGCGAAGAATTCTTGAAACAAATCCGTAACGATAAACAAATTTATTTTACAGATACTACTTACCGTGATGCACATCAATCTTTAGTTGCAACTCGTGTTCGTACCAAAGATATTTTGGCTGCATCTGGAAGTTTTGCACAAAACAATCCTGGAATATTTTCAGCTGAAGTTTGGGGAGGAGCCACATTTGATGTTGCGCTACGCTTTTTACACGAATGTCCTTGGGAACGATTACAGCTACTAAGAAAATCGATGCCAAATGTATTATTACAAATGCTTTTCCGTGGTAGTAATGCTGTTGGTTATTCAGCTTATCCAAGAAATATTGTTCAGAAATTTATAGAAGAAGCAGCTGAAAATGGAATTGATATTTTTAGAATTTTTGATTCTTTAAATAATTTAGAATCTATGTTACCTGCGATTGAATTTGTTTCTAAAAATACACAAGCAATTGCTCAACCATCTTTATGTTATACAGGAGATGTTTTACGCGAAGGAAATTACAAGTATAATTTATCTTATTATACAGATTTAGCGAAGCGTTTAGAGGATGCTGGCGCACATATGTTGGCTATAAAAGATATGGCTGGTTTGTTAAAACCACAAGCTGCAGAAGTTTTAATTCCTGCTTTACGAGAAGCCGTTTCTATTCCAATTGCACTTCATACGCATGATACGGCAGGAACACAAATTGCTACTTATTTAAAAGCTTTAGAAGCTGGTATCGATAGTATTGATTGTTCGTTAGCATCATTTAGTGGAACAACAGCGCAACCAAATCTAAATTCGATGGTTGCATTATTACAAGGTACTGAAAGAGAAAATAAATCAATCAATCTTGAGGCATTAAATGAACATAGTAATTATTGGGAAAATGTTCGAGAAATGTATTATCCATTCGAGTCTGATTTGAAATCTTCTACAGCTGAAGTTTATAACAATGAAATTCCTGGTGGGCAATATTCTAATTTAAGACAACAAGCTGAAGGAGTTGGTTTAGGTGATAAAATATCTACTATTAAAAAGAATTATTCGAACGTTAATAATTTATTTGGAGACATTGTAAAAGTAACTCCAAGTAGTAAAGTTGTTGGAGATATGGCGTTATTTATGACAGCCAATAATTTAACTCCGGAAGATGTTTTAGATGAAACAAAAAATCATTCTTTTCCAGCATCTGTAATTGGTTTCTTCAATGGAGATTTAGGTGTACCTTACGGTGGATTTCCTGAAAAATTAAGACAAATTGTCTTAAAAAATGAAAAAGAAATTGGCGAACCTCAAGCTCAGATTTTACCTGATGTCGATTTAGAACAAGCGACAAAAGAATTTAATGAAAAATATCCAAATAGTTCTTCATTAGATTTCTTATCATACCAAATGTTTCCTAAGGTTTATGACGAATATTATAATCATAAAAATACCTACGGAGACGTTTCACAATTACCTACTCCTGCATTCTTCTATCCGATGAAACAAGGAGAAGAAGTTCAAATTAAATTACGTCAAGGAAAGGTTATTCATGTAAAATTATTATATGTTTCAAAACCTGATGAAGAAGGAATTAGAACGATTACATACGAACTAAACGGAGGTCAAAGGACAGTTAAAGTAAAAGATAAAAATGTAACTTCTACAAAAGCTGTTCACGCAAAAGTAACTAATCCTGAAAATGAAATTGGTGCTCCTTTACAAGGTAGTTTATCACAGATTTTAGTGAAAGAAGGCGATATTGTAGAAAGTGGTTCTCCTCTATTCTTCGTTGAAGCTATGAAGATGGAAAGTACTATTTCTTCTCCAAAAGTTGCTAAAGTAAAACGAGTGGTTTTATCTGTCGGAACTTTAGTAGATCAAAACGATTTAGTTATCGAATTAGAAGATTTATAAAACAATAAAAAAGACCTCAAAATTGAGGTCTTTTTTTATTTAAAATCCATTTTTGGCTCTTGTTTTCAACCAACCAGTAATACTATAACGCGTTTGCTTTACTTTTTTTACTTCGTGTGGAATGGTTTTACTATCAAAAATTGCCATTCTTCCCGCAACTGGCAGGATATTTAATTCACGTTCAGACCCATCTTCGTTTGGTAAATATAATGCTAACTGTCCACCATATTCATCCTTCCAATCCTCGTCGTTCAAATAAAAAACCATTGATAAAGTTCTACGATCATCATTTTTAAAAGCATCTACATGACGTTGGTAAAAAGTCCCTTCTGTATAGGCAGCGTAATGAAACTCACTTTCCTCAATTCCCATATAGCACGTACGATTTAAATATGAAATAAAATCGTTTACTTTTTTAAAAAATACTTCCTCAACGTCATTTTTATTCGCTTCGTCAATCCATTTAATTTTATCACCACGAATTGATTTCACAATCTTTTCATTTTGAGAATTCCCGATTGCAGCTTGATGAAAACCGTCTTCTGTATTTTGTTCGATTACGTAATTACGTAGTAATGTTGTTTCCTCAGTTGAAAAAAAATTATCCGAAATAGAAAATTTATTTTCTGATATATCATCAATTATCTTTTCGTAAATTGGGTTTAATGTAAATTCTTCCATTAATTGTTATAAAAAACTTCAGTAAAATTAAATTATATTGAGAAAAATGAAATCATCCAAATCATAAAATTTACTATTAAATTGAAAAAAATATTTTTATTAAATTATATTAAACTTTTTAAACTCATTCATGTAAAACAAACAATTAATACATGTAATTTTTAATAATATCATAATGTAAATTATATCCTAAACCGTAAAATCAAATCTAGAAAGTTTTTATTTTATGAAATATTCAGACCGAAAAATCCTGAATTATTCCGAAATAAATAAATTCTTGTTATTTTTAAGAACGTTATTAAACACTATAATCAGAATAAAATGAAAGCTAATATTGATCAAACATCAGAAATTATTAATTTATTAAAATCATTACCATTAGATAAACAGCCGGTTTGGGGAATTATGACGCCACAACACATGGTTGAACATTTAATAGTTTCGATGAAAATGTCAAACGGTGGTTTTATTATTCCGTGTCGCACACCCAAAGAAATGATTCCGAAATATAAAGAAGTCGTTTTGAATCCAGATATTGAAATGGAAAGAGGGATAAAAGCTGGCGGAATGGAAGGTTTATTAGACTTACGTTATCCAACGATGGATGCTGCAATTGAAAAGCTACAAAGTGAAATAGAAAAATTTCACGAATATTTTCAGTCAAATCCAGGTATATTAATGATGAATCCTGTAGTTGATGAAATTGGTTATGAAGATTGGAAAATTTTTCACAATAAACACTTTACACATCATTTCAAGCAATTTGAATTGATTTAAATATAATTGAAACATTTGTTTTACTAATCAACGTTAAATAAAAAGAGAAAATCTTATCATGATAAAAAATTTTGTTTTAAATAATTCAAACGAAATCCCAGCAATAGGATTTGGAACTTGGCAAATTGATGAAGGAGAAAATGCCTATCAAGCTGTGAAAACAGCTTTGGAAAAAGGCTACACACATATTGATACTGCTGCAGTTTATGGGAATGAAGTGAGTGTTGGAAAAGCAATTAAAGACAGTGGAATTGCGCGCGAAAATCTTTTTGTTACAACAAAATTGTGGAACGATATGCGAGGATATGAAAATGCAAAAAAAGCATTTCAAATTTCGCTTGATAAATTAGGTTTAGAATACATTGACTTATATCTTTTGCATTGGCCTGCAAATGAAACTCAGTTTCCTGAGGATTGGCAAAAAATAAATGAAGAATCGTGGAAAGCCTTAGAAGATTTGCAAAAAGAAGGTAAAGTAAAAGCAATTGGTGTAAGTAATTTTATGGTCAATCATTTGGAAGCTTTACTAGAAAATGCAACTGTTGTTCCTGCAGTGAACCAAATTGAATTCCATCCTGGATTTACACAACCAGAAGTTGTAGAATTATGTAAGAATAATAATATTTTAGTTCAAGCTTGGTCTCCGTTAGGTTCTGGAAGAATTCTACAAGACGAAACTTTAAAATTAATTGCTGAAAAGCATAATGTTTCGGTTGGACAAGTTTGTATAAAATTTGCAATTCAGCAAGGCGTATTACCTCTACCAAAATCGGAAAACCCAACAAATATTGAAAATAATTTATTGGTTGATTTTGAATTATCACAAGAAGAAATTGAACAATTATCTAATTTAGATGAAACTGGATTTTCTGGCTTGAATCCCGGAAATATTAATTTCTAAAAATATCTCTAAACGCTTCTTATTACTAAGAAGCGTTTAATTTTTATAAACAAAACTTAACGTAATCTACTTGTTTATAAATACTTATTTTGAGTTATAATTGTTTAAATTCAATTTAATTTCATAATTTAGCCGAACCTAACCAATTAACTTACATTATGAAAATTTTTAAATTCTTCATAGTAATCTCTTTTATGTTTACTATAATGGGTTGTACAAGTGATGATGATAACTACACAAACAAATCTCATTTTAATCCACCAAATTGGATTCATGGAAAATGGAGCACATCACTACAAAATGATACATTGGAATTAAAATTTGATTATCACAACGTCTATATCACAAGTTCTGAAGAAACAAATTATAATGATATTATAAATACATCAAATTCTTCAGGGCAAATTCAGATGAGAGTTGAAGAAGAAGTTTCTGATAATTCATATTACTTCACAATTTCGTCTTCTACGACACGAGAGCAATTTATTTTTAAACGAGTATCTGACGCTAAACTTATCTATTTACACAGAAATAATGAAATAGAATTGTACAGAAAATCATTTTAATAAAAGATTTTTAAAAAAATCTTTTATATATATATTGATTTTTAACTACATTAGCCTAAATAAATTAACTCTATTATGAATAAAAAATTACTTTCGTTACTTACGGTAGCTTTCGCTTCGTTTGCATTTGGACAATATGAAACACAAAATATTAATGTTCCTTTACAGTACGCAGCTCCACAAGTTATTTCTATTGTAGATGCTAATACATTATGGTCTACAGTACGTGATGGTTCTGGAAATGGAACTTACCCTCGTTTTGCAACTGTTACTACTAATGGTGGTCAAACTTGGGCTTCAAAAGCAATATCAGCTCCATCAAATGCTTTAATTTCAGATATCCACGGTGTAGATGGTCAAAATGCTTTCGTTGTTACAGCTCCAGCTTCTGGTAGTGGTGCAGCAAACGGTTTATACAAAACTACAAATGGAGGTACAAACTGGTCTAAAATTACAGGAGTTTTCGGAAATGCATCTTTTGGTAACATCGTTCATTTCTTTAACGCTCAAACAGGATTAGTTATTGGAGATCCAGTTAATAATAAATACGAAATGTATAAAACGACTGATGGTGGTAACACTTGGTCTGTATTATCTACTGCTCCAACTCCTTTAATCGCTGACGAATACGGTTATGTTGGTGGTAAAATTGGTTTCGGAAATAGCTTATGGTTAACTTCTAATACAGGTCGTATTTTACATACAACAGATTTTGGAGCAACATGGAATTCTTACGTAGGTGGTCCAGTTGATGATTTCTCAGGAGAAAATTCTAATGCTTCTATGTCATTCTCAAGTGAATCTTACGGTTTATTAGTAGATAACATTGGTTTCTTATGGTTTACAGAAGACGCAGGTGCTAACTGGGATATTAAAGAAACTACAGGATACTACAACGGTGATATTAAATACATTCCTGGATCTAATGCAAATTATATTACAACAGGTATTAGTACAACTTCACCTTTAGGAATTGGATCTTCTTACACTAACGATGGTGGTAATACATGGGTTTCTATCGATGCTGATGATCAAAGAGGTCAAATTGCTGCTTATGATTGTAGTAATATTTGGGTTGGACAATTTACATCTGACGCAGCAGGTACAGGTGGTATATTAAAATTAGCAGAACCAGTTCCTGGATGTTCTTTAAGTACAACTGAAACAAATGTTGTTAAAGCAGAATTAAAAGCGGTTGTTTCTAACGGAGTTTTAAACATCGTAACTAACAAAGACATCAAAGATGTTGTAGTTGGTGATATGTCTGCAAAATCAATTTTAACTTCAACTAAAAAAGAAGTTAATGTTTCTCAATTAAAATCAGGAGTTTACTACGCTCGTGTAGCTTACGCTGATGGTTCTTTAGGAACAGTTAAATTTGTAGTTAAATAATTCAAATTTATTTAATATATAAAAAGGACAAAGTGAAAACTTTGTCCTTTTCTTTTTTACTTTTGTTCAAATTTTATCATTTTGGAATTTGACCTTATTCTTCTACTCTGCTCCGTTGCTTTTTTTGCCGGATTTGTAGATTCTATAGTTGGCGGTGGCGGATTAATCCAAACACCTTTATCACTCGCATTATTACCTCATTATCCAGTAGCTACCATAATTGGTTCCTTAAAAATTCCTGCGTTTACAGGTACTGCAATAGCAACTTCTCAATACTTAAAAAAAATAAAGATTCAATGGAAACTCTTTGCAATTATGGCAATTGTAGCTTTCGTTGCAGCCTTTTTAGGTTCAAGATTATTATTGTTAGTGGATAATGATTTTATGAAACCCTTGCTTTTTGTGGTATTAATTGCACTTTTTATCTACACTATTTTCAAGAAAGATTTTGGTCAAGCCAAAGCTGGTAAAATCGAAAAGAAGGAAAGTATTATTAAAGGTATTTTGATTGCATTTGTGATTGGAATGTATGATGGATTTATTGGACCTGCAACCGGAACTTTTTTTATAGTTGCTTTCGTAACTTTAATCCGAATGGATTTTCTACAAGCATCTGCTACAGCCAAACTTGTAAATCTTGCTACAAATTTTGGTTCGATATGTTTATTTTTAATTTCAGGTAAAATAATTTGGGCGATTGCAATTCCGATGGCAATTTCTAATGGAATTGGTGGATTTTTAGGTGCTAAATTTGCAATCGCAAAAGGAAATACGTTTATTCGTTATATATTTATCTTTGTAATATTATTATCAATTTGTCGATTTGGTTATGAAATCTTTAGCTCTAAAATATAGTTTAATTCTTACGTTAATTTCGTTCCAATTCGTCCAAGCACAATATAAAATAACTGATTCTATTTTTTTCGAAACGGCAAATATTTCGAAAATCACATCAAATGCTTTGGGCGATATTCATCTAATTTTAAATGAAAAAGAATTAATAAAAATCAAAAAGGATAAATCGATTAAAAGTTATCCTTTAAATAAAATTGTAACCAAAATTGACTCCAACCTTAGTTTAAAAACGTTCTTGGTTTATAACTATCAAGAATTACAAATATTAGATGACAATCTAAATCCGATTCAGGATCGTATTAATTTAAACAAATACAATATTTTCCCTTCCGCAATCTCTGTATCAGATAGTCAAACGTTGTGGTATTTTGATCCAATCGAACTCCGTTTAATTCAGTGGAATTATCAATTAAAATCGATGATAAATAAATCAAATATGTTATTCTTCAAAGAAGGTGACACAACTATTGAAGAAATTTATCAAACCAAAAATAGAATCTTTCTTAAAAGTCAAAATTGGATTTATGAATTTGATTTTTTTGGTAACTCAAAGAATACTATTCTATTAAACACACACGAAAAATATTGTTTTTCAAGAGATTATATTCATCTTTTAGATGATAATAGCTTAACAACTATCAATTTGGTAAACCATGAGATTTCGACCGTTGATAATTTTTTTAATGTAAAAGATTTTACTATGAGCGACGATCAACTTTTTGTGATAAAGAATAAGGGGTTGTATATTTACACCCGAATAAATTAATAGAAAAATGCATATCGCCATCGCCGGAAATATTGGAGCAGGTAAAACTACTCTTACAAATCTTTTAGCTAAGCAATATAATTGGACACCCCAATTTGAAGATGTTGAACACAACCCTTATCTTGATGATTTCTACAATGATATGGAAAAATGGGCTTTTAACTTACAGATTTATTTCTTAGGTAGCCGTTTTAATCAAGTAAAAGAAATTAGAGAAAGTGGTAAAGACATTATTCAGGATCGTACGATTTACGAAGATGCACACATTTTCGCAAGTAACTTGAACGATATGGGATTGTTGTCAACTCGTGACTATAACAATTATTTACGTGTTTTTAATTTGATGACTTCATTCGTTGAAGCGCCAGATTTATTAATTTATTTAAAGGCATCTATTCCAACTTTGGTAAAACAAATCCAAAAACGTGGACGTGATTATGAAAACTCTATCAGTATTGATTATTTAAGCAGATTAAATGAAAAATATGATAAATGGACTTCTAACTATACAGAAGGAAAAATCTTAATTATAGATGTTGATGATTTAGATTTCGTTGAAAATAAAGAAGATTTAGGCTATATTTTTAACAGAATTGATGCAGAAATAAACGGATTATTTAAAGGCTAAAAAATTACATTTATTATCATACCTTTGACAGCTTGCTTCTTCGGAAGCAAGCTTTTTTTTGGGAAACTATTTAACTATTTATATACTATATTATTATGCAGAATAAAGACCTTTTAAAAGGCGTATTATTCGTGGGATTAGGAGCAAGTTTTTACGGCATGCTCGCTACTTTCGTGAAATTAGCCTACGGTGAAGGATATTCAACAGCAGAAGTCACAGCATCTCAATTTATTTTAGGTATTTTAATTTTATTGGTAATCAACGGAATAATGTACATTAATGGAAAAAACAATGTACCATTCCAAGGTAACGATAGAATTAAACTATTAATAGCTGGTAGCTCGTTAGGATTAACGAGTCTGTTTTACTACATCGCTGTACAATACATTAATGTTTCAATTGCAATTGTATTATTGATGCAAACGGTTTGGATTAGTATTTTGGTTGAAACCATAATTACTAAAACATTTCCGTCGTCAAAAAAATTAATTGCTATGGTAATTGTTTTGGTCGGAACAGCTATGGCAACTAATCTTATTGGACAAGATGTTGATTTGGATTGGAAAGGAATTTTCTGGGGATTTTTAGCCGCATGTTCATTCACAACAACCATGTTTACAGCGAACGGAATTGCAAACTATTTACCACCTTACAAAAAAACGTTGTATATGGTTTTAGGAGGTGGAGTTTTGGTTACAATATTTTGTTTTTTCACACAATTAGGTCCTCATTATCTTCCAGAATTTATGAATTATAAAGCAATTTTAGGAGATGATTTTATTGTTGACAAATCGTTCGATTTTTCAATATTCTTTAAATGGGGATTTGCACTTGCTTTATTTGGAACAGTCTTACCTCCTATTTTATTAAATTTAGGTTTCCCAAAAACTGGATTAGGATTAGGAAGTATTATATCTTCGGTAGAACTTCCAGTTTCTGTAATGATGGCATTTATTTTATTAAGTGAACAAGTTTTATTTATACAATGGGCTGGAATTATTTTAATTCTGACTGCTATTATTTACATGAATTTTGATCAAGTATTTAAAAGAAAAGAAATACAATAAATAAAAAAAGCCTCGCAATCGCGAGGCTTTTTTTATGCTACATTATTAATATATTCTTTTTCTAAAATTCCGTCTACCACTTTGTCTACTTCTTCTATATTTTGTTTTAAATAAATTGTATCCTCAATCTCATCTAACTCATAAAACTTTACATTTTTCTTCACTTCATTAAGTTTTGTATAAAATCTTCTCAATTCTTTTTTATTGTAATTAGAATCATTTTTCACATAAATCACGTGGATATTAGATTGAATTAATTGTGCAACTTCCAATACATGATGTCTGTTTCGGCTAATATCAATGCTATAAAAGATAGATTTAATATATTCGTTTTTCGCAATAGGCTCTTTCACTAACCAATCTTCAGTTACTGGTGAACTAGCAATTGGGATTAAGTTTGAAACACGTTTAGGAAAAATAGTTGTCATTTCCCAAGAAATTCCGCCACCTAAATCGGCACCAATTACTGCGAATAATTCTTCAATTTCTAACTCGAATAAAGTTAACCAAAACAATACAGCAACATCTCTACCTGTAATTTTATCGAATGGTAAATGGTCATATTTAATTTCTTTGGCAACTTCATTTCCAGGAATATCAATACAAATTACTGTATATTCAGCCAAATCAATCGCTTTGTTTTGCCCAATTACTCCATCCCAATGAAACATACAATCCGAATCACCGTTTAACGAGTGATTGATCAAAATTACAGGTGCCGTTCCGATTGGTAAACCATACTGACGATAAGTTACCGATACATTATTTACAATTGTATTATCCTCTAATGGCCATACTGGGATTGTGATCTGATTTAATGTTTGCATTATTTTAATTTTAAGGTTGTTTCACTTTGATTTTTATTCATAAAAAATCCCCGTTAGATAAACTCTGACGGGGATATAAAATATCATAAAAAATAAATTTCAAATTTATATATATGAGATATCCACGCCTGGATTAATAATCCACACCTGCTTACAAATTGTCATATATAACGAATTAAATTTCACTTTTTCTATACTTTCTTTTTCAAATGTAGGTATAATATTTTTAAAAGTTCAAGCAAATTCGGTTTTTAAACGAATTTTTAACATTAAAAATCAAGAAAATATACCTTTTTTAAACTTTTTTATCCTTTAAAATTGAACTTATTCAGAACAATATTCTTTGATCAATCCTATATCAATAGAAATTATTTCTAAATACTTCAAAAAAATAGAACAATATATGTTAATTAGATTTCTTAAAATTTTAAACAAAAAAATGCTGATTGTAACAATCAGCATTTATATCATTTATCAAAATTGATTATTTATTCTTTAAAATTTCGTGGAAAACGGTTTGAGCAGAATAGATACGATTTGTAGCTTCATCGATTACAATTGAAACATCAGAATCTAAAACTTCGTCAGAAACAACAACATTACGACGAACTGGTAAACAATGCATGAATTTTCCGTTGTTCGTTAAATTCATTTTTTCCATTGTCACTTGCCAATCTTTATCCCCTTCATTTGCTTGACCGTAGTTTTCGTAAGAAGACCAGTTTTTCGCATAAACAAAATCTGCATCTTTTAATGCTTCATCTTGGTCATACATAATTGTTGCACCTTCTGTAAATTTTGGATCCAATTCTAAACCTTTTGGGTGAACAACTGTAAAATCTACCCAATCTACTTTAGAAAACCATTCTGCAAACGAATTTGGAACAGCTTGTGGTAAACGGCGCGGATGTGGAGCCCAAGTCATAACAACTTTTACTTTTTTCTCTGGTTTTACACCTGGTGTATAGCCTGTTTTTTCTGCAATTGTAATTAAATCTGCAAAAGATTGTAAAGGGTGTAAAGTTGCACTTTCTAATGAAACGACAGGAACTGATGATAATGATTTAACTTTATTAAACATCAATTCTTGGTAATCTTCGTCACGATCAACTAATTTTGGGAATGTACGAACACCTAAAACATCACAATAAGCACTCATAACTTGAATTGCTTCTGTAATATGCTCTTGAGAATCTCCATCCATCACGGTTCCATCTCCCATTTCTAATGTCCAAGAATCTGCACCTGCATTTAATACCCAAGCGTTAGCACCTAAGTTATAAGCCGCTTTGATAGAACTTAAACGTGTACGTAAACTTGGATTAAAGAAAATTAAACCGACAGTTTTGTTTTTACCTACTTCTTGTTGAGCGAATGGATTAGCTTTAATTTCTAAGGCTGTTTTTAATAATTCGTCGATGTTTTCTACATCATTAACTGACGTGAATTGTTTCATATCTGAAAATTCTTATGTTTTATTTTGTACGACAAAGTTACTTTAAACTAATGATGATTACTGAATTTTGAATATATATTTTTTATCTTTCCAGCAAATTAATACAAGTCTGAAACACATACGGTTTTTAATTATAATATGAAAAAAGCTCTACTATTTACACTATTAATTATTTTTTCTACAATTTCTTTTGCTCAAAATACCTCAAAAGAAAACAGTCTGAAAGACTTAAAATTAATCCAAAACAAGCACCGAAATTTTGACAACAAAATTGAACGTGAAATATATGATCGGAATTTTAAATCATTAGAATATAGTATTGAGAAAGGTTTTACGAAAGATCAATTTATTGTAGATAAGAATTTTACGAATTTCATTCAAAAAATTTTTTCAGAAATTACTCGCGCAAATATTTCTTATCAGCTAAATAATCCTAACTTTTTTATCGTTAAAAATAACATTCCAAACGCATCTTCATTTGGTTTTGATTATTATATGCTGTACTACGGATTATTTAATTTGGCAGAAAATGAATATCAAATTGCTGCAGTTTTAGGACATGAAATGGCTCATAATTATTTAAATCATTCGATTGAGGAAATTAAACAAGAAGCTTCATTTTTAATTGATTTTAAAAAAGAAATCAAATCGATTAAGAAACAAGAATTCATACGTCTAATTAAATCTCAGGATGAGATTATTCAGAAAAAATACGATTTAGCTAATCAATCTCGTATAAAAGAAATTGCTGCAGATAGTTTGGGTTTTGTGTTTTATAGTAACGCAAATTTTCCAAAATCTGAATATTTGGAAATGTTGAATCGATTAGATCAATACAACACAAAAAATACAATAATTTTAAAAGATAGTACTTATTATAATCTATTTTCATCTGCAGGAATTTCGATAAACCCAAAATGGCTGAAATTAGAAAAAGAAGAATTGTTTGCTGGTTTAACGTTTACAGAACACGTAGACCAAGATTCAGTTAAAACTCATCCAAATACAAACGAAAGAAAGCAATGGATTGCCAAAAAATTTAAAGTTGAAAATATAAAAACTGATGTTGTAAAACCTTCTGTTGAATTTATTCAATTGAAAAATAAAGTAGTTGAAGATTTTTATAATACAATGTTTTTGAATGATAGTTTCGGCGATGCACTTTATCTATTATTCAATGAAAAGCAAAATAAATCAGAACGAAATGATTTGGATAAAAATATAGGAATTGCATTTACAAAATTACATGAAGCCCGTTTGAAACATGAGTTTAATAAATATGTAACAATTGCGGATGCCAATGATGAAGATGCAGATTACCACAAATTTTTGAACTTTTTATGGAATTTAAGTACAAATGATTTAAAAATAATCGGAGAATATTATACAAAAAAAACAGCTGAATAAGCTGCTTTTTGTTTTATATGTTTATTTTTTCTAATCGAATTGATGTTTCCTTATCATCTTTATTGTATTCTGTTATTAAAATACTTCCATATTCTGCTTTGGAAAATCTTAAATAGGATGAATCGGTTTTAAAAGGCATTTTAACTTGCGTTAATTTTCCGTCTTTTAGTTTATTCACCACTAAATAATAATTCTTTTTTCCAGCTTCCTTTACATTTTCTTGGTAGAAGAATAGAACTTCGTTTTCCTCTTTATTTTCTTGTGAAAACAAATAACTGTCGTAATATTCTTTGGATTTTTCTAATAAGATGTGATTTTTATATTTTCCATCTTTATCAAAATTAACGACTATAAAATCTGTAGTTTTAGTTAGTACGAAACTTCCATCTCCTTTCTCTTTCGCTAATAATATAGAAAATGACAAATCACTGAAGTTAAAAAATTCTGTAATCAAAAATTTAAAACCTTTATTATCTCTTCCGTTTTTAAATTTAAGATCCGCAAAAACATCTTGATAATATACTTTGTTTTCTAGGATGACTTCTCCCTTTTCATTGTAAATATTTCTTTTAATTCCCAATGATGGTTTTGATTGATATTTACCTATATATTGATCTGGAGTTGATTTAATTTCTCCAATAACTAACATTCTATCATCTACAAACTCAATATTTGGATCAAAATATTCTTGTGCATTTAAAGATTTAGAATTGTAAAGGATATTATTTAATAATTCGCCTGAATTTATATCATACGTTAGTAAACGATCTATACCAAGTTTGATTCCGTTATTATACGTACTTTTTCGTTGCCAAATAACTGTTTTATCACCGTAAATCGATTTTGTTAAAAACGAATAATATTCCTTCCTTTTCTCTCCATCTAAATAATATTCGTATTTCTTATTAAAGTCTTGATCATAAAAAGTTACATAATTTAGCGGCGCAATATTTTGATCTAATTTGTTTATTTGAGAAGATACAAAATGTATTTTATCCTTAACATTATTTACAAATAGAAAATTTGCAAAACTATATGTTGATGCATAATCAAGTTTTGAAAGATAATCAAAATCTATTTCATCATTTTGATATATAGATCCGTTAGAATATAATTGATTTTTAAAATTGTTGTTTTTTAAATCAACAGAAGTAACTAATTGACCTGTCGTAATAGCATATTTATTCTCTCTAAAAGTTGTTGTAATATATAAGTTTTGATTATTAAAAACGATAGAACTTACTTTAGGAATAAAGATTTTATGATAAGGAACATTGTAATTTCCGTTTGTAATTTTATTTAGATTTTTATCTAAAATCACATATTCAAACTGTTGCTTTTTGTCATCATCAACCAAACCTTTATTGTAAATAAAAGCGTAACCAATTACTTTTTGATTATGATCATTTAAAATGGCAGATGTTTCGTGTTGTCCAGTTGAAAGCTGAGACAAATCTTGAATTTGTCCATAAACTATCATTGAAAACAATAATAGGAAGGTAAAGAGTATTTTATTCATCGAAATTTATAATAATGGTATAAAGATAAATAAGATATTTAAATTAAAAATTTTCTCGATAAACTTTAGGAACTCGAATCTCTAAACCTAATTCTTTATTCAGTTGTTCTACAAAATAGGTCGCATACAATTCTTCTTGCCCTTGTAAACCTTGATGAATAAAAAAATTAACGCTTTGTAATCCGTTTGCTTTTAAATTTTTAATAATCAAAATCCAATCATCCAAACGTTGATAATCAAGCTGATGATATGCACTTACAAATCGTACAAATAAATGCGGCGTCGTTAATCGCATATGCAACATATCTCGTCTACCTGGCGTATCTACGATGATATTTGTGATAAAATTTTCTTCTAATAATTGCACATATTGATTAAAAATAGTTTGATTCTGAAACCATTCTTCATTTCTAATCTCTAAAGCTAAAGGATAACCTTTCGGAAAATTTTGTATAAATTCTGCCAAACGATCAAAATCTTTCGGCTTGTAATTGTCGTGCATTTGCAAAAAAGCAATTCCCAATTTTTCTTCGAATAATGTAATGGAATCTAAAAATGTCCATAATTTTTCTTTTACATTTAACAAGCGGCTGTAATGAGAAATACTTTGTGGTACTTTCGGAAAAAATCTAAAATCATCCGGAGTTTTATTTTTCCAAGTTATAACCTGCTCTTTTGTTGGGGAACGATAAAATGTACCATTCATTTCAATTGAGTTAAATTGAGTTGAATAGTACATTAATTCATCTTTCGTTTTAGGTGGAAAAAAACCTTTTAATTCTTGTTTTGCCCATCGAGCGCCACCAACGTAAACTTCAAAATCATCATCTAATGGAAAACGTTTTAAAACTTCAAACGTATCTGGATGGATCGGTGGTAATGTAAAATCTACTTTTGAAACATCTTCTACTTTTCCGAACTTCATACTGATTAAATTTGGTTAAAGTTACGGAACTTTAAATTCAACAGAAATTATAACGTAATATCCTTTCCGTTATAAATTCTAGTATCAGGTAACTTCTTTTTTAGATTTCTTAATTCTTCTTCTGAAATTGGTGTATCTACAATGTCAAGCATTTTAAGATTCTTTAAATTACCTAAACTTTCCGGAAGCGATTTCAATTTTGTACGATTTAGATTTAGAATATTCAGATTTGTTAAATCTCCAATCGTATTTGGTAGTGATTCGATTGGATTATCATTTAAAACTAAATTTTTCAGATTCTTTAGATTTCCTATTTCTTTAGGAATTTCTTTAATTTCATTATCAAAAAGCATTAAATACACTAAGTTCTCTAACTTCCCAATCTCTTTTGGTAAATTTTCAAACCCATTTTCGTATTAATATAATTTGTTCAATTTTGTAAGATTACCAATTTCTTTTGGTAAATGTTTAATTCCAACCAAATTATAACTTTTATTTGCTATATGTTTCCCACCTTTATTATTGGTGATTTCTAACGATTCTAAGTTGGTTAATTTTCCTATTTCAACTGGTAAAGTTGTAATTGGCAATAGGGATAAATTTAACTTTTTTAGCGAAGTAAGATTTCCAATTGCAGAAGGAATTTTCTCGGTTTGATTCATATTATATTCAAAAGATTCTAATCCATCAATCTTAAAAAGATCTTCTGGTAAATCTTTCACCTGAGTGCCTGAAATATAAAATTTTTTAAGATTTTTTAATGTATTTATCTTGGCAGGTATAGAAGTTAAATCCGGTGAATTTGTTACAATTAAAACTCTAATATTCTCGTTATGTTTACTAATTAAATCAAATGGTATTTGATCTATTTTCATTAGATTAACGCCTCAATCTTTAATCATCTCAATTACTTCAGCTTCTTTTTTTTGTTTAGGATTTTGATCAGGATCAGCATTCCAACTATCCGTTTGCGCTGTCACGAAATTAGAAAAAGCTAACATTGAAAATAGTAGCAACGTTTTTTTCATTTTTATCATTATTAATGTTAATTTATAAATTGTGTCAATAAAAAACCTCACTGAAAATAAACTCCAGCAAGGTTTAATTTTAAATATAACTATTTGAATAAAATTATTTTAATCGTAAAAATCTTCACGCTTTAATGAAATTTTAGCATTTTTAGAAACTTCAACTTTACAACCTTTTAAGTTGAAATATTCGGGATTTCTTTGCGCTAAAAATAACATATCAATCTCATCATAATTATTATGATGATAAACTACTTTATGATCGCTAGATCCCATTAATTCTTTTATTAAACCTTCGTCTAATCGCTTTATTTCCTTTACCTTAATTATTCCGACCAATTTTTCTTGTTCTTTAATATCTTTTTTAAATTGAGGAATTCTGAACAGAAAATAATAACATAATCCCAAGATAATAAGCGCAGGAATTACAAGAAAATATAAAACATTAAAAGGCCCTAATTCAAAAAATAAAAATTGAGAATCAAATGTCATATTTCTCGCTTTTCTTGAAAAGATGCTTAAAATAGAAATTGGAATAAATAGTGGAATACAAAGTACTAGCGCGGCGACTCCTACTAATTTTAAAAATCTTTGCTCAATTTCTTCTAAACGATCAACCAAAAGAACTAAATCGTATTCTGAAATTTTTTCTATACTTTCCTTGTTATCCATACTTATTTAATTGAATTTAAAATAAATAAAGTTTTTATAATAACAACATCATAAAAAAGATATATTCATCAATTCATTTTTTTTTTCAATGAGTAAATAAAATAGTCAACAATTTAAGCCTTCATTTTTAATATTTGATATGACTATAATTGGACAAAATGTCAGTAAACACTGAATGGTATTGGTTTTGAAAATGATTTTACATCTTAATTAATAAAAAAACAAAATATAATGAACAAAGGAAGCATTAATGTATCAGTGGAAAATATTTTTCCATTAATCAAGAAATTCTTATACTCTGATCACGAAATCTTTTTACGCGAATTAGTTTCTAATGCAACTGATGCTACGTTAAAATTAAAGCATTTAACAAATATTGGTGAAGCCAAAGTTGAATATGGTGATCCTAAAATTGAGGTAAAAATCAACAAAGAAAATTCAACTTTACATATTATCGACCAAGGTTTAGGTATGACTGCTGAAGAGGTTGAAAAATACATCAATCAAGTTGCTTTTTCTGGAGCAGAAGAATTTATTAATCAACACAAAGATGCTGACGGAATCATTGGACATTTCGGGTTAGGTTTCTACTCTGCTTTTATGGTGGCTGATAAAGTAGAAATTATTACAAAATCTTACAAAGATGAACCAGCAGCTCATTGGACTTGCGATGGTTCGCCAGAATTTACTTTAGATGTAGCAGATAAAACCGATCGAGGAACTGAAATTATATTACACATTGCTGAAGATTCTAAAGAATTTTTAGATGAGTGGAAAATCCGTGAACTTTTATCAAAATACAATAAATTTATGCCTGTTCCGATTAAATTTGGAACGCGTAAAGAAACTTTACCATTACCTGAAGGTGCTGCAGAAGATGCAAAACCAGAAGAAATTGAAGTAGATAATATCATCAATAATCCTACACCAGCTTGGACAAAAACTCCTTCAGATTTAGTTGATGAAGATTATCAAAAATTTTATCGTGAGTTGTATCCAATGCAATTCGAAGATCCATTATTCCACATCCATTTAAATGTTGATTATCCATTTAATTTAACAGGAATTTTATTCTTCCCGAAATTAGGAAATAACATTAATATCGATAAAGATAAAATTCAATTATATCAAAACCAAGTATTTGTTACGGACGAAGTTAAAGGGATTGTTCCAGATTTCTTAATGTTATTGCGTGGAGTTATAGATTCTCCGGATATTCCTTTAAATGTTTCTCGTTCTTATTTACAAGCTGATGGAGCTGTTAAGAAAATTTCAGCACACATCACTAAAAAAGTTGCGGATAAAATGGGTGCTTTAATTACTCAAAACCGTGAAGAATACGAACAAAAATGGAACGATATTAAAGTCGTAATTGAATATGGAATGGTAACCGAAGATAAATTCTTCGAAAAATCTGACAAGTTCGCTTTATATCCTACTACAAATAATACTTATTATACTTGGAATGAATTAATCGAAAAGATTAAAGGCAATCAAACAGATAAGAACAATAAAACTGTTATTTTATATGCAACAGATAAAGATTCACAAGATCAATATATCCAAATTGCAAACGAAAAAGGATATGAAGTTATTTTCTTAGATTCACCTATTGCTGCGCATTTAATTCAGAAATTAGAAGGAACAAAAGAAAATGTTTCATTTGCACGTGTAGATGCGGATCATATCAATAACTTAATTGATAAAGACGAAGTTAAAATTTCAAAATTATCTGATGAAGATAAAGAGAAATTAAAAACTCAAATTAATGAAGGGATTAACAACCAATCATATACTGTACAATTAGAAGATTTATCAGCTACTGACGCACCATTTATTATTACGCAATCAGAATTTATGCGTCGTATGAAAGATATGCAGGCGACTGGTGGAGCTGGAATGTTTGGTATGGGTAACTTCCCAGAAATGTACAATGTTGTAGTAAATTCTAATTCAGATTTAGCTACACAAATTTTAGCTAATGAAAATCAAGAAGAAAGAAATGAAATTATTTCTCATGCATTAGATTTAGCAAAACTTTCTCAAGGATTGTTAAAAGGTAAAGAATTGACAAATTTTATCAATAAATCTTTTAATAAATTAAAATAAGTTTAGAAACCATTATAATTAAAGGATCTCAGCCAAAATTGGTTGAGATTTTTTTATAACTAAAAACATTTATTGAAGTGTTAAACTTTTAAAATATAGCTTTTTAAATTTGCTTAACATGATATTTGTCATTAATTTTACTACAAGAAATAAAGTTAATCGTTCTCGATTTTAAAATTATTGAGGTTTTAATAAAGAACATTTCTAGTATTAATTTTATTCTTACAATTCGAGATTTAACTTAATAAGATGATTTCGTTAAATGAAATTATTTTCATTATCAAATTTCGGGAAGGATGTTAAGCAATTGACATCCTTTTTAAACCAGAAGTTCATTTATTGTAGTGTTAATACAATCTTGATTCAAGATCATATTCATTAATTATAATTTTTTATATTATATAACTTTATATAATAATTAGATTACAAATTGCTACAATACTTTTAAATATTAGAACTTAACAAATATTAGTGTAGTCATTCATTTATTAACTAATGTTTGGAAAAGGATTTCAAGCAATTGAAATCCTTTTGAATTGATTCGTTCTTTTTCAAGCGTGATTGATTTAATTAACTTGACATATTACATCTTGATGTATGTAAATCATTAAAATTTTATTATCAAAAGATTTAATGTTTTTAAATCAATCTATTTTAAAAGAAACCATATTCAAAAGAATAAATCATAATATAATGTTTTATTTTTTTGATAAGGATTTCAATTAATAATAATTGAAATCCTTTATTTAGGTTCAAACTAGAATTGTGAAAAATAATAAAAGCCGCATAAATACAATGTTATAAACATTGAAAATTGTGTGAATGTAAAAAGATAATTCATTCAGACGTCTTAATTATTTAGTATTAATATATTATTTTTTATTAAAAGCAATTCGATTATATAATTTGAACATCAACAAATAGTACCTTAAAAAAGTACGCTAATTTTGTTAAGGATTTCAATCCAATGGATTGAAATCCTTTTTTTATGAAACAAAAAAAAGGTGTAGAATAATCTACACCTTTTTATATATAAATAAATTTTTACAATTTATTAAACTGATTCAGGAGAAGCAATTTTCGCAGATAAGAACTCACGGTTCATACGCGCGATATTGTCTAAAGAAATTCCTTTAGGACATTCTACCTCACAAGCTCCTGTATTAGTACAGTTACCAAAACCTTCTAAGTCCATTTGTGCAACCATTTTTTGTGCACGACGAGAAGCTTCAACTTGTCCTTGTGGTAATAATGCAAATTGAGAAACTTTAGCACCTACGAATAACATCGCAGATCCATTTTTACAAGTTGCAACACAAGCTCCACATCCGATACATGTTGCAGCATCAAACGCTTCATCAGCAGCTTTTTTATTAACTGGAATTGCATTAGCATCAACTGTACGTCCAGAAGTATTTACAGAAATGTAAGCACCAGCTTGTTGGATACGGTCAAAAGAAGAACGGTCAACAATTAAATCTTTGATTACAGGGAATGCAGCAGATCTCCATGGTTCGATGTAAATAGTCTCTCCATCTTTAAACATACGCATGTGTAACTGACATGTTGTAGTTCCTGAGTCTGGTCCGTGTGCTTGTCCATTAATGAATAAAGAACACATACCACAGATACCTTCACGACAATCGTGGTCAAAAGCAACTGGTTCTTTTCCTTCTCCGATTAATTGCTCGTTTAATAAATCAAGCATTTCTAAGAATGAAGAATCAGTCGAAACATCTTTTAGAGAATATGTTTCCATGTTCCCTTGAGCATTAGCGTTTTTTTGACGCCAAATTTTCAGTGTTATACTGATTGTTTTTGATGATGCCATATTATTTTAAGATATTTTGACATTCAGTTGAGCTCTTAGACGAGCTCAACCAAATGATTTTATTATTTATAACTACGAGCTTTTAACTCAATAAATTTGAATTCTAACATTTCCTTGTGTAACACCTCTTGGTTGATGTCAGCACCTTTGTATTCCCAAGCAGCAACGTAAGCGAAGTTTTCGTCATCACGCATAGCCTCACCTTCTTCAGTTTGGAAATCCTCACGGAAGTGTCCACCACAAGATTCGTTACGGTGTAATGCATCAATTGCCATTAATTGACCTAACTCTAAGAAGTCAGCAACACGCATAGCTTTTTCTAACTCAGTATTTAATTCGTCAGCAGAACCTGGAACCATTACATCTCTGTAGAATTCTTCACGTAAAGTAGCAATTTCAGCAATCGCTTCATTTAAACCTTGTTTGTTACGAGCCATACCAACTTTATTCCACATAATCATACCTAAACGTTTGTGGAAGTGATCTACAGACTTCGTACCTTTATTGTTAATGAAGAAATTTAATTGATCTTTAACAGATTTCTCAGCTTCATCAAACTCAGGAGTATTTGTAGGGATTTTACCTGTACGGATATCAGCAGATAAGTAATCAGCGATTGTGTAAGGTAATACAAAGTAACCATCAGCTAAACCTTGCATTAATGCAGATGCACCTAAACGGTTAGCTCCGTGATCAGAGAAGTTAGCTTCTCCAGCTACGAAACATCCAGGAATTGTAGACATTAAGTTGTAATCTACCCATACACCACCCATTGTGTAGTGAATCGCTGGATAAATACGCATTGGATTTTCGTAAGGATTCTCATCAGTAATTTTCCAGTACATTTGGAATAAGTTACCGTATTTCTCCTCAATCCATTTTTTACCTAATTCTTCGATACGAGCTTCAGATGGGTTAGACTCACCGTTAGCAAAAGCAACCTCTTTACCTTTTTTCTTGATTTCGTCAGTAAAGTCTAAGTAAACTCCTTCACCTGTTTCATTCGCTTCAATTCCGTAACCAGCATCACAACGCTCTTTCGCAGCACGAGAAGCAACGTCACGAGGAACTAAGTTACCGAATGCAGGGTAACGACGCTCTAAATAGTAATCTCTATCTTCTTCTTTAATATCAACAGCTTTTAACTTTCCTGCACGGATAGCTTCAGCATCTTCTTTCTTTTTAGGAACCCAGATACGTCCTGAGTTACGTAAAGATTCTGACATTAAAGTTAATTTTGATTGATTTGTTCCGTGGATTGGAATACAAGTTGGGTGAATTTGAACGTAACATGGGTTCGCGAATAAAGCACCTTTTTTGTGAATTTTCCAAGCTGAAGTTACGTTTGATCCCATCGCGTTAGATGATAAGAAGTAAACGTTACCGTAACCACCTGTAGCAATAACTACTGCGTGAGCTGAATGTCTTTCAACTTCACCAGTAACCATGTTACGAGCGATAATTCCACGAGCTTTACCATCAACAAGTACAATATCCAACATTTCGTGACGGTTGTACATCTCGATTTTACCTAAGTGGATTTGGTGATTCATTGCTGAATATGCACCTAATAATAATTGTTGACCTGTTTGTCCTTTTGCATAGAAAGTACGAGAAACCTGTACCCCACCAAAAGAACGGTTATCTAATAAACCACCGTATTCACGTGCAAAAGGAACCCCTTGCATAACACATTGGTCGATAATATTACCAGAAACCTCAGCTAAACGATAAACGTTAGACTCACGAGCACGGTAATCACCACCTTTAATAGTATCGTAGAATAAACGGTAGATAGAGTCATTATCTCCTTTATAATTTTTAGCAGCATTTACACCACCTTGTGCAGCAATAGAGTGTGCACGACGAGGTGAATCTTGGTAACAAAATGCTTTAACTTTGTATCCTAACTCTGCTAAAGTAGCAGCAGCTGAACCTCCAGCTAAACCTGTACCAACTACAATAACATCAATTTTATCACGGTTATTTGGAGCTACTAAATTTAAGTGAGCTTTGTGCTCGCTCCATTGATTTGCGATATCTCCTGTTGGAATTTTAGAATTTAAAATACTCATTTTCTATTGATATTATGATAAGTTATTAACAAAATGGTAAACTGCAATTACGATAAATAAAGCAGGAACTAAAATTGAATACCATTTTCCGAAAGCAACTAAACATGGAGTATATTTTGGGTGACGCGCTCCAATAGATTGGAAAGCAGAAGCAAAACCATGTTGTAAGTGTAATGATAAGAATACGAAAGCCACTACATATAATACTAATGTTACAGCAGAAGTAAATACGTGGTTTACGTGATCCATAAAGTAGTTACCTTGACCAAAATTAGGATCAACATTAACGTAGTGAGCGTTGATTGTTGGAACCCAGAATTGCCATAAGTGAACTAATAAGAATAATAAGATAACACCACCTGAAATAATCATATTTCTTGACATCCAAGTTGAGTTAGCAGCACCGTTGTACTTAGCATATGCTACAGGACCACGAGCTTTTTTGTTTTGAATTTCTAATACAAACCCCATAATAAAGTGGTAAACCACACCTATTAATAAAATTGGTTGCATAACAAATTGTACAATTGGGTTAGCACTCATGAAAGCCGAAACTTCATTGAACCCATCTGGATAAACCATAGATAATAAGTTTATCACTAAATGCTGTAATAAGAACACTATTAAGAATAAGGCTGACAAAGCCATAGCGAACTTCTTACCAATAGATGATTTTAGTAATGATTCATTTGCCATAAAGCAATACGTTTTATATTTTTAGATATTTGCACAAATTTAATCAACCTATCACTCTATTCACAATGAAATATATCATTTAAAGCCGTGTTTACATTAGTTTAGAACGATTCTTATTAAGATATTAAATTAATTTTAAATCTTCACGAAAAAAAACATGATTTCTTATTGTATATATATAAATTTTAGTAAATTTGTCTCTGATAAAGCCGTAGCTTTTTCATAGGTTTAAGTTAGTTAGGAAAATCTCCACGTCTTCGGATGTGGAGATTATTTTTTTTGTAACATTTCGTATCTTTAAACTACTTATTGCGTAAAAGAATAATAAATTGTCGGAAAAAGCCAACAAATTCACTGAATTAATAGAGAATAATCAAGGGATAATTCACAAAATCTGTCGTATTTATACAGATGATGAATTTTCGCACGAGGATTTATTTCAGGAAATTGTACTTCAACTTTGGCGATCATTTGATAGTTTCAAAGGAAATTCAAAATTTTCCACATGGATGTATCGTGTTAGTCTAAATACAGCTATTGTATTAATTCGAAAAAAGAATCGAACAATAGAAGTTTCAACGCTTGAAAATCAACTTTTTAATATCAAATCTGAAGATGCTGACATAGAAACCGAAGAGAGACTCCAGTTACTTTATGCAGCTATCAAAATGTTAAATGATGTTGAAAGAGCTTTAGTCCTCCTCTATTTAGAAGATTTACCTTACAAAGAAATTGCTGATACGTTAGGAATTTCAGAAGTAAATGCACGCGTAAAAATGAATAGAGCAAAAACTAGATTAAAAGAATTAATTACAAAAATGGAACAATAATGGAGTTAGATGACTTAAAATCCGCATGGAAATCAATTCCAGACGAAAAAAAATACGATCGAGATAAAATATTTAACATGTTGAAGAAAAAATCTACTTCAACAATTCATTGGTTTTTTAAATTTACATTGACTGAATTAACGTTAGTTGTTTTATTTACGTTAATATCTATTGCAAAAGGTAAACTAATAACTGGTGAAAGTTTATCATTCGAAAATTCATTTTTTTACAGAAATTATATTATTGGATCTGCTTGCACAATTCTTTTTACGTTATTGTTTTTAATTTATAGTTACAATACTTATCAGAAAATTAAAATTAACGATTCGGTAAAAAATCTAATGAATCACATTATTAGGTATCGAAAAATCGTGAATTTTTTCATTTTCTTTCAAGTCATTGCTCTAATATCAATTTCAACACCTTATTATTTTGAACTTGGTAAAAATATTTACATCGATAAAATTGGAAGCAATTACGATATAAACAAAGCAGATACAGTTGGTTATATAGCTGTGGGTATCGCAATTGTGCTAATATTAATTATCACAACCATCTATTATGGTGTTATTTATTGGTTGTTTTTAAGAAAATTATCTAAAAACTTATACGAATTAAAAGATATTAAATAAGAATACTTTATTTTTGTAACTACCATGTTAAAAAGAATTAAATATATCGTCCTACTATTATGTATGCTGATTTCTGTAAATCAGTCTATTCATATTATTGGCCATATTTTTTCTTCTCATGATGATGCTCAATCAGAATTGGTTCACATCAATGATCATAAATGTCAATTATGCCACATTGATGTAAAATCATTACTTCCTGATTCAGAACAAAAAAATTTCACTTGGTTTGATGCTCCAAAGCATACCATTTCCTATTTATTCATAACACCGCAACAATACAAAGTTGCGAATCCATTTTTTAGTCTTAGAGCTCCACCCTTTTTGATATAACTTCAATTTTAATTCATTGTTTTATATCAAAATCAAGACGTTATGTCATTTTATTTAAAAAGTGCTGTAATTGCTGCAATTATGTGTAGTAATGCAAACGCTCAACATACTATTTTAGGTCAAGTTATTGATCAAAATCAAAAACCAATTCCATTTGTAACAGTCGAATTTAATAATGAAGCTCATCAAACAGATGCTTCAGGAAAATTCTATGTAACAAACTTAGTTAATGGAAAATATGAATTGTTTATTAATGAACAAGGGTACTCTCCTATTCAAAAAGAAATTATCATAAATCAATCACTTAATTTACAATTTGTATTGATGCATGATCATAGTTATTCATTAAATCAGGTTGATGTGATTGCGCATAAACACGATTTTACAACTGGAAACTCTGAACATGTTGATCAAAAATATGTGCGAGAAAATTATGCTGGTTCTTTGGCTAAATCTTTAGAAAATATGGCTGGCGTGAATGCTTCTGGAATTGGATCTGCAGCTTCTAAACCAATAATCAGAGGATTAGGATTTAATCGATTATTAGTTTCAGAAAATGGAATAAAACAAGAAGGACAACAATGGGGAGCTGATCATGGTTTAGAAATTGATGCGTTAAATATTGAAGAAGTTGAGGTAATTAAAGGACCTGCAACATTGGAATATGGAAACGAAGCTATTGCCGGAGTTATTCGTATTAAAAACAATCAAGTTCCTGCTAAAAATAGTTCGAAAACGAATCTAGGTTTAATGTATCAATCAGTAAATGATAATTACATCACTTCTATCAATCATCAAACTCGTGGCGATAAATTCTTTTATAAATTAAAAGGTACTTATAGTGACTTTGCTGATTACAGAACAACAACAGATAAAATTAGATACCTGGATCGTTGGATGCCGATTTACAATAATCGTGTAAAAAATACAGCTGGTAAAGAAATGAATGTTCAAGGTCAAATTGGTTATATTGATCAACAGTTCCGAAGTATTTTAACGGTTTCTAATGTAAATCAAAAAATAGGATTTTTCCCAGGTTCGCATGGAGTTCCTTCATTGGATAGACTTTTACACGATGGAAATTACAGAAACGTTGATTTTCCGCATCAAAAAGTGAATCATTTCAAAGTTATTAACGAAAATGAATTTAAAATTGATGCTAAGAATTTAATCAAATTCAACTTTGGATATCAAAATAATCATCGTCAAGAAATTAGTGCATTCCATACACATTATAGCAATCA
Source organism: Faecalibacter bovis (assembly GCF_017948305.1). Taxonomy (NCBI): domain Bacteria; kingdom Pseudomonadati; phylum Bacteroidota; class Flavobacteriia; order Flavobacteriales; family Weeksellaceae; genus Faecalibacter; species Faecalibacter bovis. The sequence goes on from NZ_CP072842.1 coordinate 2,733,642, forward strand.
ACAAGCACCCTTAGTTAATCCTGATTTAGAATTAGATTTTAAATTAGCAACCTATGATTCGCAAATAAAATTTGAACATACACACAATCAAAATTTTAAAACCATTATTGGTGGTCAATCGCAAATACAGGTAAACCGAATTGCTGGTTACAATTATCTTTTGCCACAATATGATAGAAATATTTACAGTGGATATTTAATTGAAGAATACCAAAGAGCTAAAACGTGGAAAGTAACTGCTGGAATACGTTTTGACTATGCTGATTTTGATTCAAAAGGTTATTTTGATGAAACATTATATGATTATTTGATCGGAAAAGATTACGCACCTGCAATTTCTAATTTTTATGCAGAAAGAAGCCAAGATATTTCACGTTCATTTTCGAATTGGAATGGAATGATTGGTGCTACGTTTCAGCCTAATGATTTTTGGGATTTTAATTTAAACATTGGAACTAATTTCCGCTTACCAACTGCAATTGAATTAGGATCTAACGGAATTCATCATGGATCATTTAGACACGAACGCGGAGATTCAACATTAGATTCAGAAAAAGGATACGCATTTGATTTTAAAGCAACTTACCATAAAAATAATTGGGATATTGCCGTAAGTCCGTATGCTTATTATTTTAGCAACTATATATTTTTGAAACCTTCTGGGCAATTTTCAATATTACCACACGGAGGTCAAATTTACCAATACACACAAAGCAAAGCTTTACTTACAGGTTTTGAAGTCAATGTACAAAAGCGTTTCACAGATAATTTGGATGCACAAGTTATTTATGAATATGTTTACAATCGTCAGTTAACAGAAGATAATGAATTAGGTAATTTCTTACCTTTTACACCACCAAATACATTATTTTCTAAAGTAAATTATCGAATTGATCAACCGATTTCAATTTTTGATGATTTCGAATTTAATGTTTCTGGACGTTATGCTTTCGAACAAAGTAACATTGCACAAAACGAAGACGTTACAAAAGACTATTTCTTACTGGGCGCAGGTATAAAAACTAACATTTTAATCAATAATTTTAAAGCAACTTTAACTGTACAAGGTTCTAATTTATTGAACAAAAAATATTACAATCATACAAGCTTTTACCGCGCTTTACAATTACCCGAACAAGCAAGAAATATTCAAGTAATGTTAAGTATTCCATTCGGTAAATAATAATGAAACAAAAGATCAAACAAAGGATTTTAGTTTTTTTTAGTAGCGTTATTTTATTGCTACCGATTACTAATGCACTTCATTTTGTTTTAATTGATCATACTGTAAATCAAGATTCTGGTATAATAAAAATTCCTCATCAATGTGATGATTTTATTCTGAATCAAACGTATATAATTCATGATTTTACATTAGAAATTGAAAAACCAATTTGGCTCGATTTCTACTACCACATTAATGTAAATTATTTAAAGAATTATCAATCAAAATTCTTGTTTGATATTAATAATAAAGGTCCGCCAAATTCTAATTTAGCTTAGAAAACCAACAAACCTTTATTTAAAATTAAATCAATTACAATACATTAAAAATTAAAACAATGAATTCATTTTTCAAAACAATAATATTAGCTGCAACTCCTATTTTATTATTATCATCATGCTCTTCTGACGATGATAAATTAGATACTGAAAAACCAAAAATCGTATTAGGAAAACCAACAGATCACCAATCATACGAATTAGGTTCGACAATAGAAGTTCAAGCAATTTTATCTGATAATGTTGAATTAGGATCGTACAAAATCAATATTCATTCAGATGGTGATGGACATGAACACAGATCAACGACAACAAATTGGGATTTTTCTGATACTGGAGTTATCGAAGGAAATAAAGAATATGTTTTAAACAAAACAATTCAAATTCCAGCTGGTGATATTACTGAAGGTCATTACCATTTAGGGATTATGGTAATTGACAAGGCTGGTAACGAAACAGAATCATACATCGAAATCGTTGTAGGAGAAGATCACCACCATTAATCGATATAAATTATGACAAAGGCTCGGAATTTCCGAGCCTTTTTTGGTTATAAAAATGAAAGATTTGTTATTTTAGCAGTCATCAAATAAAATACAATGATAATTATTGCAGATAGTGGTTCTACTAAAACAGATTGGGTTGTTTTAGATAATGAACAACAAGAAGTTTTCAGAACTAATACAATTGGTTTTAATCCCTATTTCGTTACAAGCGTAGACATAACTACTGAAATTGCTAAAAACGAAGAATTAGCAAATATTGCAACAAATGTAAAACAAGTATATTTTTACGGTGCTGGAACTTCAACTGAAGCAAACCGAGAAATTGTGCGAATCGGTTTAAATGGTTTATTTACAAATGCAGAATTTGTTGTAGATCACGATTTATTAGCAGCTTGTTACGCTACTTACATGGGAAAACCTGCAATGGTTTGTATCTTAGGAACAGGTTCTAATTCTTGTTACTTTGATGGAAAAGTAATGCGAGAAGAAACTAAATCTTTAGCTTATATTTTGGGTGATGAAGGTTCTGGAAACGATTTGGGTAAACGTGTTTTAAGAGCATATTTCACAAAAAAAATGCCTCCGCATTTAGCTAAAGCTTTTGATGATTATTACAAATTAAATGTAGAAGAATTAAATAAAAACGTTTATCAGAACAAATTTGCAAATGCATATTTAGCTTCTTTCAATAAATTTGTTGTTGAACATAAAGACGATCCATTCATCCAAAAAATCATTTATGATGCAATGACTGGTTTTATAGAATATCAAATATTACCTTACGAAGAAGCTCGAAATTCTGAGTTAAACTTCATCGGATCTATTGCACATATATACGAGCCAATCATCCGTTCAGTTGCAGCACAATATCACTTAACAGTTGGACATATCATTCGTAAACCGATTGATAATTTAGTTGAATATCATAAAAACTATTTAATTAACGCTTAATCACATCACGAATGTCTCAACCACAAATTGCTGTTATAACTTACAATACACCTCATCGTAAAACTCAAGATGTTTTACATGGATTAAAAGCAAAAGGCTATGAAAATGTAAAAGTCTATGCCTTACCATTCGTTCAGCGCGAAAATCCTTTTAAACCAATTTACCAACATCGACCAAGTAAAGCGATAAGTGTAGATATAGATGTATATTCTAAAAATTTTGGCTATCAATTTGAAACCACAACAGCTGATACATTAAACCAACAATTATTAAATGTTAAAGCCAATTTTGTAATAATTGCAGGAGCTGGTTTATTACCTGACGAATTGGTAGAAACGCATAAAATAATCAATACTCATCCCGGTTTTTTACCTAAAACTCGTGGATTAGATTCATTAAAATGGGCTATTGTTAAAGGAGTAGAAATTGGAGTTACGACACATTTTGTAGATACTGAAGCTGATGCAGGATTTTTAATAGAACAACAATTAGTTCCTGTATATAGTAACGATACATTTCATTCGGTTGCGCAGCGTCAGTACGAAATTGAAATTGAAATGTTAGTGAATTCAATTGAAGTTATTCCAACATTAAACGACTTCCCTTCGCTTTCAACTACTGAATTTGAAGCAACTCGCAGAATGCCAAAAGCGATTGAAGAAAATTTAATGAGTTCTTTCGATCAATACAAAGAGCAATTCCAAATAGATTAATCTATAAATTAATATAACATCATACAAAAAGCTATTCTTTTTAAGGATAGCTTTTTGTATTTTCACGAATTTAAATATCAAGTTTAGCATGATATGATAAGATTATTTAATTAATTTTATAGCTCAATTAACACTAATGAAATTACTTTCTACACATTCTTATTACTATATCCCAATTATAATTGGAGCAATTTTATTAACAATCGGCGTAAAATTTATAGAATCTTACGGAATAGCAATTTTTCTAATTTTACCTTTTTTTATAGGCGCGATTACAACAATTTTATTCAAGAAGAAACGACCAGAAATCTATACATTATCAAAATCCGTTTTTTCTGCTTTTATAAATATCCTTGTCATTTCTTTGGCTATTTTGCTTGTTGGTATTGAAGGTTTAATCTGTATTGTTATGGCTAGTCCAATTCTCTTACTTTTTGTATTTATTGGTGCCGCAATTGCGCATACTTATGTAGATAGAATTAAAAATACGAACGCTGTTATTATCTTTTTTACTACAGCTATTTTAGGATTTTCTTTTTCTGAAAGAGAGAAAACACCAAGTTTATCAGAGGTTAAAACTTCTATTATTATTAATGCTCCTATAGAAACTGTTTGGGAAAATGTAGTTGTATTTCCGCAATTAGATGAACCAACTGAACTTTTATTTAAAGCTGGGATTGCTTATCCTATAAATGCTACAATAGAAGGTGAAGGTGTTGGCGCAATTAGGTATTGTAATTTTACCACAGGTAGTTTTGTAGAACCAATTACTACATGGAACGCTCCTACTCATCTTGCTTTTGATGTACTTGAACAACCTGAACCAATGAAAGAAATTTCGTATTGGGATTTTGACGCAGCACATTTACACGACTATTTTGTGTCTAAAAATGGTGAATTTAGATTAAAAAAGATTGACGAAAACACAACAGAATTAACCGGAACAACTTGGTATACACATAAAATTTATCCAGAATTTTATTGGCGTATTTGGAGCGACGAAATTATTCATTTAATTCATAACCGAGTTTTAACGCACATTAAAAAAGAAGCTGAAAAATAATGGCTCACGAATTTTCTATCTATACCCCAAAAAAAGAATCATTATTAACGGATATAAACTTAAAACCATTGGCTTTTTTAGGATTTGTTTTCTGTTTGTTTATATTGAATGAGCTAATTGACCTACCTGAAGAAGTAAAATACAGACCAATACTTTTAAATGGACTTTGGATAACAATCGCTATTGTAGGCATATATTACTACAGCTTAATTAGAATGGATGGTGACTTAAGTTCAGATGAGTTAGAAAAAAAACTTAAATTTCAGAAAGAATATATAGTAATTAATAATGAAATTATTGATTTGAATGACATCCAAAAAATAACAATTCATGCTTTTGATAGCAAAAGAAATCAACGACCGTTTGTTATGCGACAAAATAAAAGTAGTTATTCTTTAGGAGTAAGTAACTTTTTAGAAATAAAACTTTTTTCAGGTCAAAATATCAATGTGCAATTTCAGAAAACAACCGAAAAAGAATTATTAAAAGTAAAAGATGAATTGATTCATTATTATCAAAATGAAAAAATCTCTTTACTCAATGTAACTGAAGCTTTACATATCATAAAATACGAGGATATACAACAATTCTTAGAAGAATATCCAATAAAGCGTATCAACTTATAAGTTGATGCGCTTTTTATTTAAAATTATAAAATTGAGTTAAGAATAAGCATGCAAAAGATAATTTCCGTAAATTGAAAAGAAAACCTATGAATACAATCGCATTTGCTGGAAGCAACAGTTCTACTTCAATTAACAAACAACTTGTAACATACGCTGTACAGCTTTATGGAAACGCTCAAATATTAGATTTTAACGATTATAATATTCCAACCTACGACATTGATATTGAAAAAAAAGAAGGATTTTCTATTGATGTCAATAAATTTTATAGCGCAATACAGGATTCTAGCATTTTATTAATCTCATTTTCTGAACATAATGCATCTATAACAGCCGTTTTTAAAAGTTATATGGATTGGTGTTCGAGAATTAATCCAAAATTCATGACCGATAAAAAAATATTCGCCATGAGTACTTCTCCTGGTGGTTACGGTGGAAGAAACGCGTTAGAGGCTGGAATAAAATTAGTTGAAAAATTTGGTGGAACTGTTTTAGAAGAATTTGCTTTACCTAAATTCAATGAAAATTTTAAAGAAGGTAAAATCACTGATGAAACTTTAGATCAAGAATTGAAAACTAAAATGAACTCATTTCAAGAAAAAGTTTTAAAATAATAACATACATCAATCCGTATTAGATAAAAACATTTTTATTTTTGCTTAAAATTAGACAAGTTAAAATATAAATAATGAAAATAATAGCATTTGCAGGTTCTACTAGCAAAAATTCAATCAATAAAGAATTAGTAAATTACGTAGTAAATCAAATTGAAGGTCACGAAATCAAAACTTTAGATTTAAATGATTACGAAATGCCTATTTATTCTATTGATCGTCAATTAGAAAATGGTTTTCCAGCTGAAGCACAAGCTTTTTACCAAGAAATTAAAGAAGCTGATGGTGTAATTATTTCTTTAGCAGAGCATAATGGAAACTTTGCAGTTGCATTAAAAAACATTTTAGACTGGGTTTCTCGCATTGAAATGCCATTCTTAAAAGACAAAAAAATCTTATTATTATCAACTTCACCAGGTGGTTACGGTGGTGGAAATGTGATGGAAGTTGGTTTAAAATATTTCACACATTTCGCAAGCGGACATGTTGTTGCTAATTCTACTTTCCCATCATTTAACGATCACTTTAAGGATGGTGAAATTATTCACGATGAATTAAAAGCTAAAATTGACGAAAATATTAAAGCATTTGAATGTGCTTTATCTGGAGTTGAAGCATTATAATTTCAGTTTTTAAATATTATACCAAATAACCTTCAAAATTTTGAAGGTTATTTTTTTTCCCTACAAAACAAATCTTAATCATTATAATTAAGATGAATCTAACGTTTGTCATATTAATTTTATGAAACATGATGTAATTTAGTCCTATAAAGTAAAAGACTTAATTTTTATTGATCTGTAATAAACACCAATATATATTATTGCATTACATATCAATTTATTAGATATAAAATATCACGATTATAAAAATAATTTATTGATTTATCTAAAATAGAAATTAAGAAACGTTTGCCAAACACTTTTCCACGCCTACATTTGCAGTAGAAAAAGTAACAAAACACACTTTTACTTTTAAGAAAGAATATTTAATAAATATAAAAACATTACAATTATGTCATTAGTAGGAAAAAAAGCGCCTTTATTTACAGCGCCTGCAGTAATCGATGGAGACGAAATCGTTGAAAACTTTTCAATGCCAATCGGAGAGAAAAATATTGTTTTATTCTTCTACCCAAAAGATTTTACTTTCGTTTGTCCAACTGAATTACACGCTTTCCAAGCTAAATTAGCTGAATTTGAAAAAAGAGATGCAGTAGTTATCGCTGCTTCAGTTGATTCTGAAGAAACTCACTTAGCATGGTTAAACACAGCTAAAGATAATGGTGGTATCGAAGGTGTTACTTACCCAATCGTAGCTGACTTAGCAAAAACTATCGCTATGGACTACGGTGTATTAGCTGGTGAGTACGTTTACAACGAAGAAAACGATTCATTAAAATTCGAAGGAGCTCCAGTTGCTTACCGTGGTACTTTCATCATCGACAAAAATGGTGTTGTTCGTCACGAAACAATCAACGATTTACCATTAGGACGTAACATCGACGAGTATGTACGTTTATTAGACGCTATTTTACATGTAGAGAAATACGGTGAAGTTTGTCCAGCTAACTGGGAAGAAGGTAAAGAAGCAATGAACGCTACTAAAGACGGTGTTGCTACTTACTTATCTAACAACTAAGATTAAAAAATAGTTTGGCGATCTTTTAGGATTTCCAAAATTCACGAAGAGGCTGTCTAAATTGATTGACAGGAGATTTTAAAGAATTCATTTTCAATATAAAATCACTAAGTTCATACCTTAGACAGCCTTTTTTATACCCTTTTTTTAACATTTAAAAAATAATAAAATGTTTGCAGAATTAGAACAAGATAACTTAGCACAAGTAGTTGCTGAAAATAATATAGTAATCGTACAATACGGTGCAGGATGGTGTGGAAACTGTCGTTTAGTAAAACCAAAATTCAAAAAATTAGCTGCTGAATACGAAGGACAAGCAGAATTTTTATACGTTGATGCTGAAAAATTACCAGAATCAAGACAATTAGCTGAAGTTCCAAACTTACCAACTTTCGCTGTATTTAAAGGAGGAGTTAATGTAGGACAAGTAACTGCATCTAAAATTGATGCTGTAAAAGAATTAATCAATGAAGCTGCCGGTATTTAAGAATTTAGCAAAAACTGTTTCTGTAGAAGCTATGGAAACTGCTTTGGAAGTTTTAGAAGCATACGCTGATTCTCCTGCGGTTAAAGAACCAGAGCAAGAGGTTATCGGAGAAATGATTTCTAACATTTGTGGAGCTATCGAAATGAAACAAATGATGGATGAAGGTATGGACGAGCGTACTGCTGCAAATACTTTTATGCAACGTGTGATGGGATCTATTGATAAATAATTTCACTTTACATATAATATAAAAAGCCAACTAAAAAGTTGGCTTTTTTTATTAATCAATCTTTGTTTCGACTTTGTTGTTGTACATTTCATCGAACTTTTTATTATCTTCCTCAATGATTTGATCAAATTCTTTTTGAGATACGATTTGACCTTTAGTTGGTCTTTCAATTTTTGCTTTAGAATCTATTTTAATATTCGTTGCATTATAAATACGCTTATTTTCTCCTCCTTTTTTATCAATATTTACAATTTCTAATTTCAATATTAATCCTGGTAAACCTGCATATTCTATCGGACCGTTTTTAATTGCTAATTTTGGTGCAAACCAAGCGGTATAAGTATTAGACTTTTCTTGGTATGTTGCTTTTTTTACATCATAACCTAAATAAGTAGATTTATCTTTTTGTATAATCCAAGGTTGAACTTTTAAAGAATCTTTGATGATTAATTTCTTTCCATTATAATCCATAAACGTTAAAGATATATTTTCAGAAAAATTTTTATAGAAATCATTTCCTACTCCACCAAATGAAATCGAAGTACCTTTTTTTGATTGTGAATTATCAACACGCTCTATTTTTTTATATAGCGACTCGTCTACAGTGGTAACCAATTCGTAGAAAGATTTTTGCTCATTACTATTTTTATAAATTTCTAACATTTTAGGATTAGTTTCTTTCGAAAGATCAAAAACGTTATAAAATTCATATTCAACAACAACTTTTTCTTGTGCTGTTAAAAATAATGAAGCAGATAATAATGCAACAGATAGTAGTTTTTTCATATTTATGTTTTAATAAAAATATATAAAAAAAAAGTATAACCCGCTAAGAATTATACTTTTATTAATATTCTAAATTATTCCGTAATGTTTTAAGGCATTCCAAATTCCGTCTTCATCAGCCGAAGTTGTAACAAAATCAGCCGCCTGTTGCACATTTTCTTTAGAATTTCCCATAGCTACGCCAATTTTACAACCATGAATCATCGGAATATCATTACCACCATCACCAAACGCCATCGTTTTAGAAAGATCTAAATTATATTGTTTTGCCATTCTTTCAATTCCTTTCATTTTATTAATTCCTTTCGGATTTACATCAGCAAAATAAGGCATCCAACGTGATGATTCACTATTCAACATCACTTCTTTCATTAGTTTTTGCTCTTGTTCTTCATCTACAAAAAAATTCATCTGCATAATTTTATCCAGCTCAATGTCTTTTGTATCCATTAATTTAGGAACATTCATACCAAAAAATTCAAATGATTTTTCAACGTATTCATTTACACGATTGATTGTAAAACCTTTTTCTGTCATGAATGAAAATGCAAATGGATTGATTTCATCATACTTTAACAAAGCTTCCACATCAATTTTTGAGATGTATTCTATATGGAAAGGAATACGATTTTCATCAGAACACATTCCGCCATTGTTATTGATATAGCCATCAAAATTTAATGAAAATAAACTTTCAGGAATGTCTGTTAAATTACGACCTGTAGCTAAAAATATTTTGTGTTTTTTTGACTTTAAAAGTTTTAAAGCTTCTTTAGTAGAGTCGCTTATCGTGTGATTGGCAAAACCTTGTAGAGTTCCATCAAAATCGAAGAAAAAAGAATTTATTGGCATAAAAAATAGTAATTTATTACTCGTATAAAATTATAATTTAAAATTGAATCGCTTAAAATTATGTGATAAAAAAAGGTGAAACTTTATCTGTTTCACCTCTTAATTTTATTATTTAGATTATTAAACTAATGCTTTTTTAATAATATCTAAAGCTAAGTTTACATCTTTAAAAGATACATTAAGATGTGGTCTAAAACGTACTGAAGTTTCTCCACATGGTAATAATATCAATTTATCGTTAAAACATTTTGTAAGGAAATCAGTTCTTGATTGATCGTTATCAAAATCGAAAGCAATAAATAAACCTTTACCTCTAATGTTTTTTATTTTGTTCGTATGTTTTTCAATATCATTTAAACGTTCAATGATATACGCTCCTTTTTCATTAGCATTTTCTACTAAATTTTCATTTTCGATTACTTCTAAAATCAATTTGAAACGTAACATATCGATGTAATTCCCACCAAATGTTGAGTTTATACGGCTTGATTCTTTAAATACGTTATTCGGAACGACGTCTAATTTTTCTTTATTTGCTAAGATTCCACAAACTTGCGTTTTCTTACCGAAAGAAATAATATCTGGAATTACATTGTAATGCTGAAAAGCCCACATTTTACCAGTCATTCCCATTCCTGTTTGTACCTCATCAAAAATTAAAAGAATTTCTTCTTGATCACAAATATCTCTTAACATTTGTAAAAACTCAGGTCGAAAATAATTATCTCCTCCTTCACCTTGTATTGTCTCAATTATAATACAAGCAATTTGATTTTTGCGTTCTTCTAATGCTTGTTTAATTTGACTAATTGCTAATTCTTCTGTTTGTTTTGTTTGCGCGAAGTTTTCGTCTGTTTCTGGGAAGATAATTTTTGGATTCTCGATACGAGGCCAATCAAATTTTGGGAAATATTCGTATTTACGAGGATCTTTTGTGTTTGTTAGAGATAAAGTATAACCAGATCTTCCGTGGAATGCTTGTTTAAAGTGGATAACCTGTCCAGCTTCAGTTTCAATTCCTTTCGAAAAATTTACTTTAGTTTTCCAATCAAAAGCTGCTTTTAAAGCGTTTTCGACAGCTAAAGATCCACCTGAAATAAAGAAACAATATTGTAGTTCCTTTGGCATTGCAACACGAGCAAATGTATCAATAAAATCTGCATAGTCTTTTGTATAAATATCAGACATTGCTGGTTTATTGATCGCATTTTTACCTAAAAAATCTTGATGTGCAACCAAATGTGGATGATTGTATCCAACTGCTGTTGAAGCAAACATTGAAAACATATCTAAATATTTATCTCCATTTTGATCAACGATATAAGAACCATGAGATTTCTCTACGTCCATCACAATTGGATAACCATCAGCTAAAATATGTTTTGCTAATCTTTCGTGTACAGTTTCGTTTATAGTAGTTGTATTCATATTCTATTAATTATAAGTTAAATTGAATTCCTTGTGCTAATGGAACTTCTGTTGAGTAGTTGATTGTATTTGTTTGACGACGCATATATACTTTCCATGCATCTGAACCTGATTCTCTACCTCCACCAGTTTCTTTTTCACCACCAAAGGCTCCACCAATTTCAGCACCAGAAGTACCAATATTTACATTCGCGATTCCACAATCTGAACCTTGATGAGAAAGGAATAATTCTGCTTCACGTAAATTTGTAGTCATAATTGCAGATGATAAACCTTGTTTTACACCATTTTGAATTTCGATTGCGTCTAAAACATCACCAGAATATTTAATTAAATATAAAATAGGTGCAAAAGTTTCAGTTTGAACAATTTCTAAATCATTCGTTGATTCAGCAATAACCGGTTTTACATAACATCCAGAATTATATTCTTCTGTTTCTAAAACACCACCAGGTACTAAAAATTCACCTCCTTGTTCTTTAATTTTCTCAAGAGCAACTAAATAATTTCTTACCGCATCTTGGTCAATTAATGGTCCGATGTGATTTGATGCATCTAATGGATTTCCTATTTTTAATTGATCGTAAGCATTTTTCAGAATTACTTTAACTTGATCGTAAATAGATTCATGTACAATTAAACGTCTTGTTGTCGTACAACGTTGTCCAGCTGTACCAACTGCACCAAATACTGCTGCTGTTAAAGTAATTTTTAAATCAGCATCTGGTGTAACGATAATTGCATTGTTACCACCTAATTCTAATAAAGTTTTACCTAAACGTCTTGCAACAACCTCGTTCACTTCTTTCCCCATACGAGTAGATCCCGTAGCAGATATTAAAGGAACTCTTTCGTCACTTGCTAGCCATTCACCAACTTCTTTTTCTCCTGAAATTACATTAGAGATTCCTTCTGGTAAATTATTTTCTTTTAAAACTTCTGCTAAAATATTCTGACATGCGATTGCACAAATTGGAGTTTTTTCACTTGGTTTCCAAACAACAACATCACCGCAAACCATTGCTAAACATGTATTCCAAGCCCAAACAGCTACTGGAAAGTTAAACGCTGTAATAACACCAACAATTCCTAATGGATGATATTGGTCGTACATACGATGTAAAGGTCTTTCAGAGTGAATTGTAGAACCGTATAACTGACGAGATAATCCAACCGCAAAATCACAGATATCAATCATTTCCTGAACTTCTCCGTATCCTTCTTGTAAAGATTTCCCCATCTCGTAAGAAACTAACTTACCTAAATCTTCCTTGTTTTGACGTAATTTATCGCCTAATTGTCTTACAATTTCACCTCTTTTAGGTGCAGGAATCATACGCCATTCTTTAAAGGCTGCTTGTGCTTTTGTAATAACAGTCTCGTATTCTTCTTTTGTTGTGGCTTTTACTTTTCCTATCTCATTTCCATCAACTGGCGAATAAGATGTAATTAAATTTCCAACACCAAACCATTCTTGTCCAGTTGATGTTCCAAAATTTACTTCATTAATTCCTAGTGTAGTTTTCTCATTACCTATCATTAGCTAATATTTTTATGTGATTGTGATTTTGATTTAATAAATTTAGGGTATTATTAAGTTTATAACAAAATTTTATTCATTTTATTACAAATTATTATGAATATTATTTAGATTTACACAACTATAACTGCACAAAATGAATACAACAACAGATTACTTTAAAATAGATGACCTTTTAACTGAGGAGCATTTAATTATTAGACAATCGGTACGTGATTTCGTCGATAAAGAAATTAAACCTATTATTGACGAATGCGCACACGAACATAAAGATGTTCCTGATTTAATGAAAAAATTGGGTGCTATTGGTGCTTTAGGTCCATATATTCCAGAAGAATACGGTGGAGCTGGATTAGATCAAATGTCTTACGGTATAATCATGCAAGAATTAGAGCGTGGAGATTCAGCTGTAAGATCTGCTGCTTCTGTACAATCTTCATTAGTAATGTACCCTATTTACAGCTATGGTTCGGAAGAACAAAAAAGAAAATTCTTACCAAAATTAGCTTCTGGTGAATTTATCGGATCTTTTGGTTTAACTGAGCCAAACCATGGATCAAACCCAGGCGGAATGGAAACTCGATTAACAAAAGATGGTGAACATTATCGTTTAAATGGAGCGAAAATGTGGATTACAAATGCACCAGTTTGTGATATTGCAGTTGTTTGGGCTAAAGATGATGAAGGTAAAATTAGAGGAGTTATTGTTGAAAGAGCAATGGAAGGACTTTCTACACCTGAAACAATGAACAAATGGTCTTTACGTGCATCGAAAACAGGAGAATTAGTTTTTGATAATATCTTAATTAAAGAAGAAAACATTTTACCAGGAGTTAAAAGTTTAAGAGGTCCATTATCTTGTTTAAACTCGGCTAGATACGGAATTTCTTGGGGTGTAATCGGAGCTGCAATTGATTGTTATGAAACGGCTTTAAAATACAGTTTAGAGCGTACACAATTCGGGAAACCAATTGCTTCTTATCAATTACAACAAAAGAAATTAGCAGAATTTATTACAGATATTACAAAAGCGCAATTATTAGTTTGGCGTTTAGGAACATTAAAAAATGAAGACAAAGCGACTCCTGAACAAATTTCTATGGCAAAACGTAACAACGTAAAAATGGCTATTGATATCGCTAGAGAATCTCGCCAAATAATAGGTGCAATGGGAATTATTGGAGATTTCCCAAATATGCGTCATGCCGCAAACTTAGAATCTGTAATTACTTACGAAGGAACACACGATGTGCATTTATTAATCACTGGAGCTGATGTTACAGGAATTAATGCATTTGTATAGTCAATAAAATTTGATTTTATCCATATAAATTTTTAGGTTTACATAAATACAATTTGTGTAAACCTTTTTTATTTTACTGATGTATAAAATCCTCTCAATTATATTTTTAACTTTTTTTGCATTTGTTGTCTCAGCTCAGGAAACTTATAAAATATCCTACGAGAAATTTACACATGATAAAAAAATATCAGAATCGAATCCTACAATTGTATTAGCAAACAAAAATAATACTGTGATAGGGACAAGTAATTCTTTCGATGAATATCGTTTTTTTCCAAATGAAATCACCTATTATTCCAATGATGAACCGAATAATATTTATTCTATAATTCAGCTAGATAGCAGCAAAACGATAAAAACCATTGATTCTCTTTCACTGAAAAAACATGAGTTCAAGCGATTAATTGGTACAAAAAAAATATTAGGATTAAAGGCGAAACATGCTCAGATTATCATTAATTCAAACACCATAGATCTTTGGTATGTAGATAATTTAAATATTAATGCATCTCCATTAAGTTTAGGTTTAAAATTAGGCTTTGTACTGGAATATACTCGCAATAATAATTACACAATCCGAGCTTCTAAAATCGAAAAAATAAAGAGCGATCCGACAGAAAAATACCAAACAGAAATTGATTTACCAACGATTGATGCACTTACTTACAAAGATTTGGTGTGGAAAAGTAAATTCACAACAATTCCTTTAATCGAAAATCAAGAAATTAATTTCGGTAATGATATTACGTCAAACGATAGTATTTTAAGATTTGCACATGGAACAATTGCAGTTAGAAAAATAAAGATTCCTGGCATTAGAAAGTCTTCACAAATCTTTTTGGATATTAAACAAAGATCAAACGGAGATGCTTACGACAGGATTGGTTCTGCTTTTATAATTCCAATTCATAAAAAACAATCTTTTTTAGATGGATTAAAAAGCGGAATTAATACTTTACCTATTTACGAAAACGGAAATGGTAAAAAATACCAAGGTATTGTTTTAACTGAAAATTACGAACCAATCATTGAATTGATGCGTTTCTTTACTCCTTTCGGGATTGATAAATACAACCACATCCTTCTGAAAGATAAAGAGTGGCATAATTTCGTAACCTTCCGACAAGATATATCTGAATATTATGATTTATTAAACGATAAAGAAGTTTACATCGGTTTTTATATTGGAAATTATGACAAAGGTGGACATAAAATTGATGCTAACATCACGATTCACGATTCAAATAAACAGCTGATTTCTAACAACAAAATCCTTTCATTATTCAATACGACTAACGTAATGGAAATGGCTGGACAAGAATATCCAACTTTATTTAATTCAGATCAAGGATTGTACTTTGAATTCGAATTAAAAGAAGATTGGAAAAATGCGAAACTAAGATACACTACAACTGGCCATGGAGGTTGGGAAAATGGAGATGAATTTGTACCAAAAGTAAATTCTATTTTCATAGATGATAAAAAAGTGTTTTCTTTAGCACCTTGGAGACAAGATTGTGGCTCATACCGTTTATATAATCCTGCGTCAGGTAATTTTGACAACGGTTTATCATCATCAGATTACAGCCGATCTAACTGGTGTCCAGGAACAGTTACCAACCCATATATCATTGAACTTGGTGATTTAAAAGCTGGTAAACACACAATCCAAATTAAAATTCCACAAGGCGAACCTGAAGGCGGAAGCTTCAGTTCATGGGCGGTTTCAGGAGTTTTATTAGGAGAATGATAAAATTGGGTTAAATACGTTGCTATACATGGATAACGTACACTTTTTTCAAATTAAAATTAGTAAGTTTGTAGACTTAAAATTGTAGAAAAATTCTATGGAATATAATACACTACGTTCACAATTAATTATTCCAGAATATGGACGTCACATCCAAGAAATGGTTAATCATTGTTTAACGATTCAAGACGAACAAGAAAGAAACGAATTCGCTGAAATTATTATCGAAGTAATGGGAGAATTAAATCCTCATCTTCGTGATGTTCCAGATTTTCAACATAAATTATGGGATCAATTATTTATTATGTCTGATTTTAAATTAGATGTAAAATCGCCCTATCCCATTCCTACCAAACACGATACTGTTTATAGCAAACCTAATAAAGTAGAATATCCAAAATCTATTTACAAATATCGTTACTACGGGAATAACATTCGTAAAATGATCAATGTTGCAGTGACTTGGGAAGAAGGAGAAAAAAGTGAGGGATTATATTTTGCGATTGCAAACCACATGAAAAAATGCTATCTGAAATGGAACAAAGAAACTGTTGATGATAACGTAATTTTTGAACATTTATATGAACTTTCTGATGGGAAAATTGATTTAAGAGATGTGGACGAAAATTTAGTTCAACCAGAAAGACAACAAAATAATAATCAGAATAACTACCAACAACGTACACATTCTAATTACCAACATCGTTCGAATAATCAAAATACCAACAACCAGAACAACAACAGACAAAATAACCAAAATCGTCAAAACAATAATTCGAACAACAACAATCAAAATAGAAATAATAACCGTAACCAAGGTGTTAGAAATAACAACAATAAAGGTTAATTAATATATTATTATCACTTACAATGGCAACATTTCAAATAAAGGGAGGAAAGAAATTAAAAGGTGAAATTACACCTCAAGGTGCTAAAAATGAAGTTTTACAAATTTTATGTGCTGTTTTATTAACAAGTGAACAAGTTAGAATAAAAAACATTCCAGATATTCGTGACGTTAATCGTTTAATCGAAATTCTTGGAGATTTAGGTGTAAAAACTCAGAAAAACGGAAAAGGTGATTACACTTTCCAATCTGATGATTTACGTTTAGATTATTTAAAATCAAATGAATTTAAAAAAGACGGTGCTTCATTACGTGGATCTATCATGTTAATGGGACCTTTATTAGCTCGTTTCGGAGAAGCATTTATGCCAAAACCAGGAGGAGATAAAATTGGTCGTCGCCGTTTAGATACACATTTCGAAGGTTTCTTTGCTTTAGGTGCAAAATATCGTTTCAATCCAGACGAAGATTTCTACGGTGTAGAAGTTGACGAAAACGGATTACAAGGTGCCTACATGTTACTTGACGAAGCTTCTGTAACTGGAACTGCAAACATTATTATGGCTGCTGTTTTAGCAAAAGGAACGACAACAATTTACAACGCTGCTTGTGAACCTTACATTCAACAATTATGTAAAATGTTAAACCGCATGGGTGCTAAAATTACTGGAATCGGTTCTAATTTAGTTACTATCGAAGGTGTTGAAGAATTAGGTGGTACAGAACACACTTGTTTACCAGATATGATTGAGATTGGATCTTGGATTGGTTTAGCTGCCATGACAAAATCTGAAATTACAATCAAAGATGTTTCTTGGGACAATTTAGGTGTAATTCCAAATGTATTCAGAAAATTAGGAATTCAATTAGAGCGTCGTGGAGATGATATTTTTGTGCCAGCTCAAGAGAATTACGAAATTGAGCGTTTTATTGACGGTTCTATCTTAACAATCTCAGATGCACCTTGGCCAGGATTTACACCTGATTTATTATCAATTATTTTAGTCATTGCGACACAAGCAAAAGGAAGTGTTTTAGTACACCAAAAAATGTTCGAATCTCGTTTATTTTTCGTGGATAAATTAATCGAAATGGGTGCTCAAATCATTTTATGCGATCCGCATCGTGCAACTGTAATTGGTCTAAATCAAGAAAATCCATTAAAAGGTGCGCAATTAACTTCTCCTGATATCCGTGCAGGTATGTCTTTATTAATCGCTGCTTTATCTGCAAAAGGTACAACAGTAATTCATAATATTGATCAAATTGATCGTGGATACGAAGATATTGACACACGTTTAAGAGCTTTAGGAGCAGATATCATTAGAACAGCTTAATTTTAGCATTATGCAATCAATTATTGATTTTTTTAGTGATTTTGTACAACGTCCAGACCGCGTCATCATGAATATGATAGATGCCTATGGTTATTGGATTTATGTCATTTTATTCACTATTATTTTTGCTGAAACTGGTTTAATTGTCATGACATTTTTAATGCCATTTCTTCCAGGTGATGCTTTAATATTTTCAATCGGAATGATTGCTGCAAACGACGCACAAAATCATTTACATATAGAATATATCATTCCATTGTTAATGTTTGCTGCTGTTCTTGGAGATAATGTAAACTACTATGTAGGCAAAAAATTTGGTCACTGGATTTTAAACAAAGAAGATTCATTTTTCCTAAAGAAAAAACATTTAGAAAAAGCAACTGAATTCTTTAACGAAAACGGTAAAAAGGCTATTATCATTGCTCGATTTATGCCTGTAGTAAGAACAATAATTCCTTTTATATGTGGAACTACAAATCTTAACTATCGTGTATTTTTAACATATAGTTTTATTGGCACATTTTTATGGGTTGGTGTTATTTCAATTTTAGGATATTTTTTAGGTGGATTTGAAATCGTTCAAAATCATTTAGAAAAATTTATTTTCGGAATTATCATCGCGGCGAATATGCCTTTAATTACACGAATCGCTAAAGCACAATTCAATAAAAATAAATAGCATGAAACAATTTGGATTAATCGGGAGAAACATCTCCTACTCTTTTTCCAAAGGTTATTTTGCTGATAAATTTAAAAACGAAAACATCGTAGGTTCTGCCTATGATGTTTTTGATTTACAGCAAATCCAAGAAGTAGAAAAAGTATTCGAAATTGAAGGTTTAAAAGGTTTTAATGTAACCATTCCTTATAAACAGAAAATTATATCATATTTAGACAACCTTTCGCCAGAAGCAAAAGAAATTGGAGCTGTGAATACGGTTTTAATTCAAGATGGTAAAAAAATTGGTCATAATACGGATTGTTTCGGATTTGAAACTTCTTTACAACCTCTTTTAAAATCAAATCATACAAAAGCTTTAGTGTTAGGCTACGGAGGCGCTGCAAAGGCTATTATTTATGTTTTAAATAAATTAGGAATAGAATTTCAGATTGTTTCAAGAGAGAAATCATACAACAGAATTACCTATGATGATTTAAATGAAGCTATTATTAAAACTCATCATTTAATTATCAATTGTTCGCCAATCGGGACATTTCCTAACATTACGTCAGCTCCAAATATTCCGTACGAATTTTTAACATCAGATCATTTATTATATGATTTAATCTATAATCCAGAGGTAACTCAATTTATACAAAATGGATTAGACAAAGGTGCAACAATCAAAAACGGATTTGAAATGCTGATACAACAAGCTGAAAAATCTTGGGAAATATGGAATAAAGTATTGTAATTCACTTGATTTTATAGTTTTGTTTTATTAGATTTGTTAGGAACAAAACTTTCTATTTATGAGTATTGAAATGGATAACCTGCACCCGGCAGACGGACAAAACTTAGCATCAAACTTATCTAATGACCAAAATAACGAGTCATACAAACTAAGTGAAAATAACGATTCAAAGCAAGATATTGTAATTGAAAAGAAGGATTATGAATCTTTTGGATTTGATGTATTGATTGATGAAGCTAAGAATCTTCTTAATAAATATCCTGTAAACCAAATCAGAAATCACATTGAGCAAATCAAAGATGTTTTTCGTCAAAAAATTGAACATGATGAAAACCTAAAGAAAGAAGCTTTTCTTGCTGATGGTGGTGATGTTTTAGATTTTAAATACGAAAACAGTTATAAATCTAAATTTGCTATGGTTTACAATGATTATAAACATCAAATTTCAATATATCATAAAGAAAACGAAAAACAAGAAAAAGCAAATCTTGTTGAGCGTTTAGCTATCATTGATGAGTTAAAAGCACTTTATACTGAACAAAACGAATCCAACACTCAAATGTTTAAATCATTCCGTGATTTAAAAACAAGGTGGCATAACGCAGGTAGAATTCCAGCATCTAATGCTGAAAATGTGTTCAAAAATTATTTCTTTCATTTAGATAATTTCTACAAATATTTGGACATGAACAAAGAATTACAATCTTTGGATTACCAACATAATTTAGAAGTTAGATATTCTATCATTAAACGTGCTGAAGAATTAGTAGCTGAAGAAAATGTACAAAAAGCATTAAACGAGCTACAATATTTACACCGTTTATGGAAAGAAGAAGCTGTTCCTGTAATCGAAGAAAAACGTGAGGAAACATGGCAACTTTTCAAATCATTGACTAATAAAATACATGATCGTAAAGCTATTTTAAACGAACGTATCAAAAATGAACAAAATTCAAATTACGAGAAGAAGCTTGAAATCATTAATAAAATAAAAGAAATAGCATCTACTGCGAATAAAAAATCGCACGTAGAATTGCAAAAAGCTATTAAAGAAATTAATGATTTAAGAGATTCTTTCCTAACTGTTGGTCGTGTTCCTAAAGATAAAAATAATAAAACGTGGGATGCTTTTAAAGAAGCTACACGCGAATTTAATCATATAAAGAACGATTTCTACAAAACACTGAAAAACGAACAGCAAGACAATTTAAAAAAGAAATTAGCTTTATTAGAAATTGCTAAAGAACACAAGGATAGTCGTGATTGGAATAACAGTGTTAAAGTGATTAAAAAAATCCAAAACGACTGGAAAAACATTGGGCATGTTCCGCGCAAAAACTCTGACAAAATTTGGAAAGAATTTAAAGAAACTTGTAATCAATTTTTTGATCGCTATAAAAATCGTCAGAATGAGTTTAATGAACAATTTGAACAAAATTTAGTTTTAAAAACTGATTTATTAAATGAATTCAAAACAATTCAACTTCCTGAAAATAAAGAGGAAGCTTTAAATTTATTGACAAGTTTAAATTCTAAATGGAACGAAATCGGAAAATTACCAAGTAATAAAACTGAAATCAACCAAGAATTTACGAAATTGTACAACGAAAAATTAAAATCGTTACAATTATCGCAACATCAGATTCAAGATTTTAAACTACAAACTTTAATTGATCAAATTATATCAAATAAAGACAGTAGAACTTTAGATGAAGAAATTCGTAAAACTAAAAAGGTAATTGAGGATTTAGAAAAAGAAATCAATCAATTAGACAATAACGTAAGTTTCTTTGCTAATGCAGATGCAAACAGTCCTTTGCTAAAAGATGTTTACAAACAAATTGAAGAAAAACGTGCAAAATTGACTGATGCAGAAGTAAAACTAAGAACACTTTACAGTGTTGAATTTTAAATGACCAAGAAATAAATGTCACAAAATAATATCGATGAGCAATTTATGGCTCGTTGTATTCAAATTGCTCAAAACGGATTAGGATCTACATATCCTAATCCGTTTGTTGGTTCTATAATAGTTCATAACGGAAAAATTATAGGCGAAGGATTTACTTCGAAATATGGTGGACCACATGCTGAAGTAAATGCTGTGAATAGTATTAAAAATCAATCACTTTTAAGTGAAAGTACTTTATATGTTACGTTAGAACCATGTTCGCATTACGGCAAAACACCGCCTTGTTGCGATTTGGTTATAGCCAAAAATTTTAAACGAGTTGTAATAGGAACGCTAGATCCATTTGCGGAAGTAAACGGACAAGGGTATCTAAAATTATTAGAAAACGGAGTTGATGTAACGCTTGGTGTTTTAGAACAAGAATGCATCGATTTGAATCGTCGTTTTATTACATTTCATCAACAAAAAAGACCATACATTATTTTGAAATGGGCACAAACTCAAGATGGATTTATGGGGCATGATGATGTACAAAAATGGATAACGAATCGTTTTTCTAAACAAATTGTCCATCAATGGCGCACAGAAGAACAAGCAATTTTAGTAGGTAAAAAAACTGCTTTAATTGATAATCCACAATTAAATACAAGATACTGGCATGGAAAAAATCCACTGAGATTGTCTATTGATAAATTTTTAGCAATTCCTAGAAATTATCATTTGTATGACCAAAGTGTTCCAACAGTAATATTTAATGCCATTGAAGATTCTGAGCAAGAAAATCTAAAACTTATAAAGATTGATTTTAATGAAAATATAATCCCTCCTATTTTAGATTATCTATACCAAAATAATTTTCAAAGTTTGATTGTTGAAGGTGGTAGTGATACGATTCAAAAATTTATTGATTTAAATTTGTGGGATGAAGCAAGAATATTAACTTCAGACACTTTTTGGAACGAAGGTATAAAAGCTCCAATCGTTTACGGTAAAAGGGTAAAACAAAACAAAATATTAAACGATTACGTTACTGTAATTAGAAATCAAGAAAATGACTGATTCATTCAGAACGATAAAAGAACCTGTAGAAGATATCATTTTTAAAGAATCTGGAAGCAAATTTATCAATTATGCATTTCCTGTTGATTCTGAAGATGATGTTGAATTTTATTTAGGTCAATTATACGAAAAATGGCCAGATGCAACGCATCATTGCTATGCTTATAGTATTGGAATTGACGGTAAAAAATTTAGAGCAAATGATGATGGCGAACCTGGAGGATCAGCAGGTTTACCAATTTATAATCAAATTTTATCCAACGAAATCACCAATGTTTTAATTGTATCTGTCCGATATTATGGCGGAACAAAATTAGGAATTCCTGGACTGGTTAAAGCATACAAATATGCTGCACAAGTTGTTTTAGAGGAAGCCGAAATCGTTGAGAAATTCGTTACAAAAAGGGTTAAAATGATTTTCAACTACGACCAGCAAGGAATTGTAGAACGTAATGTTGAGCGTATGGATGGCGAAATAAAGGATAAAAATTTCACTGATAAATGTATGTTCACCATATCGGTTAGAGAAAGTAAATTAGATGATTTTATTCGACAATTTGACGAATATTATCAAATGGAAATAAAAATTATAGACTAATGCTAAACAGCTTAACTTCTTTGCGATTCTTTTTCGCATTCGCTGTATTCTTATCACATTTAACTTTTGTAAAAACAGATTTACATTGGTACAATTGGCTAAAAAACGTTGTGTTTTTTGAAGGATACGTAGGTGTAGGATTTTTCTTTATTTTAAGCGGATTTGTATTAGCTTTAAATTATGAACATAAAATAATTGATAACTCAAAATTCTCCTACAAAAATTTCTACATTGCACGTGTGGCAAGGATTTATCCTTTGCATCTACTCACATTTGCATTGATGATTCCGCTTGTTATAATGAATGGAATTTTTGGTTGGGATAAAGCAATTCTAAATTTTTTATTGTTGCAATCGTATATACCAATCAAGGACTATAATTTTTCTATCAATAACGTTTCTTGGAGTATTTCTACAGAGTTTTTCTTCTATTTAATGTTTCCTTTATACATTATTTGGTTACATAAATACAAATGGTTAAAATATACATTATTTATCGTTGCAATACCTTTAATCATATATTTCGAACCTTATGTAAACGGTCATAAAGATTGGGAAAAAGGCTTTTATTATGTCAATCCAATTGTACGTAGTTTAGATTTTATTTTAGGAATAATCTTGTGCCAGATTTATAAAAAAGTAAAAGACAAAGAAATTTCATTTTCAGTTGGAACATTAATAGAAATTGGAGCTTTAGCAGTTTTCGTACTATTTTTCACCTATTATGATCAAGTTCCTAGACCATTTAGATTTAATATCTATTATTGGATTCCAATGGTATTAATCACTTTTGTATTCGCATTACAAAGAGGATTTATCTCAAAATTATTACAAAATAAAACCTTAGTTTATTTGGGAGAAATTAGTTTCGGTTTTTATATGCTACATATGATTGTAATAAAATATGGAAATTATCTAGTTCCTGAAGGATATGATTTCATTAAGATATTTGTTTATTTTACCATCGCAATTATTCTAAGTATTTTATGTTTTGAATATTTTGAAAAACCATTAGCAAAAAAGATTAAACAAATCTTTACAAAATAAAAAAAACGGGTTGAAATTAATTTCAACCCGTTTTTTATTATATCTTTTTTTTAAATTCCTATTTCTACTTGTAAACGTGCGTACCAGTTGTCTTTAGTAGATTGATCATAGAATTTTAAATTCTCATATGTAACCTCAGCTTGTAATTTGAAAGCGTGTTCCCAAATATATTTTGTTAACCCTAAACTAAATTGATTAGAATTTGGAGCAAATTGGAAAATTTCATTCTTTACCTTTTGATTAGAATATCGTCCAATTACTTCATAATTTTTAGGGAAAGTATAAGATGTCTGAAAATCGTGTCCATGACCAGCAAATACATATCTAAAATCTGATGCATCTTCAGGATTATAAGAGAAAATTGTATCAGAATTACGGTTCATGTAAGCATACATAAATGCCCAACCGTTATATTTTAACATCGCATCTAAAAACAATGACTGAATATTGGCTGTACCAAACATTTCGTCTCCTAATTGCCCTTGTGTACGATGCGCATTGTTGTTATATGAATAGGCTGCAGAAACCATTAATTTTGGTTTTTCTTCACGCATAATATCACCTTCGAAATTAGTTCCATCATTTTTAAATGAACCTAATGGTAATAATTCTACTTTACCTGTATAAGCTAAACCAGTATCGTTAAATTGTGTCCAGTTACGCCCTTCACCACTAGAAATTGCTCCACGTAAGGTATAAGAAAACTTATCATTTTGCTTTTTACTGTGCTGAACATGTAAACCAAAATCACGATCAATATTAAAATCTGCATTATTAATCGAACGATCTGTTAACTGAAGTGCCCCAGAAGAGTTAATTCTTTGTCTATTCCCTGGTAATTTTGTTTGACCAAAACCAAAACTCCAATGTTTATTTGGTTTGTAAAAAATCATGGCATCACGAATGATATTCGTATTTTTTCCTTCTTCAGCAATCCCTACATCTCCAGATGCAAATGATAATTGAATAGAATATTCAAATTTTGGATTACCTACATAACCGTCAAAACGTAAACGTAAACGACGAATTTGTGCATCAATCGCATCTTCTTCGTCCTCGTTATTGAAATACGTTATACGATTTTGCATTCTAAATCGAATATTTACTTGGTAAATACTATCAGCAGAAGTTATTCCTAAACCATCTCCGTAACTGTAATAAGGAGACATATCAATTTTATAATCGTCTTTTTTAATTTCTTTTTTTGGTTTTACAATTGTAGAATCAGTTTGAGCATCTACAAAAGCGAATGGAACAAAAAAAAGTGAGAAAAGTAATTTTTTCATGTTTATTGTTTGTGTTGCGAAAATAGGTAAATTAACGATTTATCAACTTTAATTTAATGTTAAGTTTACATTTAAAATTTAAGTCATTCAATAATTACTAAAGTACATAACTATTTATAAATCACCCAATAAATCATTAAATTTAGAGATTCTGTGGTCGTCTTCCACCAAAATTATTTCAATACGGTTAGGATTATTATAATCGTACATTTCAAAGAAGGCTTTAATTTGATGAGCATCTAAAATTTCATCTTGTAAACCAATAATCACTTTCGTATTGATAAAATAATTCATCGGCTTCAAATATTGTACTAAATGATTAGGGAAGTTATCTTCGAATTTGTACATCAATTCAACCATTGGATTGATTAAAATTAAATCACATTTAATTCCTTCATTCAATAATTTTTGTTGAATTTGCCATGCAAAATTTCCACCAACCGAACTACCAATCAAAGTAATTGGCTCTTGCACAGTTTCTAACATATGGAATGTATTTTCCAAAAATTCAGTTAAATTATCATTGAATTTCCATTCCAAGCAAATAGCTGTTGGATATTTTTGTTGAATAAATCCAAATTTTCTTGAACTTCTTGACCCGTATAATCCGTGGATATAAAATATTCTACTACCTTCAGCTATCATAATTTTCGATTTAAAGCGACCGCAAATGTATAAAAATTCAAATTTTATTCATTTGACACTTTGATAAATAATTACAATAAATCGATAAATAACAATGATTAGTATTGTATTACATTTCGAATAAAATTATTTCTTTCGATTAATCGTCTCAAAAGTTGTATCCAAAACTAAAACTTCACCAAAATCTACTGGAATTTTCATTGTATTTTTTAAATCTATAGCCAAGATAATTTTCCAAAAACAACGAATTGGTCCGGCATGAGTTACCAGTAATACTTTTTGATAAGGACTGTTTTTAATTTCTTGATAAAATGAATTCACCCGATCAAAGAGTTGCTGCATCGATTCTCCATTTGGAGTTGAAACTGAATCAAAATTTGTCATCCAATTTTCTGATTCTTCCATCGGAATATCATCCCATTTCTTAAGTTCCCAATCCCCAAAATTCATTTCCATCAATCGCTTGTCCGTTTCATAGTTATTAAAACCTAATTCGGTAACTAACTGCGTACATCTTTTTAAAGGACTACTAATTATTTTGTCGAAAGTCGATGGTAATTCATTTTTATAATAAGAACTATAATCAATAAAATCCTTGATTAATTCTACGTCACTTTGTCCGTAACAAGTGCCTTTCTCTAGATCTACTGGTGTATGTCTTATGATATAAAGTTCCATATAGCTAATAAACTTATTAAATAAATTGATTCACAAATTTGTTCTACTGCTCCTAAACAATCTCCTGTATAACCGCCAATCCATTTGTATAAAAAGTTTTTAAAATACAGTAAAATAAAAAAAACAGGAACGATAGAAAATATAAAATATATCGAATAAGAGCAGATGATAAGGAATGGAATTAGGCCGAATATACATACCCAAAATAATTCTGTTGAAGTTTGTTTTTTAGCTATTGGCTTTGCTTTGCTTTTCTCATCATCACGAACATAATCCAAAACGAAACTTAACGAAATCGCAGCCAATCGAGCAAAAGCATGATAGCCTATAAATAATATTAATATTGCTAAAACACCAAATTGTGTAAAAATTGGAATCAGATAAATTAAACCAAAATATTTTATCGCTAATTGAATAATTGTCGCAACCATACCGTATGTGCCCACACGGCTATCCTTCATAATATCAAGGATTTTTTCTTTTGTCCAACCACCGCCAAAACCATCAAAAAAATCGGCTAAACCATCTTCATGAAATGCTCCGGTTGTTAAGATTCCAACTACTAATGATCCAATTACACTTAATTCTAAAGGCAAAACAAATTGCAATAAAAAATATGCAATAAAGGATACTAATCCTACTACATACCCAATTAATGGAAAATATCGTGTAGCTTTATTTAGTTTATCATCAGTATACTCAATTTTAAATGGAATTGGAATACGAGTATAAAATATTAAAGCGATCCAAAATAATTCTAGTTCTCTTTTCATGATTATTTGTTAGAAACGCCAGCACTTTCAAAACTTGCCATTTCATTAAGAAAAGCAACTGCGTTTTCAAGAATTGGATAAGCCAAGGCACAACCTGTTCCCTCTCCTACTCTCATTTCTAAATTTAATAAAGGTTTTACTTCTAAATAATTCAACATTTTTTGATGCCCAATTTCGTTACTGTTATGACAAAAAACTGCATAATCTTTTATTTCTGGATACAAAGCTTGAGCTACTAAAAATGCACTTGTCGCAATAAATCCATCAACCAAAATTAACATCCTGTTTTTGTATGCAGCTACCATTGCTCCACATATCTGCGCAACTTCAAAACCACCATACGTTTGAAGAATTTCCATTGGATCGTTTAAAGCGCCATGAAATTCATTAGCTTCAGATAACAGTTCAATTTTTTTATTTAATTGTTCTTCATCTAAACCAGTTCCTCTACCAATACAATCTTTTAAAGGGATTTTTGTGATATGATGCATAATCATAGATGCAGAAGATGTGTTTCCAATTCCCATTTCACCGAAACCTATAACATTACAATCATTATCGGCAACTTGATTTACAACTTGAGCAGATTTTTCTAAACACAAATCCAATTCATTTCGAGTCATTGCTTTCTCGACAATGAAATTTTTAGTTCCGAAATTTATTTTATTGTCAATTAATCCATCTACGATTCCAAAATCATAATTTACTCCTGCATCAATGGTTAAAAAATCAAGTTTATTTTGTTTACAAAAAACCGTTACTGCAGCACCACCCTGAACAATATTCATAACCATTTGAAAAGTAACTTCTGGTGGATATGCGCTAACTCCTGCTTTTGCAACACCGTGGTCACCAGCAAACAATAAAATCGTAGGATTAATTAACTGAGGAGTTAATGATTGTTGAACCATACCAATTTGGAAAGCTAATTTTTCTAATAATCCTAACGCTCCTAAAGGTTTAGTTTTTAAATCAATTTTTTGTTGTAATTGTTCGTTTAATGTAGTAGTAGTTGAATTTTGTATCATTTTATTTTAATAAATTATTTTGATTTAAAGCAAGAAATTCTATTTAAGAAATAACGTAATTTCCTAATTGAACTTGAGAAATTTCAGTATAATTTTATTCAGTTTTGCAACTTATTTATATAGCTAAAATTGCGTTAAAATAAGTGCTTACCACAAACTTTTTAATGGGTTTTCTGTTGCACTATACTAAAAAAGTAAAAATATAAATTATTTTCAATTTTAGAAAACCTCTACATTATCTTAATATTAAGATTCAGAATTGAAGCTTTTTCAATAAAAAGACCTCAACAAAATTGTTGAGGTCATTATAAAAAGTAAAATTATTTTTTAATCAATTTTTTAATTTCTTTTGTTTGATTTGTTGATACTTCTAAATAGTAAATTCCTGAAGGCAAATCATTTAATTGAATTTTAGATATCTTCGCCGTTTTTACTAAAGTACCTATTGTTGTATAAATTTTAATTTCTTTAATCGTTTCCTTTGAATCTACAATAACATAATCTGATGTTGGGTTTGGATAAACTTGTAATGTAGATGTTGTAAAATCGTTCGTATTTAAATTTTGCATTTCTTGCGGAATATATGGTCTTCTTGTACCAAAACTAATTCCTAACCATTGGTTATCGGTTAATGTAAAACTTGATGTATTTTCTTGAGTAATCCAATTCGATAAATCTGTACCTTTAAACAAATTAGGTGTAGTTGTTTGCGAATAATTACCTAATTGTAAAGCTGAAATTTGATCATTTGTAATTGAAAAAGTAAAATCCGTATTGTTCTCTTGAATTAACTGTAATGCTTGTTCTACTGTAATATTTCCATTGTAATTGATTCCAACAACAAAAGAATCAGCAACATTATTCGTATCAGTTCCAAAATCGATAATAACTAAACTGTTATTTGTACCAGTACCAATCCAAGAAGATACATAATTTTGCTGTAACCATTGTGAAGAATATGCTGGAATTGGTGCTACAGGAGCATCTGGACCTGGAACATTCATTCCAAAACCATATGTAGCCGCGTACCAATAACCATCTATAAGATCAGATGTCATCCAACCTCCCATATTCCAATTTTGTCCATCTCTCGAATACCATAAACTCCAATAGTCATATTCTTGTTCATACGAATCATGGTGATTAAAAGCAATTCGATCTAAAAATCCACTTGATTGTTCATAAGTAAAGTTTGGCTCATAATCAGCAATTAACTGTAACATTTCTGTACCATTAATTGGTTCATCTTGATCAAATCTTATTCCCCAGACATATGAACGATCATCAGTTCCGTCCTTGAAATCAGCAATGAAGTAAGCCGTTCGATCTCCTTCGCCCACATAGAATTTTACATCATTCGTAGTAAATTGAGCAAAGCTACAAATGGAAAAAAATAAGAATAACAATGTAATTCTTTTCATATAATAATAATTTAAAGTTTAACTCCCGAAACTTTAGCGTACGAAAAGCTGATGCAGAACGTATGATAAAAAGTTGATGAATAATGGCAGGTCTCCTGACTTGCATCTTATTAATTCCCTTCCCAGATCGACTTCCAGTGGGTGATATAATTAATAAGTTTGATAGCTTACAGTTGCGGGTACAGCTCGTGATTCACACACGATTCCCTTTTCATAGACAATAATTGTCTAACCAAAATCGACGGCAAATATATTCTTTTCTTTTACATTTTATTGAGTTATGTCTTTATTTCTAAATATTTTTTTGTGGTTTCAATTAATGCTGACCGTATTAAATAATAAGCTGTTATATTTATTTAAATTTTAAAACTTACAAGATTAAATATTATCATTAAATCTTCACACTTAATTTCTGTTTCTTCCAAATTATTAAAATGATTTGCGTATTTATGTTAATAATCGTTAGTTTTGTGAAGTGAAAACATGGATTATCTACATATTTACATTTTTATACTTAACAACTGCAACACAATTATCACAGTTTTATAAGTTACCTGTTTTCATAACACATTTTATCGAACATGATAAAGGTGGAGATTTCTTTAATGAAATGAAAAACTTTCTGATTCACCATTACGGTGGACATGAGGTAGATGAAGATTGGGCTACGGATCAAAAATTGCCATTTATGAATGTTGAAATTGCAAACATTGATTTGGCAGAAATTCCAAATTTCACTTTTACTCCTCCTTTCATTCATAAAAATAAAATAGAAACTATTTTCGTCTTTTATGATGAAAGTAATCTCTATTCGCATTACTTAAATTCTATCTGGCAACCGCCAAAACAAGCGTAAATTTTATAAATTTTCCATTTACTGTCTTATTAGAACGTAAATGCATTATGCTATTTGAATTTTTTCATCTAGCTAATATTCTCATTTATACAATTTTACGATGTTAAATAAAATCATTGATTTTTCAATCAAGAATAAATTCATCGTAGGTTTATTTACGCTTGCTTTGTTAATTTTTGGGATTTTCGAAGCGACTAAATTACCTATGGATGCACAACCTGATATTACCTCAAATCAGGTTCAAATTATTACAGTTGCTCCTTCTTTTGGAGCAGAAGATATCGAACGTTTGGTTACATTTCCTATCGAACAAGCCAATTCGAACATTGCTGGAATTTCAGAAATTCGTAGTTTTTCACGTTTCGGTTTATCTTTAGTTACCATAGTTTTCGATGACGATACGGATGTTTTTTGGGCACGACAGCAAGTAAGCGAACGGTTAGCTCAAGTTAAAAGCGAAATTCCAGAAGGAATTGGCGAACCACAAATGGGACCGATTTCAACAGGTTTGGGAGAAATTTATCAATATGTAGTTCGTCCCGCTGATGGATATGAAGATCAATACGACGAAACCGAATTACGCACCATTCAAGATTGGATCGTTCGTCGTCAATTATTAGGTGTTCCTGGAGTTGCTGATGTCAGTAGTTTTGGTGGAAAATTAAAACAATTCGAAATCGGAATTAATCCACAACAATTACAAGCGTTTAACTTAACTATTAATGATGTTTTCGAAGCGTTAAGCGCGAATAATCAAAATACAGGTGGAGCTTATATCGAAAAAGGTCCAACTTCATTATTTATTCGTTCCGAAGGATTAATTGGTTCTATCAAGGATATTGAAAATATTGTCGTTAAACAATCAGGAAGTGGAACACCAATCTTAATGCGTGATGTAGCCGAAGTTAAAACAGGTTTCGCAACACGATATGGTGCAATGACGTATAACGATAAAGGAGAAGTTTCTGGTGCAATCGTAATGATGCTAAAAGGTGCAAATGCGCAAGAAGTTGTTAAGAATGTACAGAAGAGAATCGAAGAAATTAAGAAAACTTTACCCGAAGGAATTGTCATAGAACCTTTTTTAGACCGTAAAAAAATGGTAGATAATACCATTTCAACAGTTCAAACCAACTTATTAGAAGGTGCATTAATTGTAGTTTTCATCTTAGTAATTTTCTTAGGAAATGCAAGAGCTGGAATTATAGTAGCCACTGTTATTCCGCTTTCATTACTATTTGCCATCATCATGATGAACTTGTTTGGAGTTGGAGGAAATTTGATGAGTATGGGTGCTTTAGACTTTGGATTAATTGTAGATGGTGCAGTAATTATTGTTGAAGCTGTTATGCATCAACTCGCTCATAGTAAAAAGTTTGGATTGAAAAATAAATTATCTCAAAAAGAGATGGATCAAACGGTTGGAGAATCCGCTAAGAAAATGGTGAATTCTGCTGTTTTTGGCCAGATTATTATCTTAATTGTTTATTTACCAATATTTAGTTTACAAGGTATCGAAGGAAAAATGTTCAAACCAATGGCGCAAACCGTTGCTTTTGCATTAGTTGGTGCATTTATTTTATCCTTGACTTATGTACCGATGATGTCGAGTATTTTATTAAGCCGTAAAAAGAAAGAAAAACCAAATCTTTCAGATCGCGTAATGGCAAAAATTGAGGTATTTCATCAAAAATATTTAATCAAAGCTTTAAAAATAAGAACGATTATTTTAACTATTGTTATTTCCTTATTTGCTGTTGCTGTCTTTGTTATGTCACGTTTAGGTGGAGAATTTATTCCAGCTTTAGAGGAAGGAGATTTTGCCGTTGAAGCACGTATTTTACCAGGAAGTAATATTTCTACAACCATTGAATATACAACGAAAGCAGCCAAAATACTGAAAGAACGTTTCCCTGAAGTTGAAATGGTGGTAACAAAAATTGGTAGTGGTGAAATTCCGACCGAGCCAATGCCAATGGATGCTGGAGACATGATAATCGTTCTGAAACCAAAAAAAGAATGGACTTCTGCAACAACTTTCCCTGAATTATCGGAAAAAATGCAAAAAGAATTGGAAGAAATTCCTGGTTTATCAGTGAGTTTCCAATTCCCAGTTCAAATGCGTTTTAATGAGTTAATGACAGGTGCAAAACAAGATGTGGTAATTAAAATTTTCGGAGAAGATTTAGATAAATTAGTCGAAAATGCGCAAAAAATTGGTAAAATCATCAATTCGGTTGAAGGAACAGATAATTTATACATCGAACCTGTAAATGGGATTCCGCAAGTTGTTATCGAATTTAATCGTGCGCTAATTGCTCAATATGGATTGTCTATCGGAGAAGCTAATCGAATCGTGAATATGGCTTTTGCTGGTCAATCAACTGGTCAAGTTTTCGAAGGAGAAAAACGTTTTGATTTAGTGGTTCGATTAGCACAAGATAAACGAGCAAATATCGAAGACATTCGAAACTTATTAATTCCTATGCCATCTGGAACACAAATTCCTTTGAGTCAATTAGCGAAAGTAGATTATAAAAATACGCCGAATCAAATTCAGCGCGAAGATGCGAAACGTCGAATCGTGATTGGATTTAATGTAAAAGGTCGAGATATTGAAAGCGTAGTAAAAGAAGTACAACAAAAAGTAGATGCAAAAGTTAAATTACCAACTGGTTATTACACAACCTACGGCGGTGCATTCGAAAACTTAAATCAAGCGAAAGCTCGTTTAGGAATCGCGGTTCCAGTAGCTTTAGTTTTAATTTTCGTTTTATTATACTTTGCTTTCAAATCCATCAAAGAAAGTTTATTAATCTATACGGCTATTCCATTATCGTCAATTGGTGGAGTTTTATTTTTAGCTGCGCGTGATATGCCTTTTAGTATCAGTGCGGGTGTTGGATTTATCGCTCTTTTTGGAATTGCGGTTTTAAACGGAATCGTTTTAATTTCTGAATACAATCGTTTACGAGATCACGGAATCAAAAATACAACTCGAATCGTTGTCATGGGTACAAGAACTCGTTTACGTCCTGTTTTAATGACTGCTGCAGTTGCCTCGTTAGGTTTCTTACCTATGGCGATAAGTAATGGTTCTGGAGCCGAAGTTCAACGTCCATTAGCAACAGTTGTAATTGGTGGTTTATTAGGAGCCACATTTTTAACCTTATTTGTCTTACCAATCTTATATGTCATGTTCGAACATATTCAATTTAAAAAGAAACGTAGAAACAAAAAAGCGATTTCTACAGCTCTAATAATTGCTTTTGCATTTTTAGGAACTACTGCTCACGCACAAGAAAGAATGTCTTTTGAAGAAGTTGTGAAATTAGCGGAAGTGAATAATTTAGAAGTTAAACAAGCGGAATTAAATTCATTGTATCACGAAAAAAATGTCTTTGCGAATCGTTCGTTAGATCCGTTAGATATTTCTGCTGAATTTGGTCAAGTGAATTCGAATCAATTTGATAATAAAATTACAGTTGCTCAAAATTTTCAATTTCCTGTGGTTTTTAAACGTCAGAAAGCATTAAATGAACAAATGATTAATGTTTCAAAAACGAATGAAAAATTAACGAAAATTGAAGTTAAACAACGTTTGGCGAATGTGTATGTGTTGATGCAGAATTATGAATCTCAACGTGAATTATTGAAAGAAAACGAATCAATTTATCAGCAATTTTTAGATAAAGCAAATTTACGTTTAAAGAAAGGAGAATCGAACCGAAGTGAAGTTTCGACTGCTATTATTCAATTAAAATCGATTCAAAATCAAATTAAATTAATTGATGTGGAATTAGAAAATTCATCTCGTAAAATTCAATATTTAGCGAATACGACTTCTAAAATTTATCCAATTCAATCGGATATTAATTGGTATGATATGAACTTGAATACTATTTCAACTCATCATCCTATTCTAAAATTAGCAGAAGAAACGATTCAAACTTCAACATTAGAAACTGAAGTTGAAAAATCGAAGAAAATTCCAACTTTTTCAGTTGGATATTCCAACCAAAGCTTCTCAGATTTAGATCAAAATCGTTACAATTCTTTCCAAATTGGAGTAGGATTACCAATTTTTAATCGTGGGATTAATTCATCCATCGAAGCGTCAAAAATTAAAGTGAATATCGCGAAACAAAATTATTCGTTACAACAAGCAAAAATGCAACAAGATTTAGATGTGGTAAGAAATCAAATCAATGCGTATGATGAAATTGTTTCTGATTTTGAACAAACGCAAATTCCAGCATCGCATGATTTACAGAAAACTATTAATCATCAATTATTAGAAGGAGAAATTAACTTTTTGGATTGGGTAATTTTGAATAATCAAATCATCGATGTGAAAACAAAATTTTTAGAAGCCAAAAACTTACGTGATCAGGCAAATGCCGCAATGACTTATTTTACTGCACAATAATGAAAAAACATATCGTAATACTTTGTTCATCAATTGCTTTGATGAGCTGTAATAAAGAAGAAAAAAATAAGGTAGAAATCGAACAAGCTGCAACAGAAACTTCGATTTTAAAATTAACGGATGCGCAATTAAAGAATTTTCTAATTGATACAGCATCCTTACAAAATCAGAATTTACCGACGACAATCCGTTTAAATGCGAAGACAGAAGTTACACCGCAATACACAGTTTCAATTACCAATCCATTCGGAGGATATGTGAAAAGAATTGCGTTGATTCCTGGAAATTATGTGCAAAAAGGACAAGTGGTTGTAGTTTTAGAAGATCCGCAATATATCCAAATGCAAGAGGATTATTTAACGACAAAAGCGTTGTTAGAGCAAGCTAGTGCAGATTATACACGCCAAAAAGATTTGAATGCAGAAAAAGCTGCAAGTGATAAAATGATGCAACAAGCAAAAGCGACGCAACAAACTTTGTTAGTTAAAAAACGTGCGTTAGAAGAGAAATTAAAATTAATGAACATCAATCCTTCATCTGTTTCATTGTCAAGTATTCGTAGAACAATAAACGTATATGCGCCAATTAGTGGAATGGTAAGCGAGGTATTTGCTAATTCGGGTCAATATGTTTCTCCAGCCGATGCAATGCTGGAAATCATTAATCCAAATACCTCTTTATTAAACGTAAAAGTTTTTGAGAAAGATTTAGTCAGCGTACAAATTGGTCAATATTTAAAAGCTTATACGAATGCCAATCCAGAGCAACAATTAACGGCTCAAATTTCATCGATTTCAAATCAAGTGAATGAAGATGGAACTGTAGATGTATTTGCGCGTATTACGAATCCAAATGGAATCCAATTAACTGCGAATATGTATTTTAATGTTGAATTAGAAATAACTTCTTTAAAGGCAAATGTTTTACCAGAAGATGCGGTTGTACATTACGAAGGTAAAGATTTCGTTTTTGAACGTCAGAATAAAAATCAATTCAAATTAATTCCAGTTACAATTGGTACGTCTGCAAATAAAATGATTGAGATTAAATCACCAGCTAATTCAGGCAAAGTTTATATTACAAAAGGTGCTTACAACCTTATAACAGCGATGAAAAATAGCAGTGCGGAAGAAGAATAATTTCTATATAATTTTAAAGAGACATAAATAAAATAGCCCGCTTTCAGCGGGCTATTTTTATATTAATCTATAGTTTTGGTTTCTTCAACATCAAAGCCCCAATCAATTCCTTTCATTGTTGCAGGAACACCTGTTGTCATCCATTTTGGAGCAGGAGCGCCTTTTAAATAATGATCAAAAAATTGTTGTTGACGTTTTTGAATATCATTACGATTTGCACGATTCATCAAATTATGTTCATCATTATTATAATTTAATAACCAAGCAGGTTTACCTAAACGACGTAAAGACATAAACATTTCAATTCCTTGGTACCAAGGCACAGCACCATCATTATCATTATGCATGATTGCAACTGGCGTATTTACATTTGGTGTGAAAAATAAAGGAGAATTTTCGATGTATAAATCTTTTGCTTCCCATAAATTCTTACCAATTCTACTTTGCGTACGCTCGTACTGGAACTGACGCGACATTCCTGTTTGCCAACGAATACCACCATAAGCAGAAGTCATATTCCAAACCGGTGCCCCAGCCCAAGCTGCTGCATACATATTAGTGCGCGTAATTAAATGTGCTACTTGATAACCACCCCAACTTTGACCTTGAATACCGATTTTATCTCCAGCAACCCATTTATTTTTCTTTAAAGCTTCAACTCCCGAATTAATATAATCTTCGGCTGATTTACCTGGATAACCATCTTCGTAAGAAATATCTGGCGTAAATACTAAATATCCGTTACTTACAAAGTATGAATGATTTAAACGAGAACGTGTTGGTGCAGGTTCTTGGTAACGATTTAATCCGTCAGAAACTTTTTCGTAGAAATAAACAATCATTGGATATTTTTTATTCTCATCAAAGTTTTCAGGTTTATATAAAACTCCTGTCGCCTTTTTCCCAGAATATGTTTTCCATTCTACCAATTCAGATGTTTCCCAAATATAATCTGCTTGTTGTGGATTGATGTCTGTAATTTTCGTTTCGTTGATGAAATCTTTTGAAACATAAACATCAGCAGGATCTTTAACCGTTTCTTTCGAATAAATAAAAACATCAGCATCTTTGGCTTTTTTCATATTCTGAGCCGCATACATATTTGACATTTTTACTAATTCAGGATTTTTAGCTTTTTCGATGTTTCCTTTAAAAACTCCTGAAGCTTTTGTTTTGTTATTAAAAGCTGTTAAATAAACATCTTGCTTACGATCTAACGTTTTAATATCTTCATTCAATTTTTTAATATCAAATGTAATATCATTCTTACGACCATATCCATTAGTTATATTTCTTGGTTTCTTTTTGCCAGTTAAATCAAATTCCCAAATATCATAACGATCTTTAATTAAAACTGTTTCATCGTTATTTGTAAAATATACAATACCGTATTCTCTCGCTTCCGTTGGCATATCATTTTCCTCATCTTTAAAAGAAACTTTTAACTTTTGATTTAAAACTTCTGTTTCCTTTGTAATTGGATTATATGAATACCATAAATGATTTTCTCTGTTGTAATACACAATATATTTCCCTGAAGGTGAAGCTGATAAACGACCAACTAAACCATTAACAATTGGCATACGATGACCCGTATTTACATCTACAATATAATAATCTTTACGTCCAGAAGCATCCCATTGCGATGAAACTCGATAGTGATTATCTGATGATCCAATTGCGAAATTTGCATTACCCTTAGCTACCAATTCTACTTGGTTCATTGATGCATCTGCTAACTGAACCATCTTTGTAGGATTTGTAGTATCTAATGATACCAAATACGAACGTTTTTTCTCACGATCAAGATTCTTTAACTGCATTGGTTGGATGTGATCTTCATTCCAGTGCCAAATGTCTACTTTAGCATGATCTTCTGCAATTAAAGTTGTATCCTTTTCAATTGGTTTTGGAGCAATTCCTAAAAATAATTTTTTACCATCTTTACTAAAATTAGGTTTTCTGTGTTCAGAAAGCACCCAATTAGTTGGCATATTATCAATTTTAACAGAATCAATTTTTCCTGTTAATGGCAATTTAGCAAAGTAATGTTGATATGTTTTAGTCTTAACTTTTTCATCTTCTTTTGATCCAAAAAACGAAACTTGAGTCGCATTTTCATCAAAAGAAAATTGTTTATATTCGCCAATTCCCTCAACTAATAATTGTTTAGCAAAATTTGCTGTATTTACAAGGTAAACTCCGTGTTGTGTTTTATCTGTAGAATCTTTCTTTTCTGGTTTAGTCGAAAAAATTAATTGTTTTCCGTTTTCACTAAAATCATAATCTACAACGTTTTTAAAAGTTTCCTTTTTTCCAGTCGCTAAATTTCTAAGAATCAAATCTAATGGT
The DNA here is from genome assembly GCF_017948305.1 of Faecalibacter bovis. Lineage (NCBI taxonomy): Bacteria > Pseudomonadati > Bacteroidota > Flavobacteriia > Flavobacteriales > Weeksellaceae > Faecalibacter > Faecalibacter bovis. The sequence goes on from NZ_CP072842.1 coordinate 2,772,455, forward strand.
TGATCTTTTTTTGCATCCTTTTTAGGTGCTGGTTTTTTATCTTTTCCTTTTGTTGTATCCTTTTTAGCCTCTTCTTTATGCGTTAAATATGCAACAAATGAACCTCCTTTTTCAGGAACTTTAAATGATTTTAGGTTCGGTAATTTTTCAACCTTTTGAGTAGATAAATTGATGATTCCGATCGAATCTTTTGCTATTTCATGTTCTTTCTTCTTTTTGATTCGAACTTCTTTCAAATCTTTATAAAAAGGCTTTATATTAAAAATGGCAAAATTAGAATCAGAAGTAAATTTTACTTGATCCCCGCGGTGAAATTCAAAGTTTTTTTGAGTTGGAATTCCAAAAATTCCTAATGTATTATCACTTTCTTGTGTCTTCACTTGGTAAGCAACCCAATTTCCGTTATTTGATAAAATCGAATATCCAATTGATTGCCATTCATCATAAACTGTGTGATCTAAAGGTTTTTTCTGTGCATCAACTTGTGTGGATAATAAAGTTATGGCTGCTAAAGCAATCGCTTTTCTGCGAATAATTTCTTGAGAATAAGAAATTACTGTACTTTTTTTTGCAAGTAGATTTTGTATCATGTGTTGTTTTATTTCAGTATTAGACCAAAATAATCAATAAAAGTTTAATAACACCTATTAAATTGTACAGTTATCCTTAATTAGTAAGTATTTTTGATGAAAATATAGATTATGAAAAAGTATTTGATTGGTGCTTTATTTTTTGGACACATTATCGGATATGGACAATCATTAGAAATTGTTCCACTTGGAGTTTATGGCGGATCAGATGAAAGCAACCTTTCGTCATATTTAGTTGCTGAAACCAAGACAAACCAATACATTTCGATGGATGGTGGAACTATTTATTCTGGAATTAAAAAAGCAATTGAAAAAGAAACGTTTACAACAGATATTTCAACCGTTTTAAAAGAATACATCAAAGGATATTTTATTTCGCATGGACATTTGGATCATTTAGGTGGAATGATTATTAATTCGCCAGAAGACAGTAAAAAACCAATTTATGGAACAGCTGAAATGATTGATGTTTTAAAGCAAAATTACTTTACAAATGCTGCTTGGGCTAATTTTGGTAGTGAAGGTGAAGCTCCTATCATTAATAAATATCACTATCAAAAATATAAGCATCTAGATACATTTTCAGTTGAAGGAACTAATTTGAAAGCTAAAATTTACGAGCTAAGTCATGTTAATCCTTGGAAAAGTGCTGCTATAAAAGTTGCAACTAAAACACAATCATTAATCTATTTTGGCGATACCGGAGCGGATAGAATCGAACAAACGAATCATCTTGAAGAGGTTTGGAAAGATATCGCACCAGAGATTAAATCTGGAAAATTAAAAACGATCATGTTAGAAGTTTCTTTTCCGAGCACACAACCCGATCATTTATTATTTGGTCATTTAACCCCAAAATTATTTATGGAAGAAATGCATAAATTGGCCATTTATGTTGGGAAGAAACAAATGAAAGGTTTAAATATAATTGTGACGCATATAAAACCTAAAGGCGATAACGAAAAAATCATCAAAAAAGAATTGAATGAATTGAATGATTTAGGTCTAAATTTTATCTATCCACAACAAGGAGAACGAATCATTATAAAATAATATAATTATTATTTTATTAAATTAAGTCATAATAATTTAATAAGATTTTATTATAAGCAGTCAATTTTTAAATATTCATCAAAAAAGTAGTTTTTAAATTTCAATAATAGGTAGTTGCTTTTATATATTTGGGTTAAACCACAAGATAAATGACGCCACAAATTGGAGAAGTCTTCCTGATGGAAGGTGAACAACATTTTATAGATGAGCAACCTTTACACCAATATTTTATCACATTTAATAACCCACCCTATTTTACACCTCCGTCGCCAACGTGTTGGAGAGGCTACTACGGAAAGTGGGAATTAAGAGATAACGAATTATATCTAATTAATTTTAGAGGTTATTTGGAAGGATTTGATGAAGTTGATATGAATTATTTGTTTCCTTTACAAGATGAAGTTTTTGCTAATTGGTATTCTGGTACAATAAGAGTTCCACAAGGTAAAATCTTAAAATGGAATGAAACATTGAATGGGTCTTTATATGAAGAGTATTTGCACTTAATATTCAAAAATGGTGTGCTAACCCATTACGAATACGAAGACACAGAAGATAATTTAAAATCGAAAGAAGAAATTTCCCAATAATTACACACTTTTTGGCGATATATTAATAAATCATGAAGATTCTAATACAAACGATTTATGAAAGTATCGCCAATATTTTAAAAAATAAAACCCCTCAAGATTTTATTCTTAAGGGGTTTTTTATTTTAGAATTATTGATTTAAAAAAGGATAATCAGTATAACCTTTTGGTCCTGGCGTATAGAAAGTTGAAGAAACTGCTTCATTTAATTCAGCGTTTTGTTTGAAACGTTCAACTAAATCAGGATTCGCAATAAACGGAACTCCGAAAGATACTAAATCTGCATCACCATCTTCTAGTACTTTAATGGCTTTTTCTTTATCAAATGATTTATTAATCATTAATGTTCCTTTGTATAATGGTCTAAAATGTTTCGCAACCTCTTTAATCGCAAATGGCAAATCGTCAATTGGTGCAAATGGTTCTGTTAGATGTAAATAAGCTAAATCATAATCGTTTAATTTATTCACAATATATTCAAATGTTGGAATTGATTCTTCATCCATCGTTGCACCTAAAACTTTATGCAAAGTCGGGTTAAGACGAACTCCTACTTTATTATAAGAAATTACTTCTTTTAAAGCATCTAAAGTTTCAAATAAAAATCGTGCTCTATTTTCTATTGATCCACCGTATTCGTCTGTACGTAAATTGGTAGTTTTACTAAAAAATTGGTGGAATAAATAACCATTCGCTGCATGTAATTCAACTCCGTCAAAACCAGCTTCTAAAGCATTTTCAGCAGCTTTTTTGAAATCTTGAATGGTTTGCTGAATGTCTTCTTTAGTCATCGCTTTTGGCGTCACAGTATCTTCAAAACCATTACCTGTAAACGCTTGTGTATTAGGATTTACAGCTGATGGTGCCATTGGCAATTTACCATTTAATAAATTAGGATGAGAAATTGCACCAACGTGCCAAATTTGAGCAAAGATTTTACCACCTTTTTCGTGAACAGCATTTGTAACAATTTTCCAAGCTTCCACTTGTTGTGGAGTATAAATTGAAGGAACATTAATATATCCTATTCCTTGTGGACTAACGAATGTACCTTCAGAAATAATAAGACCAGCAGTTGCTCTTTGAGCGTAGTATTCCGCAGTTAATTCAGTTGCAACCTTCTCATCGTTATCCGAACGAGATCTTGTCATAGGTGCCATTACTATTCGGTTTGCTAATGTTATATCTTTTAAATTGTATTGACTAAATAATATTTGATCTTCCATCATTTTATTCAAATTTTAAAACAAATATATAATGTAGTACAGATCGAAATCTTGATTTAGATCAATAAATAAATCATTATTTTAAAAATATTTTCTGACAAATATCTTTTCTATAAATGAATAGTTCTTCTAAGTTTTTTAGAACAAGAGATTCATGAAATAAATTACCAATAACCCCGAAAGGTAACTCATATTCAATTTCATCCACCATTAAAACTCCATCACCTTGACGTAAAAAAGTATGTGTATGTTTCCAAGATTTAAAAGGTCCTTTGAGTTGAATATCTACAAAATGTGAATGATTAGAAACTTCAACAATTTCAGTTTCCCAAAAAACTGGTATTCCAAATAATGGAGAAACAGTATAAGCAATGCGCATACCTTCAAACAATTTTGTGTCCGGAAGATTGGTTCTAACTTTCATTTTCATATGATCTGGCGTTAAAACGGTTAAGTTTTTAGCGTCTGAGAAAAAAGCCCAAACCTCATCCATCGAAGCGTTGATATATTGTTCGTATTTTAAATGATGTTTCATAGCTTAAAAATAATCAAAAAAAAAATCGCCTTAGTAAACTAAGACGATTCTTTTAAATTATTGTTATGATTAACACGTTTCAATAACGCTTTTTACAATTTTAATCACATTTGGCATCGCAGTGTTTGCCGCGTTTAAAACTTCTTCGTGAGAAACTGGGAAAGCAATTTCTGGACCACCTAAATCTGTAATAACAGAAACACAGAAAACACGCATGCTCATGTGTTTAGCAACGATTACTTCTGGTACAGTTGACATTCCGACAGCATCACCACCAATGTAACGAACTAATCCATACTCTGAAGGTGTTTCGAAAGTTGGTCCTTGTAAACCTACATAAACACCTGTATGAACTAATATATCGTTTTGAGCAGCGAATTCTACCGCAGCATTTAACATTTCTTTGTCATAAGCTTGTGACATATCTACGAAACGAGGTCCTAATTCGTCCATATTTTTACCACGTAATGGGTGTTCTGGCATCATGTTAATGTGATCTTTTAAAATCATCACATCACCTACTTTGAAACTTGGATTAACACCTCCCGAAGCATTTGATAAAATTACTTTATCGATTCCTAACCCTTTGAAAACTCGCATTGGGAAAGTAACTTCCTGCATCGAGTATCCTTCGTAGTAATGAAAACGACCAGCCATCATTAATACATTTTTACCTAAAATTTTTCCAAATACTAAGTGACCTTTGTGTCCTTCTACAGTAACTTGTGGAAATCCAGGAATATCTTGGTAATTGATTACAATCGGATCTTCTACCTCATCTTCTAATTTACCTAATCCAGAACCTAAAACAATTACGAATTCTGGTGTTGTAGGAATAATATTGTTGATGTATTTTACAGCTTCATTAATGCGTTCTAACATACTCTAAAATAGTTTGATTAAATTTCTCTTTATCGTTTAATTCGATCCGAATTGGCAAATAGAAAAGATTATTTTTTAACGAACCTTCTTCCAGCAACCTCATATAATCTTTCTCGGTTGTTAAAATTATTTTCTCTCCTTCTGTTTCATCAAATCGTTTGCGAATATAGTCAATTTCTACATCTTTAAAATTATGATGGTCTGGATACTTTAAATGCAATACATCTTTAAAGTTTGATTCTGCAAAATTTACTAAACTTGTTGGATTCGCTATTCCTGTTACTAAAATAACGTTCTTTTTAAACCACTCAGTTTGTTCCAAATTATGTGTAGCCCCAATCAATTGGTTATCATAAATAATACGAGAAAAAAACAATTGTTGATTACCTCTTAATTTAATTTTTTCTTGAAAAACTTTGAAACGTTCGTTCGGAATTGAATCTGGACATTTTGTAACAATAATTATATCAGCACGTTTTGCTCCGGCCCCACTCTCTCTTAAATCACCACCAGGCAATAAAAAATCTTCAAAATAGGGTTGATTGTAATCTGTTAAAAGTATATTGAATCCAGCTTTTATTTGTCTGTGCTGAAAAGCATCATCCAAAATAATAATTTCTGGATAATAATGTTTCATTAAATTCTGTACGCCCAAAACTCTACTTTCACAAACTGAGATTAAAATTTTGTTTTTGAATCTTCTAAAAAATTGCATTGGTTCATCCCCAATATCAAAAACTTTAGAATCGTAATTCGCAATACGAAAACCTGAAGTTTTGCGACCGTAACCTCTACTCAACGTACAAGTCATTTTTTCATCTTTTAAAAGATCAATCAGATACATTACGTGAGGAGATTTTCCTGTACCACCAACTGATAAATTTCCTACATTAATAATAGGTAAATCAAAAGTGGTTGTACGCATCAAACCTAAGTTATAAAAGACATTTCTGATAGAAGTTATTCCCCAGTAAATTCCAGAAAAAGGTAGTAAAAGTCTACGCCAATTCATAATATTTTTAATATTAAGCGAAAATAAAACTTTAATAATTGATTAGAAAAAAGATTCTATTAAATTTTTAAAAATAAAAAATCCACCCCGCAGGATGGATTAAATTTTAATAGAATAACTGTTTTAATTCTGTGGCATAAATTGTATTATCTTCAATTTCCCAACCATAAATTTTAGCTATTTGATATATATCTGTTAAATTCTGAATTAATTGTTGATGAGCTTCAGATTTTAATTTATTTCGATCAATTTTTTCTTCCATTTTTGCAATTCCACGTTTTTTAATTTCGTTTAATTCATTCTTTTCAAACTTATTAAAAACACTTTGGTCCATGTCATAAAAATCAACATCTGGATAAACTTTAAGATCAACCGGCGGAATAGATTTAATTACTATTTTCTTGTTTATAGAATCTAATTCTACTTCCATTTTAGATAAATCATAACTTGCTTGCACCTTTCCATTGACGAGCATTGTAACTTTTTTATCAGCAGAATAAAGACTTTCTAATCCTGGTAACGATTTCTTCGAAGTATGGGTATAAATTTCTGACAACGATTGTTCTGCAACAACCATTTTATTCATCTTATTGATTTGATATGCAATGACTCTTGAATCTTCTGTATAAGATTTTTTTTCACAGGATTTGATTCCAAAAAACGTGATTATAATTCCAAGTACAAAAGCTATAATCGAAAATAATCCTACTTTTTTCACTCTTCAGCGTAATTAGGTGTTAAAGGTGTTCCGTTAACAATTTTTTCAAAATCTTCTTCTAAATAACCCGAAACTGGACCTTCTACAATACGACCAATTTCTTTTCCATTTTTATAGACGATAATTGTAGGAACATGCGTAATATCTTTCCCAATTTCCTCGCCGTAAAAACTTTTCTTTTTATGATCAACACCATAAACTTTTAATCGACTTTCGATAGGGAATTTTACACTTTCTAAAATTTTATAAAAACGAGGTAATTCTCGTTGAGAATCACTACACCAAGTTCCTACAAAAACTTCTATTCGTAAAAATTTAACATCTAATTTTTTAATATTTTTTAACTTAGATTCCTCAACTTCGTAAGTATTATATTCTTCATTAAACCAAGATGCGTAATGCTTTTGATTTAGTGCTTCTCTATCAAATTCACCAGTTAAAAATCGTTCACCAGATTCTGTTTTAATCTGTCTATTTAATACTTTTTGTTGTTGACATGCTGTAAGCGTAAAAACAAAAATGGTGACAAAAGCGAGTTGAAATATTTTTTTCATTATGTAATTTCTTGTCCTAAATATACTGTTTTTATTGAAGAATTCGACCGTTAACTAATTTATATTCTCCAACCTGAAATGTTGCTTTTTGATTAAGTTGCGGAAATTGATTTGTTTCGCTAACAAATTCAGCTTCTTTTGCATCAATATCGATGTGACCAAAGAATTTTCTTAAATCTCCCAATTCGATAATCGATCCTACTTCTACAACATCATTTAAAATTGGATCATAAACATCTTCGTAATAAATTCCAAGATCTAAAATTGAAACTTTATCGCCGTTGGTAACCTTGACGTTACGTAATACAATATCTAAAAATTTTTGACCATTTTGCGGAATAAATTCGTATTGATCAAAATCAAATTCAGTTTGATTAGCAATCGCATGTAAACCAGCTAAAATAGCTAACGCATTATATTTTCGTGCTTCATTTCTTTGATAATCATTTGGATAATGACCAGCCTCGAAAAGAACACATGGATAACCCATTTTAGTGAAATTATCGCCCGTAGACATCGGATAGAACTCGGATGTATATCGCCCAACTTTTCCTGGAATTACTTTTTGCAACTCAGTGTTCATCGCTTGAATTATACCCATTGTTTTTTGTCGAACCTCGTTTACATCTTCTTCAAGATTGTATGATGGCGCTAAAAAGGACAAAGTTGCCGGCTCTTTGGTAGCACCAACATTAAAAATTGTACGTTGATCGTGTAAATTGAACAATATATCGTAATTACCAATTTCAATCTGATTCAACAAAACATGAATTTCAGTAGATTGTTGAGCTAAAAAATCACGATTTATATCTATTCCAACAGCGTTGCGACGAATATTTATATTTGCACCATCTGGATTTAACATCGGGATAAAATCAAAAGAAACATTATCCAAAATGTTGTTCGCTAAGGAATGATTGGTTTGTAAAAAATTTAAAACATCAAACATCGCTCGCGTTCCAGAAGATTCATTTCCGTGCATTTGAGACCAAATCAAAATACGCTTTGAACCTCGACCAAATGATAATTTATAAATTGAATTTCCTAAAAAAGATTTCCCAATTTCTAGTTTTTCATAATTTACTTTATCAAAATATTGATTTAGAGCTTCGTAATTAAGCCATTTTCTATCAAAACCTTCTTGTCTAAAAGAAGGGTATAATTTTTCAAGTTGATTAATATCAAACATAGTTATAGTGCTTTTTTAAATGTTTTACGTCTTTTATGATTTACTGGATCATAGGCTTTCCAAAGCACTTGGATATTTTCATTTTCAACTAATTCAGGATTAGTTTCTAAATATTTAATATTGTTTCGTTTAAATGTTTCATACATTGCTTTAAAAATCAATGCTGTAACACCTTTACCTTGATATTTTGGATCGATACCAATTAAATAAAACGCGGCAGAATCATTTTTTCTGTTAGCCTGTAATAAATGCCACCAACCAAATGGAAATAATTTCCCGTTCGCTTTCTGCAATGCTTTAGAATAAGAAGGCATCGTAATTGCAAAAGCGACCATTTTATCGTCTTCGTCAACGATAATATTTACGTAATCTGGGTTAATAAACGGAATATATTTTTCCTTATAATGTTTAATTTGATAATCGGCAATCGGAACGTAAGTATCTAAAGAAGAATATGTTTTATCTAACAAATCAAACATTTCATCAACATACTGTAAAAGTTCTTTCGTCTTTTTAAATTTAAGCTCTTTTAATTTGTAACGCTCTTGAATAATTTTATTAAACTTCACCACTTTTTCAGGTAAAATTTGAGGAGCTGGTAAAGCAAACTCGATCCATTCATTCGCAGTTTCAAAATTTAATTGCTTAAAATGTTCTGCATAATATGCTTCATTGTATAAACCAACCATTGTAGCTAATTTATCAAATCCCATCGTCAATAAACCGGCTTTATCTAAATTAGAAAATCCAACAGGACCTTCCACATATTCTAGCTTATTTTCACGACCAATTTTCTCAACTTCAACTAATAATGCTTTTGTCACTTCAATATCATCAATAGTATCAAACCAACCAAAACGCATCTTATTTTTCCCTTGCTCCTTTACTTCCTTCCTATTTATAATTGCTGCAATTCTACCTACAATTTGATCTTCTTTATAAGCAAGAAAAAATTTAGCTTCAGCCTCTTTAAACACAGGATTATGCTCTTTACTCATCGATTTTTTCTCATCGCTGATGATTGGAGGAACATAATATGGATTATTTTTATATAGTTGCATTGGAAACTTCACAAAAGCATCCAAATCTTTTTTATTTTGAATTTCTTTAACCTGAATTTTCATAGTTGACAAATGTACGGAAATCAGTTTTTTTTATTCTAAACGGAATTCACAAATAATTGTCAAAATTATAGTATTGAAAAAACCAGATTCATTTCCAAGGTATAAAAATAATATCAATTAAATTTAAGTGATAATTTTAATCAAAAGTCCTAAAATTAACCATCTGAAAACTAAATTATATTGAAAAATTTGATGTAAATTTTCAATATAATTATAATTTAGGTTATGCTAAACAAAACGGATTTCTATATTTTTGTATAGCTATTCCAGTTGGAATAATTTTTGATTAAGTATTATTACAAATTAATTATATATTATAAAATGGGTGGATATTACATTCTAATCGGATTGTTCATGCTTATCAGCATGGGTGTATCTTCACAATTAAAAAGAAAATTCGCAAAATACTCTAAAACGTTTTTAGCAAACGGAATGAGTGGACGAGAAATCGCCGAAAAAATGCTTGCAGATAATGGAATTACTGACGTACAAGTAATTTCGACTCCAGGTCAGTTAACAGACCATTATAATCCAGCAAATAAAACTGTAAATTTATCAGAAGTTGTTTACCACGAACGTAACGCTGCCGCTGCTGCAGTTGCTGCACACGAGGTAGGACATGCTGTACAACATGCTGTTGGATATAATATGTTACAATTTCGTTCGAAAATGGTTCCTATGGTAAACATTGCTTCGAATTTAAATCAATGGATTTTAATGTTAGGAATCGCTGTAATGGCTGGTTCTGGTAATGCTACTTTATTATGGATTGGTATTGCTTTATTTGCAGTTACTACAGTTTTCGCGTTAGTTACTTTACCTGTTGAATACGACGCTTCGAACCGTGCATTGGCTTGGTTCCAAAAACATAATATGTTATTACCAAACGAATATGATGGAGCAAAAGACTCGTTAAAATGGGCTGCTCGTACGTATTTAGTTGCTGCCATTAGTTCATTAACTCAATTAATTTACTTTGTCTTAATGGCAGTTGGAGGTGGAAGAAATAACGAATAATTTTTATAATTTATTCTGTAAAAAGAGTCTGATTTTTCAGACTCTTTTTTTATTTTATTTTTCCTATTTTTAGAACATGAGAAAATTAGGTTTAGGGCTGTTATTAGCTGCTGCAACAATTAATGCACAAGAAAAAGAAATTCCATCAAAGGTATTTTGGAACAACTTACAAAAACATTGTGGGAAAGCTTACGAAGGAAAATTAGCTGATTATGTAAAAAATGATGATTTTGCAGGTAAAGAATTAAAAATGCACGTGATTTCATGTAAACCAAATGAAATTAAAATTCCATTTCATGTAGGAGACGATCATTCAAGAACATGGGTTTTAACGTATGAAAATGATGTAATTAAATTGAAACACGACCACAGACATAAAGATGGTTCTGAAGATAAAGTAACACAATATGGTGGAACTAATCCAAATCCAGGATTTGAGAAATTTCAAATGTTTCCTGCTGATTTAGAAACTCATCAACGTATTCCTTATGCATCGACAAACGTTTGGTGGATTACATTAGATGAAAATAAATACACATACAATTTACAAAGAGCTGGATCTGATAACAAATTTACAGTTGAATTTGATTTAACAAAAGAAGTTGAAAAACCACAAGCACCTTGGGGTTGGACAGGAAAGTAATCTTTGTACAATAAAACAAAAAAGCCTGAAAATATTTTCAGGCTTTTTTTTATTTTTTATCATATAATCGATTGTAAACATCTTGATATTTAGCTAAAACAAATTTACGTTTTAATTTAAGTGTAGGCGTCAATAAACCTTCTTCAACAGTCCATTCATCTGGAACTAATTCAAATTTCTTAATTTGTTCCCAGTGTCCGAAACCTAAATTAAATGTGTCAATTTCTGATTGAATTTCCTTAATTAATAAAGGTTCTTTTATCAGTTCTTCATTCGAAATTGAGACGTTAATTCCTTTAGAAGATAAAAAATCTTTCGCAATTACAAAGTTTGGTTTAATAATCGCACATGGCATTTTTTCTCCATCACCAACCACCATTACCTGCTCTATAAAACGAGATTCTTTAAATTTATTTTCAATCACCTGAGGCGCAATATATTTTCCTCCAGAAGTCTTGAAAATTTCTTTCTTTCTATCCGTAATTTTTAAAAGTCCATTTTCAAAAACCCCAATATCTCCAGTTTTAAAATATCCATCTTCGGTAAAAGCTTCTTTTGTTTTTTCTTCGTCTTTATAATAACCTGAAAAAATTGAAGGACCTTTGACCATAATTTCACCATCTTCTGCAATTTTCACTTCAACATTTGGTAAAGGTTTTCCTACGGTTCCAATTCCAAACATTCCTTTTTCATTTTTATTTACAGAAACAACTGGCGAAGTTTCAGTTAAACCATAACCTTCTAAAATTGGAATACCAGCTCCCCAGAATAAATGATTTAATCTTGGAGCTAATGGCGCAGAACCAGATACCATACAAACCAATTCACCTCCTACTCCTTCTCTCCATTTAGAGAAAACAATTTTAGATGCTATCGAATGTTTTATATTAAAAAATACATCATGATTTGCAAAAGGATCATAATTTTCAACAAGACTTAAAGCCCACATAAAGATCTTAGTTTTTAATCCTCCTGCAGTAGAACCAGTCGTATAAATTTTATCGAAAACTTTTTCAACCAAACGAGGCACAACTGTCATTACATGTGGTTTTACCTCTTTCATATTTTCACCTAATTTTTCAATACTTTCAGCGTAATAAATTCCGTTTCCAATGTATTGATACAAATAAATAACCATGCGTTCGAAAACGTGATTAATTGGTAAAAAAGATAGGGATCTCGCTAAATTTGGGAAAACTGGAACTCGTTCAGAACTACGTTTTGTATTCTCTACGATATTTTCGTGCGTTAAAATAACACCCTTTGGACGTCCTGTTGTTCCTGAAGTATAAATTAACGTAACGACATCAGAAGGTTTGATTAAATTTTTAACACTATCAACTTCATGCTGTGTTGAATCATCTTGTCCTAAATCCAAAATTTCTTTCCAATTTGCAGCTCCTTCTACTTGATCAAATGTATAAATAGCGACCAAAGATTGAACTTTATCTTTTACTGATGACAAGCGATTGAAAAGATCTTGATCAGAAACGATACAAAACTTTGATTCAGAATTATTTAAAATATATTCAAAATCTTCAGGCGAAAGTGTGGGATACATAGGAACTGATATTGCTCCTACTTGTTGTACACCTATATCAACAATGTTCCATTCTGTGCGATTATTAGAAGTTACAATCGCAATTTTATCTTGAGGTTTGATTCCTAGTTTAAATAACCCTCGACTGAATGCATTAGCTTGTGCAATGTACGATGCCGTAGATGTTTTAACCCACTCACCGTTCACTTTTGTAACTAATGCATCCTCTCGAGGTGCCTTCTCTAGCTGATAATAAGGGAAGTCGAAAAGTCTTTTAATTTCCATTGGTATTTTCTCGTTTTTTTGTTAATGCCAAAATAAAACATTTTTTAAAAAAAACAATACTTCGTACTAATAAATAACGTATTTAATACACCAATAGCAAATCCTAAGATTATTTTAAGAAGATTTTATTCATCTCCTTCTAATTCAGCCATTTCTTTATCATAAAAATCTAAAGCCAACTCTATTAAATTAGCTACTTCTGTATCAAAGCCTTCTCCTTCTTCTTCCTCTGATAAATCTTCAAACCATTCTACTTCGTCTGTCTCAACGTCTAATAAAAAACGAGGATACTCTGTATGTAAAATAAAGATTTTATCTGGAAAATCTGAATTGTCTGCGATTAAAAACTGTGGTAATTCCATTGTATATAATTTTATGAATTTTCTAATATTAATTTTTTTGTTTGTTGATGAAAACGATAAACCAACATAATTGCTGATGCAGTAAGTCCTAATCCTAAACCAATCCACATTCCAAAAGCACGCATCTCGAATACTATTGCTAAAATTGTACCTATTGGAATTGCAATTAACCAATACGCTACAAAGGTTAAAATTGAAGGAATTCGTACATCTGTCATTCCTCTTAATGCTCCTAAAACTACTAATTGTAATCCATCTGATAATTGGAACAAAGAGGCTATTATTAATAATTGTGCCGCTAAGTTGATTACTTCAGTATTTTCAACATATATTGTAGGTAATTGATAACGTAACAAAATAAACGCGATACCGCAAACGAACATAAATCCAAGCACCAAAATAATACAAGACCAGCCGGCTTCTCGCAATGTTTTATAGTCTTTTAAACCTAATTGATTTCCGATACGAACGGTCGCAGCAACACCCAAACCTGTACACATCATAAAAGTTGTTGATGCTAAATTAATTGCAATTTGATGCGCAGCTAAATTAACTTTTGCTAACTCTTGATCCGCAATAGAATCTGTAAATGTATATCCACAAATAAAAGCAGCTAACGAAAAAGCACTCATTTCAAAAAATGAGGTTAATGCGGTTGGTATTCCAATATTGGATATTTTTCTGAAATATTTCTTTTGAATATTCTTAAAAGAAACCAATTTTAAGACTTCTCTAGTTTTTTTGAAATTAAATAATACAACCAGTAAGAAAATCATCATTACAACACGTGCAACAAATGTTCCCCACGCTGCACCTTCAACTTCTAAACGAGGGAACCCCAAATTACCATAAATCCAACCATAATTTAAAAGTATGTTAACTACATTTCCTAAAATAGTAGCGATTGTAACTGGAATTGTGAGAGATAAACCTTCTGATAATTGTCTAAATGATTGAAAAATCATCAATGGAATCATTGAGAAAGTCATAATATTTAGATAAGGAATACAGGCCTCAATTACATCAGTTGGTTGTTTCATAAAGTGTAAAAGTGGCTGAGCAAATGTTATTAATAGGAATAACAAAAATGCAAGAGTCACATTCATAATCAAACTATGAGTAAAATAATTTGCTGCATTTTTTTTGTCACCTTTCGAATCTTCAGCAGCAATCAAAGGAGAAAGTGCAAAACTAAATCCGAAAGCAAATACTAAAACAGCAAAAAATAATGAATTTCCTAAAGACGTAGCCGCTAAAGCAACTTTACTAATACTCTCATCCTTAACATTATCAAATTTACCACCCAATCCTCCGACCATAATAGTATCGATAATATTAACCGAAATCTGCCCTGCCTGCGTTATCATCACAGGAAAAGCTAATTTTATATTGCGTTGTAAATGTTCTTTAAGAGTCACGTATTAAATTTATACAAAGATAATTTAAGGGATTATACTTTTCTGAATAAATTAATTATTCATGCATAATATTCCTAGTTTTTTTTAAATTGCAAGTCAAATAACCACAAAAAACATTTCATTATGACTATTAATGAGTTTAAACAAAGTCTAGAAATTCCAGTAATTTCTTCTCCTATGTTTTTAGTTTCTAGAACAGAACTTGTAATCGAAGCTTGTAAAAATGGAATCTGCGGAACTTTTCCATCGTTAAACGGAAGAACATCCGAGGATTTTGAAAACATGTTGATAGAGATTACTACAGAATTGAATAAATTCGAAGTAGAAACTGGTAAAAAAGCCGCTCCTTTTGGAGTTAATATAATTGTAAATCACACGAATCCTCGTATTCAACCTGATTTAGAATTATGTGCAAAATATAAAGTGCCTTTAATTATTACATCATTAGGTGCTGTTAAAGACATTGTAAATGCGGTGCACGCTTATGGAGGATTAGTTTTTCATGATGTGATTAAAAAACGACATGCTGAAAAAGCAGCTGAAGCAGGTGTTGATGGTATTATTGCAGTTGCAGCCGGCGCAGGTGGACATGCAGGTACATCTAATCCTTTTGCATTAATAGCCGATATAAAATCTGTATATAATGGACCTATTATTTTAGCAGGTTGTTTAAACACTGGGAATGATGTTGCTGCGGCTTTAGCAATGGGAGCTGAATTTGCTTACATGGGAACTCGTTTTATAGCCACAAAAGAAGGAAATGCAGATGATGCTTATAAAAAAATGATTGTTGATTCTACGTTAGAAGATATTATCTATACACCGCATGTTTCTGGTGTTAATGCAAATTTTTTAACGAAAAGTTTAGTATTAGCCGGTGTGGATATGACGGAAGTTAAAGAAGAAGATTTTTCTAAATTAAATGATAATGGACAAAAAGCATGGAAGAATATTTGGTCAGCAGGACACGGTGTTTCTGGAATCCATGATATTCCTACTACGAAAGAATTAATAGGTCAAATTAAAGCTGAATACAAAGCAGTTCTTCTAAAAAATAAAGAAGAATTAGATAAATTGAAATATTAATAAATGAATACAACTACTGAACTAATCAACTTAATAACACTTAAAAAAATTAGTGAAAATGTATTTGAAGGAAGAAGTGCATACATGGGTAGCCCAAATGTATTTGGTGGACAAGTTGTAAGCCAAGCTTTGTACGCTGCTTACCAAACTGTTCCTGATGATCGTTTTTGTCACTCATTACATTCTTACTTTATATTACCTGGAGATTTGGATACTCCGATTGAGTATGAAGTGACGATTCTACGTGATGGTGGAAGTTTCACAACACGTTCAGTAACCGCAAGACAAGAAGGCGAAGCAATTTTTATGATGGCATGTTCTTTCCAAACTGAGCAAGAAGGATACGAGCATCAAATAGAAATGCCTGTAGTTAAAACTCCTGAAGAATTAGTTAGTTGGACTGATATTCTGAATCAATTTGGAACTCTTTTACCCAAAGCAATTCATAATTTTATTGCAGCTGAACGACCTTTAGAATTTAAACCTACTGTGATTCAAAATCCTTTTGAAAAAATTGATTATGAACCTGTAAGTAATACGTGGATCAAATTCAACGATGCTGATATGGATTTATCCATTCCGACAATTCATGTTTTATTAGCTTATTGTTCAGATTACAATGTTTTATCAACTTCTTTATTACCACATGCATCAAAAGCACATTTAGGTAATACACAAATTGCAAGTTTAGACCATTCTATTTGGTTCCATAGAAATACCGACTTAAAAGATTGGATTCTTATAAATGTAGAATCCCCAAGCGCATCTAACACAAGAGGATTCAATAAAGGTTCTATTTTTAATCGTTCTGGTGAACTGATTTGTAGTATTACGCAAGAAGGATTAATGCGTCCAAAACAAGCTTAAGCATTTTGATTTTCTAATAACACTTCAGATCGTTTTTTAATACGTTTCCAAACTCTGATAACAGTTATAACTAGTATTATAGCGATGATAAATGCCAAAGGTGCAATTACAATCGCTATAATACTTAAAAATAACGATCCAATTGTTTCACCAGTATTTACCAAGAAATTACCTATACCTCCAGTTGTTGTTGTACTAATTGCTCTGGCAGTTGCCGTAGTTGTACTAATTGCTGCAGCAGTTCCTCCACCAGCTATTATAGCTAATGCCCAAGTTGCAACTTCATTCATATCAGCTAATGTTGCGCCAACTGCAAAAGTTCCGGCAACAGCAGCTAAGGGCACCGAAATTGTATCTAACATATTATCAATTAACGGAAGGTAATAAGCACCAATTTCTATCACCATTGCTACACCTAAAGTAATTAAAGCTGGCCAGCTACCAACCCATTGTAAATCTTGATCAATTTCAATATGATTCCCCAATAACTTCGTCGCAAGGCTTAAAATAAATAAAGGTAGAAAAACTCTAAAGCCCGAGGCGGCTGCCAATCCTACTCCCAAAAAAAGGGATAATAAAGTACTTCCTGAAAAGAAATCCATAGTAATTTTATTTTGTGTGGTTTTATAATATAAATATATGATAAAATTCTATTTTTTATCCGTTAAATTTTCTTTTCCTTTGCAGACGGTTTGATTTTAAAATCGAATATTTAAAATTCAGTCGTAAAAACCTATACCTAACGATTCTATATTTAGATTTACAAACACGCTGTAAAATCTTTCAAAACTCTGAATTTTAAATTGTCAAAATTTTGACTTCATTCCAAATAAGACTGTAAGAAAATTGATTTAATTGGTTTCATAATTGATATTTTTTTATCTTTAGATGATATTTATTAAAATCAAATCTTGCCAGTAAATAAAATGGAAAATAATAACAAAAATACACGTTCAAAAATGTTAGTTATAGGAATTGCAGGAGGAACTGGTTCAGGGAAAACAACAGTAGTTAATAATATTTTACGCGACTTAGATACAGAAAGCGTTATTGTAATCTCTCAAGATAATTATTACAGAGATAATCACGATATGCCTTTAGAGGAGCGAGCTAAAATTAACTTCGATCACCCAAGATCTATTGATTTTGATTTATTAAAACAACATGTTCGCGCGCTAAAAAACGGAGAAACAATCGAACAACCTGTATATTCATTTATTACACACACACGTACAGGAGAAACTATTTTAACACACCCGCAATCTGTAATTATAGTGGAAGGAATTTTAGTTTTAACAGATGCTGAATTACGTGAATTATTCGACGTTACAATTTTTGTACACGCAGATTCTGATGAAAGATTAATTCGTCGTGCTCGTCGTGATATCCAAGAAAGAGGACGTGATTTAGATGAGGTTTTAACGCGTTACCAAGAGACATTAAAACCAATGCATCAACAATTTATTGAACCATCTAAAAATTACGCTGATATAATTATTCCTAACATGAAAAAAGGACATTCTGTTGCGGTTAAAATTTTATCATCAGTAATTAAAGAAAAACTGAACACATCTAAAAAATGAAAAAATTAGACGAAAAAATTACATCTTCAAAGAAATTTGAAAAATATAAATCTTACATCAAATGGCTAAAATATGTGATTAATCCATATGTTATAGCGAGTGTATGTTTTATTATTTGGATGGCTTTTTTCGATCAAAATTCATTAATTACACATAAGGAATTAGATAAGCAAATTCGTGAATTAGAGGCGGATCAAAAATATTTTGAACAACATCTAAAAAACGAAAATGCAAAATTAAAACTTCTACAAGACAATCCTGCTGAAATTGAACGTATCGCTCGTGAGAAATTCTTTTTAAAGAAAGACAACGAAGATATTTTTATCATTCAACAAGAAGTCCGTAAAAAACCACAAAACACAACAAATGAGTAATTTATTTGATAACTTTAACGCCGTTTCTGAAAAAGAATGGAAAAATAAAGTACAAGTTGAATTAAAAGGATTAGAGTATAACGAAACTTTGGTTTGGGGTACTAACGATCAAATTAATGTAAAACCAGTTTACACGAAAACTGACATTAATTATTCAGAAATTCAACCATTACCACGTAAAAATTCAGATTGGAAAATCATTTCTAATTATACAGAAAATGAAAACCAAGATTTTACTTTTTTATATGGTTATGAAATTCAATACAATCAACTAAAAGCAAATAAAAATATTCCTAATTATTTAGATTTATTTATCAATTTAGATGAAACAAACGCGATTGATGGTTTAGACGATCTAAAAAACTTAAAATATTTAAACCTAGATATTTTTGGATATTACGCTCAAAATGGACTTTGGCAAACTGACACAAAGGAAGAAGCTTTCGAATTAGTTAAAAAAGCGATTGCAAATCCACATTTTACTAAAGCGATTGCAATACAAGGTGAAGTTTACCAAAATACTGGTGCGACTCATGTGCAACAATTAGCAATCACGTTGTCTCATGCCGTAGAATATTTAGAAACTTTCGGTTCTGAAATTGCTGACAAAATGTATTTTCGTTTTGCTGTTGGAAGTAATTATTTCTTCGAAATTGCTAAACTTCGTGCCTTTCGTTTCCTTTGGAAATTAATTTTAGACCAGTATAATACTGAAAGTGAAGCGGTTATTTATACAACTAATTCAACTAGAAATAAATCAAAATTAGATCTTTACAATAATGTAATTCGTTCAACTGTAGAAGCAAATGCGGCTATTTTAGGAGGAAGTGATGTTATCAACATCCAATCGTATGATGCTTTATACGAAACAACAGATTTTGGTTTGGAATTAGCTGCTAAACAACAACTATTATTACAAAAAGAGTCGAACTTAGATCAATTTACAGATCCTGTTGCGGGTTCTTATTATATAGAAAATTTAACAAATCAAATGGCCGAAAACGCGTTAGAATTATTCAAAACAATTCAAAACGTTGGAGGATTTACAAAAGCTTTAGAAAATGAAACAATTCAAGATTTCATTTATTCTAGTGCCAAGAAAGAACAAAAAGAATTTGATGCAAACGAAATTAACTTAATCGGGGTGAACAAATACAAAAATCCTGAAGAAAAGTTAGAAGTTAATAAGAAGGCAAAAATTGTAAAACCAGCCTTATTTGTACCAATTGTACCAAGTCGTTTAGCTGAAAAAATTGAAAAAAATTCATAATAAAATCTGATTTAAAGGCGATTTTAATGATTAACAATACTATATTAACTCCTGAATTTCAGGAGTTTTTACTTTTAATAGAAAAAGAAGATATACGATCGATTGGTTTAAAAAAATCGCCTTTTGATGAGGTTACTTCTGCTGAAGTTGCGCAACAACTAAAAGGACTACAAGTAGCAAAACATAAATTTCCTACCTTTTATCAAACGAAAGGAATCTACTTTCCTCCTTCTGTAAATTTGGAACAAGCTAGTTCGGAAGCAACTGCTAATTATAAAGCTTCGTTGGTTAGCGGTAAAAAATTAATTGATTTAACTGCAGGTTTAGGAATAGATTCTATTGCTTTTTCAAATTCATTTGAAAATGTAATTCACATTGAAAAAAATTCAGATTTAAGTCAAATCGTATCTCATAACGTTTCTGTTTTAAACCGAAATATCAAATGTTATAATGGAACTTTCGAAGATTATTTTGAACAAAATCCAAATGAGAAATTTGATGTAATTTATTTAGATCCAGCGCGTAGAAATGATTCGGGCCGAAAATTTATTTTAGAAGATTTAGAACCAAATATCTTAGAATATATTCCTATTTTCTTCGAGAAAAGTAATCAAATTATGGTCAAACTTTCTCCTTTATTGGATTTATCTTTAACCATACAGCAAATTCCTTCTATTAAAGAAATTCATATTGTTGCGCTTAAAAATGAAGTGAAAGATTTCTTGATTTTATTAGAAAAAGATTTAGTTACATCTAACCCAAAAATTGTATGTGTTAATTTAGAATCTAATCAAGATGAATTTTCATACAATTTTGAAGATGAAGCTATATCGTACGCTTCCTTCGGAGGATTAAAAAAATATATTTACGAGCCAAATGTTTCCATTTTAAAAGCTGGAGCTTTTAAGAATATTTGTTCAAAATTTGATGTTTTAAAACTGCATCAAAACACACATTTATATACTTCGGATGAATTGATTGAAAATTTCCCAGGTCGTATTTTTGAAATTCAAGAAATTATCAAAAATCCAAAGAAAGAAATTACCAAATCAAAAGCGAATCTTTTAGTTAAAAATTATCCAGATTCTATAGACGTTATTAAGAAAAAATTTAAAATTAACGACGGCGGAAATATTACATTAATTTTTACACAAAGTATTGAAGGAATTCATATCTTAAAAACTACAAAAATCTAAAGTTCTAATTTAAAATCTAATTATTTTTGTAGTTAACAATCATAAGTCAATACCATTGCAATACAAAATTAAAATAGAGAATTTTATAAATAGTGAAATGTTTTCAGACGGTCTGAAAACTGCATTTTCTATTATTTTACCTCCTTTAATTTTAGGTTTTTTTGGAAGAATAGATATTGGAGTCAACATCTCTTTAGGAGTAATTTTGACACATATTTGTGATATTCCAGGCATCATGAAAGATAGACGAAACTTCATGATTCTTTCTATCATTTGCACATTTATTATATCATTCGCTACTAAAACTTTATCTGATATCACTTGGCTTATTTTTGGTATTTTACCAATTATCACATTCTCTATGTCGATGCTAACCGTATATGGTCAACGTGCGACAAATTTAGGAATGTCGGTGATGCTTTGCTATGTCATGTCACTTTCTAATTCTACTGCTGGCGGAAATTTTTCACCGATAGAAAATTCATTAATGATTTTGGCTGGTGGATTATGGTATTTGTTTATTAGTTTGTCAATTTCTCAGTTCAGACCCTATAAAATGGCTCAACAAGCTTTAGCAGATTGTATGAATCATGTAGCTGAGTATAATCGAATTAAAGGAAAATACTATGAAACAACATTAGATTTTGAGAAAACTACACAAGAACTTTTAGAAGAACAAATCTTGATTAATGAGAAACAAGATTTAGTTCGAGAATTAGTTTACAACAATAAAAAATTAGTAAAAGATACTACGGTAATTGGTCGATCTTTAGTATTTACTTTTTCGGATTTAAATGATATTTTCGAGAGTTTTAATGCAACACATTTCGAGTATGAAAAAATGCACGAAAAGTTCGGACAAGATGAAGTTTATAGGCAAATAAATCGTATTTGTAACAAAACTTCTTTGGAATTAAAATCTATAGCTTTTCACATCAATACATCAAGAATTCCTAAATCGAAATTTGATTTTGAAAAAGAACTTTTTAAATTAAAAGAACAAATTGATTTATATGATGATGAGGATAAAATTGTTTTAAACAACGTTTATTTAAACTTAAAGCATATTGTTCAGAAAATTGGTTTCATTCATCGTTTTTTTCATGAAAAAAATGTAAAAGAAATTAAAAAGAATCCTTACGAACATTTAGAGCATTTTACC
Organism: Faecalibacter bovis; assembly: GCF_017948305.1. Taxonomy (NCBI): domain Bacteria; kingdom Pseudomonadati; phylum Bacteroidota; class Flavobacteriia; order Flavobacteriales; family Weeksellaceae; genus Faecalibacter; species Faecalibacter bovis. Next base: position 2,794,731 of record NZ_CP072842.1, read on the forward strand.
TCTCCGAAGGAATATACACTAAAAAAATTAAGAGATCATTTAAATTTTAAATCCTCAATTTTTAGACATGCTTTGCGCTTAAGTATTGTCATGATAATTGGTTTTTTAACCACATTTTTAGTATCAAATTCAGAACATAGTTATTGGATTCTGTTAACGATTCTCGTAATTATGAAACCTGGTTTTAGTGTAACTAAAAAACGAAATTATCAGCGACTTTTAGGAACTATTTTTGGAGGATTAATCGGGATTTTTGTAGTTTATTTTATTACAAATCTTCAAATTAAATTCGTTATTATGCTGATCTTGATGATTTTTGCATATACTTATTTACGACATATTTACGTAATCGGAACGCTCTTTCTTACCGCTTATATTCTTATTTCGTTTAGCTTTTTAACCGAATATAATACATTTGATATAATTGGTGAACGTTTGATGGATACGTTGATTGGAGGCTCTTTGGCTTTTGTTTCAAGTTATCTGATATTTCCTTCGTGGGAAAGTAAAAACATACATCAAACTTTTCAAAAAGCATTAATTTCTAATTACGAATTTTTATTTCGAATTTTTTCTTATGTTATTCGTCGTGATATGAATATGACGGATTATAAATTAGCTCGAAAAAATGTCTATGTCAATATGGCAAACGTTACATCCATATTTCAGCGTGTAATTTCTGAACCAAAAAAATCGAACATTAATGCGAAAGAATTAAACCGATTTACCATTTTTAATCATTCCTTTGTTTCTTACACATTAGGTTTATTGGAATTAATGCAGCGTAAGAAAAATTTACACGTTAAAACAGAACATATTGATTTAATGATTAAAATTTTAAATGATTTACTTGCAGTCATTGTGATTTTTGGTGAACATAAAACTTCATATCATCCAAATGATTTATTAAATGATTTTCAAATGCCAATTTTATACCACGAAATTGAAGGTAGAGAACCAGATTTAATTATGGAAATTTTAGAATTGATAGAAGAAATTGTATTTGATTTAAGAAAAGTTTCTCAAAAAATGAATTGGTAAAAATTTTTCGCTAAATTACATAACAGACTTTACTTTATGAATTTAGCTGAATTATTTAAAAATCTAAAACCATACGTTTGGCCCTATAAAAGACTTGTAATAGCCACTTTAACCTTAACACTTATAGGTTCATTTGCTGCGCAGGTAAACGCTTTAATCTTACAATACACGGTAGATTCTGTCAACGAATTAGTTGAAGCCGGAAAAGGATTAGAAGCCGGATTTAAAATTTTAACCTTTATTTCAATCGTTTTATTGGTTAAAGAAATTTTAAATCTCTTTATCACATTTGGTCAAAAATATTTCGGAGAAAAACTTCGCATTTATGTTTCAAGGGATTTAGCACAAGCCATTATCGAGAAAATCTTGACTTATCGTATGGCTTTTTACACGAATCAAGATAATCAATCTGGAAAACTACAAACTAGAATTGATCGTGGAATTGAAAGTTTAACTCGATTGGTTCAGAATTTCTTTATCGATATTTTACCACTTTTTGCAAATTCTATCGTTGCCTTATTTTTAATGTTTAATGCTAACGTTTACGTTGGTTTAGTCGGACTTTGTATTATACCAATTTATTTTTGGATTACGCAAAGACAAGCGGTTAAATTAGGCGATTGGCGAAGAAATTTGCGTAATTATCGTGAACAAAAATCGCAAGGAATTATCGGAATTATAGATTCTATAACGGTGATAAAATCGTTCAATCGTGAAAATATTGAAGCAAAAAAACAATTAGACATTCAGCATCAATTAACCGAAAATCAATTACAAACTCGTAAAACAAGTTTTTTTTATGACGGAATCAAAACCTTTATAGAACAAATTGGTGTCGTACTTATCATCATTCTTACAGCATATTTGGTTTTAGATGATCAAATGACAATTGGTGCAATTATGTTTCATATATTATTATTTAATAATGTGTCTGCTCCTATCCGTCAATTACACCGAATTTATGATGAAATGAATGACGCTATGATTTATTCTGAAAGTTTTTTTAGTATTATAAATGCTAAGGAAGAAACTGAAACATCAGGAAAATATATTCCAACAGAATTAAAAGGTGAATTTAAAATTGAAAATGTAGATTTTTATTATCCCAACGGATTACACGCCTTAAAAAATATTAATATGACTATTCAGCCTAATAAAATTACTGCATTGGTAGGATTATCGGGCGCTGGAAAAAGTACTGTGATCAATTTATTAGATAAATTTTATGTTCCAAACAAAGGTAAAATTTATTTAGATGGAGTCGATATTGAAGAATATGACACAAAATATTTAAGAGAAAATATTGGTTTAGTTCTACAAAAAAATCATATTTTCAACGGTAGTATTGAAGAAAATATACGCTACGGAAATATTGATGCAACTGAAGAAGAAATTATTGATGCAGCAAGAAAAGCGTATATACATGATCAGATTTTATTACTTCCAGAAGGTTATCAATCCAAAGCATTATTGCTTTCGGGTGGTCAACAACAACGTATTGCAATCGCAAGAATGTTCCTGAAAAATCCACCAATTATCTTTTTAGATGAACCTACTGCGAGTTTGGATGCAATTGCAACGGAACAGATAAAAAATAGTTTAGATGCAATTAAAAAAGGTCGTACAGTTATTATTATTTCTCACAGTATTTCCCAAATTATTGATGCCGATTATACGTATGTGATGAAACAAGGCGAAGTTGTAGAAGACGGTACGCATGATGAAGTTTATAAAATGAATGGTACCTACAAAGAAATTTTTGATGCGATGGCAAAAAGCTTAAATATTGAAAAAATTGCCAAAACTATGGACGATGATGAAGAAAATTATTAATAAAAAAACACAACTCAATCGAGTTGCGTTTTCCTATTTGATAGGCTTTATATTTTCTAAATAATGATTAATTGTAGATAAACGATTAATTAAATCATAGTAAGTTGGAGAAATTTCATCATCCAAATCATCTTTGTGTACCAGTTTATTATTTTTATAAAATTCTATTTTATTAGTTGATTTACCACAGATTATGAATTCATTTTTTACTTTTTTTGGTAATGTAAAATCTATTGCATCAACTTTTTGCAGAATTAATTTTAGATAAGCTTTATTTACTTGTGCTTTCTCATTTCTTATTAAATCATCGTATCGAAATTTTTTATATTCAATTGAACCGTTCTTCTTTAATGAAAATTTCACTCGAACTGTAGCTCCATTATAATTAGTCTCAGAAAATCGAATCTCATCATAGTCCAAAAGATTGGTATTAACTTTTTGGCGAACTAATAAATATCCTTCAGAAAAAATCGTGTCTTTAGTTACCTTATTTATCTTCAAGATAGGCTCCATTTTATTATTCTTTGGATATTCATAATAAATAATTGAATTTTTAATTTCAAACGTAGAATAATCTCCAAAATATTCTATTGAATCTTTCTCACCATCATAATAAAAATACGAATTCGAATTATAAATAGAATCTCCTTCGAAACTGTAAACTGGATTTCTAAAATGAGGCAAAGGTTCTGGCAATGGTTCTTCCATTTCCTTATCTTTATAATAGTCTGGATTATCAAACATTATCCAAGTTCCTTGTAGAGCTTCATTCAATTTTTTATCTGTGGTATTACAAGAAAAAAATGCTAAAAATAATAGTGCAATCAAATACTTCATTAAAATTTATTGGAGTAAATAAATTTAATATTTCAAAATTATAATTATAATTTAAACATTTTTTTAACTAACTTTAATACAGTAAGTTGGTTGTATATGTTAAGATTTTTTATAATAATAGGTTTTACATCTTTATTATTTAATGGATGTAAAAAAGAAAAACAAGAAGTTACTCTTGAAAATAAGTCATTAAATGCAGACACAGAATTGTCGTATGAATATGCCATAGATGTTCCAGTGAATAATCCTGGAGTTATAATTCAAATCGATTCGTTAACTTTTTTTCAATCTGAATCTTTACAAAAAGATCATTCTGAAAAAACTAAAAATCTAATTCATAAAATTCAAAACCTCAAAAAGAATTTTGATGTATATGATGTGGTTAAAACCAACACAATTAAAATTTTAGACGACAACAAATACACTTTTACCATAATTGATAATTTTAAAAATATTGATTTTCCTGACGAAACAATCAACAAGCAAAATGTAAAGAATCTTATCGATTTTAAAGATTTAAAAAATAATTTCGAACAAGATGATTTAATTTTAATCAATGTAAAAAATGGCTTTGATTACAACGAAGAAGATCATAACCAATATGTCGCTAAAACTTATGTTTACATTTATATATTAAATTCTAAACACGAAATTTTAAAATTCTCAGAATCAATAGCTGGCACAAAATACATCGAAGATTCTTATGAAACCTTAACTTCAGATTATTTGGCACAAATAATGAAGCAATCGATTGAAAATACAATGGATATTATCGATAAAAAATATTAACATTGAACTATGCGGTCATTCATTATGACCTATAAAATTGGAAGTCCTGAAATTATAAATAGTTTCAGGATTTTTTATTTCACTAATTTAAAAACAACTTTTCAAATTGCTTTGTATTATCTTTGGCTATTCTAACATTTAAAGTAAGAATTAAACTACTTTGAATTAAATATTAAGCAATTATCATGAATTTTCTTACAGTTGAAAATCTAACAAAATCATACGGAATCCGAACTTTATTTCACGATGTAAACTTCCACGTTAACGAAGGCGACCAAATTGCATTCGTTGCAAAAAACGGAAGTGGAAAATCGACATTATTAAAAATCTTAGCAGGATTAGAAACACCTGATTCTGGTGAAGTTCGCCCAGGAAAAGGGGTTAAAATATTAATGTTAGATCAAAGTGATGATTTCGATCCAAATTTAAAAGCTGAAGAATATATATTTAATCATTCAAACGAAGTTTTAGATGTTGTTCGTCAATACGATATGATGTTGGAAAATGATCCATCTAACCCAGAATTGATTGATTTAATGGCTAAAATGGACGTTTTAGATGCTTGGAAAGTAGAACCAGTAATTAAAGAAATCTTATCCAAATTAAAAATTGATTTCTTAGATCAAAACATTGGTAAACTTTCTGGTGGTCAACGTAAACGTATTTCTTTAGCTAAATTTTTAATTGATTTAAGTTTTGAAAAAGGTTATGTACTTTTAATCTTAGATGAGCCAACCAACCATTTAGATATTGAGATGGTTGAATGGTTAGAATATTTCTTGAATAAGGAAAACAAAACGTTGATTTTAGTAACGCACGACCGATATTTCTTAGATGCTATTTGTACAAAAATCTTGGAAATGGAAGACAAAACATTGTACGTACATTCAGGAAATTACGAAACTTATATTACCAATAAAGCGTTACGTATCGACAATCAAAACGCATCTATAGATAAAGCAAAAAACTTATACCGTAAGGAAATTGAGTGGATGCGTCGTCAGCCAAAAGCACGAACAACAAAATCTAAATCGAGAATTGATGCTTTTTATGATACTGAAAAAGCTGCAAAGCATAAAATAGTAGATCAAAAAGTAAAATTAGAGATGGTGATGACTCGTTTAGGTCAGAAAATCATCGAGATGGAAAATGTTTCAAAGGCTTTTGGACAAAAGAAAATTTTAGACAATTTCTCTTATATTTTTGCCCGTGGTGGTAAAATTGGTTTAGTTGGAAAAAATGGAGTTGGAAAAACAACATTTCTTAAAATGTTAGAAGGAATTGAAACTCCTGATTCAGGAAATATCGAACGTGGTGACACGTTAAATATTGGACATTTTAAACAAGAAGGAATTCAATTTAAAGATGATGTTCGTGTAATAGAATTCGTAAAAGATATTGCAGATTTCTTTCCACTTTCTAATGGGAAAGAAATGCGTGCTGAACAATTTTTAGAGATGTTCTTGTTTTCGCCAGAAACACAACATACTTATATTTCTAAATTAAGTGGTGGCGAAAAGAAACGTTTACAATTATTGGCAATTCTGTATAAAAATCCTAATTTCTTGATTTTAGATGAGCCAACAAATGATTTAGACTTACCTACTTTAACCGTATTAGAAAGTTTCTTAGAAGAATACCAAGGTTGTTTATTAGTGGTTTCTCACGACCGTTATTTTATGGATAAGGTGGTTGATGAATTAATGATTTTTGAAGGAGAAGGTAAAATATCTCGCTACATGGGAACTTACACCGAATTCCATATCGAAAATAAAAACAAGCCTGAGACGACAGAAAAGAAAATTGAAGAAGAAATTATCATTGCTGAAAAGGTGACTGAAAAACCAAAAATTAGCGATAATAAACCTCGTAAATTATCTTACAAAGAGCAACGAGAATTGGAGCAAATCAATAAAGATTTACCAGTATTAGAAGCTAAAAAAGAAGAGTTAACAAACTTACTTTCTGATCCAAATTTAGCTTATGATAAGATTGCAACTATTGGCGAAGAATTACAAAAAATAGTAGACGAAATTGAAGAAAAAGAATTTCGTTGGTTAGAATTATCTGAAGAATAATCTGAAGAACTAACTATAAAAAAAACCTCATCCAATGGATGAGGTTTTTTTCATTTACAATTTTGCATAAAAAAGGTCGGTTTTTAAACCGACCTTTTTTCATATTAGGATTGCTTATTCTTTATTTTTTAAAGTTATGCTTCCTGTAAATTTAATTGCTTGTACAACTCCGTCACCAACAATATCAATTGTGAACCAGTAATCTGTAGTTGGTAATGGTTTACCATTTACTTTACCATCCCATTTGATGTCTTGGTTATCGTTTTGTTCGTAAAGAATTTTACCAAAACGATCGAAGATTTTTACATCCACATTTTGACTTAACAAGATCGGTTTAATTCTCCAAACATCATTCATACCATCGTTATTTGGTGAGAAGAATGTAGGAATATCAATTACCTCTACTGTTTGAATCATGTAAACACAATTTCCTACTTTAACGTAGATGTCATAGCTTCTACCTCTTTGTGGAATATCTAATACGTTAGACGTTTGGTAATTGATACCATCTAAAGAGTATTGTAATAATCCTGGAGTATAGCTAGGATCACGAACTACATTAACAGTAATTGTATTAGCTGCAACGATAATTTCAGAAACAACTGGTGGTGGGAAATTAGCTAATTCAAAAGTATATTCTGTTGTACATCCTGAAGCGTTTGTAACGTTTACAGTGTACATACCGAATGTAGATAATCTAAATTTTCTATTTCCTAAGTTTACCACATTTTCACCAGTTAAAGTAATTGTATAATTAGAGTAACGAGATAAATCTAATACAAATTCTTCGTCTTCACAGATGTAGTATTTGTCTTCTAATTCAATCGCTGGATTTTCATTTACAACATATTCGAAAGTTGAATATCCTGGACATAATCCAGCTGCTTCAAATTTCACGAAGATCGTTCCTCTTCTTGTAGATGTAGTCCAAACCGTTGGATTTAAGATTTCATTAGTTCCATTTTGTAAGTCAGCTAATGTTGGGAAGTAAGATAAAATATATCCACTTGGAACATTAAACTGTGGTCTAATTAAAGTTAAATCAAATTCATTCACTCCATTTGGACCTTCACAAATTTCTAATGGTCTATTTGCTGGTGCAATATTAATTGCATTTCCTTCTACAAGCGTAATTGCTTTGTGAACAAAACATCCTGCAGCAGTAGTTGCTTTTACCCAAATTTGAGCTGGTAAACGTGTTAAATATACATCAGATGTAATTTCATTTCTACCTGCTAATAAATCAGCTTCAGTCGCGTAGAATCCTAAAGTAATTCCTGAATAATTTTCTAAAACTACACCAGATAATGCAACTAAATCTAATTCGTAATCACCATCTACATTTGTATCACAAACATTGTATGTATTAACATTTGTAAATACTGGAAGCGGATTAACTGTAACATCAATTGTGTACACTTTAGTACATCCAGAAGCAGTTACAACATTGATTGTATAAGTAGCTGTTGATGATAATTCAAAAACATTTGGTCTAATAATATTTACCGTTCCTCCTGTCACTGTGATTGTATAGGCTGTGTAAGCAGATAAATCTAATACATAAGTTTCTCCTTCACAGATTTCAACAGCCGCATCGATTGTAATTTCTGGTAACTCGTTAATTAAATAATTGAACGATGTGATTGCTGGACAGAATCCATTTTGCTCAAAACGAACATAAATAATTCCTGCATTATCAGCTGGTGTAAATGCCGCTGGGTTTGCAATTGCATTTGTATTCGCTTGTGCATCTTCTAATGAAGTGAAGTATTTAATCGTAACACCATTTGCAACATTAAAGAATGATGCCATAGACGTTAAATTCAACACCGTTCCACCTTCAACTTCACATACTTCTAATGTTTGTGATGTTGGTGTAAATACCACTGCATCATTTGCAATGTAATCTACAGATGTTATTGTGAAACACTCACCTATTGCATTTGCTCTAATCCAAATTTTACCTGGTAAATTTGTAAAGATATACTCATCTCCAGTTAATTCATTTGTACCTGCATTTGCATCAGCTTCTGTTGCATATAATTTAATCTCGAATTGGTTACCAACATTTGCTTGTGCAATAGCTCTTAATTGAACTAAATCAGCAACAAATTGTCCATCAAAATTGTCATCACATAATTCAATAGAATTAATTGCTGTGAAAACTGGTTTTGTCGTAACATTTAATTCTAATACATACTCTCTTTCACATCCAGATGCAGTTGTAACTGTAATTGTATAATTTCCAGTTTCAGATAATTGATAAACTTTATTTCTAATTTCTACTGCGTTTCCAGAAACTGTAAAAGTATAATTTGTGTAAGAAGATAAATCTAAAATATAAACTTCACCTTCACAAATTGTAACTGATGGAACAACATCAACCACTGGTAATGGATTTACTACAAAATTGAATGATGTAATTGCTGCACAGAATCCTTCTTGTTCGAATCGAACATAAATTATTCCTGCTGTTTCAGCAGTTGTGTATGCTGCTGGATTTGCAATTACATTTGTATTTGCTTGTGCATCTTCTAAAGAAGTGAAATATTTAATCACAACTCCATTCGCTACGTTAAATAACGGAGCCATAGAAGTTAAGTTTAATTCAACTGTTGTAGAACCTTCTACTTCACAAACTTCTAAAACTTGGTTAGTAGCTGTATAAGCAACTTCTTGTCCTGCGATTACATCAATTGAAGAAACTCCAAAACATTCACCTTGTGAATTAGCTCTGATCCAAACTTTTGATGGTAAAGTAGTAACTATGAAAACATCTCCAGTTAATTCATTCGTATCCGCATTTGCGTCAGCTTCTGTTGCATATAATTTAATTGTATAAGCATTACCAACGTTAGCTTGAGCTAATGTTCTGATTTGTGATAAATTGATTTCATATTGACCATCAAAATTATCATCACAAACTTGGATCGCATCAAATGGAGTGAATGTTGGTACTGGAACAATTGTTACAACGAAGTTGTAAATATTTGTACAACCTGAAGCGGTAGTAACTGTAATTGTGTAAGTTCCCGCTTCAGAAAATTGATAAACCTTATCACTAACCTCAACTACATTTCCAGAAATTGTGAAAGTATAATTTGCATAAGCTGATAAATCTAAAGAGAATGTTTCTCCCTCACAGAATACAACTTCTTCAACAACTTCTATCGTTGGTAAATCAATTGCTATGAATTGGAATGGAACAATAGCATCACATTTACCTTCTTCTGATAAATGAAGATATAAAGTTCCTGATGTTTCTGTCGTTGTCCAAGTTGTTGGATTTGTAATTTCATTAGTTAATGCAATAGCATCTTCTCTCGTTGGGAAATATTTTACAGTAACACCTGTTGGTAAAGCCAACTGCGGCAATACATTTGATAAATTAAATGTAGTTCCTTCTGGATTGATACATTCTTCGATTGCAGCTGTAGGTTCTGTAAAAGTAATAGCTTCTCCCATTTGAACTGGAACTTCACCAATACTAAAACATCTACCATCGTTACTAGCTCTTACCCATAAAGATTGACCGATTGGCACTTGAACAATTCCTCCGTCTACTGGATTTGTTTGGTTGTTCGCGTCATCTTCAGATAAGTAAAATGTAAAATCATACTCACCGATGTTATTTCCTAAGTAAGTTCTGATATCGTCTAAATCAATCTCGTAACTTCCATTAAAATCAGAATCACAAACAGTAAAAGTGTCGTAAAACTCAACAATTGGAGTCTCTAATACATTGATATCTATAAATGCTTCTGAAGTACAACTTCCTTTTCCTACTACGACACGAATTCTACCTGAATCCATAACTTCGTAGCTAGAAGGATTTGTAATTAATGTATTTCCTACATAATATTTAAAATCATAGTTTGAACCTTCCGCAGCAAAATAAGATTCGTATTCAGTTAAGTTGATGATATCACCATAACATACGTCTAAATCTTTTTCTGTTTGTAAAAGTTCAACACGAACAATTTCTAAACGAACTGGTAAAATTTTAGTACATTTTAAATTTCCTTCACCTAAATCATACTCTAGACGAACGTAATATGTACCATTAATACCATTATGATTTGCCCACTGATTTCTTGCAATTAACCCAGCAGTTCCATTTGCTTCAGCTTGCGCTAAAGATCTATAGAATTTAATGCTTACTAATTGATCATCTAAAAATTGTTGTGGAATAGCTTCCGCAAGATTAAATGTTCCTAAAGCAACACCTGTTTGTGGATTTTCTCCAGCAAAACATCCATAAATAATATCTTCCTCTAATCTTAATGGTTTTAACCCGATAAGCGTCAACTTAACAATATCTAAATTTCCATTAGGTAATTCAAAAGTTAAGAAAACATCTTTCCCTGTCTCTGAATAAGGTAATTGTAAAATATGCTCAGTTAATCTATTTTCAGGTAAGTTTGTATTAGCGTGTTGTTCAGTTTCATAAAAATGATAATTGTAATTCGTATTAGGAGTACGTAATTCATCAACATAACTATCTAAATCGAAAGTAGCTAAATTTGTTACTTCATCAATACACTCGTACTCTTTAACAGCACAGTCTAATTCAGATGTACCACCAAATCCCATTCCTGACCCATCACCATTTCCAAAGTTATCAATACCTATGATAATGATGTCTCCAACCTCTGTATCATAGTGTCTTTCTAATCCATCACCTTCTACTCCACGGCATAATGTTGGTGCATTAAGTCTAAGACCTACTGTTCTACCTTGGCCAGCTGTATTTCTATTTCCTCTATCTGCTGGAGGTAGACGATTATAAGTAGCAAGTGGAATTGTCTCAACGTTTTCTACGTTAAAATCATTATAATTAGCATGTCCTGGAGATAATTTCCAAGATAAGAAATCATAATCTACACCTGGATCTTCTGGAGTAATTTGAAAGGTGAAAGTACCTGCCCTTCTAATTTTCACGACACGAAATTGTATTCTATCCGTATATCCTGTAGAACATGTAGATCGTACATTAATACCTGGTACAGGCTGAATCACAATACCGGTAATTTCTTCTGCAGAACAGACACTGATAGAGAAAGGGTTCCCCGTGTCTTGACTAAATACAGGAATAGTGCTTATACAAGTAAGAAGTATAAGCACCACCCTAAAGTAGAGTAATTTTATCATATTAGTGTGTTAATTATTAGTGTGATAAATAAACGAACAATACGTTTATTTATTATTAACAATTTTAACACTTTTTTAGCTAAAAACCAAAATTTAAACCAAATACAATTCGACCTGGGTCAGATCCTTTAAAATATGAAACACGAGCCGTAATCATTTGAGCTCCGTTTAACCAAATTCCACTTCCATATGAAGAGTGCCATTTATTGTTTACTTCCTCATCATACCAAGCTCTACCGTAGTCAAAACCAGCATATAAACCTAATCTCATAGGCACACCTGCTTTGATTTTAAGTAAATCCATTCGGATATCAGAAGTATGTAAAAGTGTTCTATCTCCTACAAATCTACCATTACGGTAACCACGTAAATCTTGATCGCCTCCTAAGATTGCACCCTGATAAAATTCATATCCATTACCAAAAATAGCTTTACCTTTTAACATGGAAGCAACTGTCAATCTACCATTTGCAGAAAGTTTATGTGTAAATCCAAGATTAACTTCAGAAAAAATAAAATTATTTTCTAACTTTTCGTTATTTGTAACCCATTTTGCATGAGCCAAAAATGTCATACCTAAAGTTGGTAAAGATTCGTTATCGTAATTTCTGAATAAATAATTTGCACCGATTTCAGTAAAATTTTGTCCTCTAAAAACCTCATTACTAACATCTGGAGAAACAGCCACGATACGATCATGATTATCTTCTACTTTTATAAATTTATAATTCGCGAATAAATCCATTCGGCCTTCATTTCTGAAGATTTTATATAAAGATGGTCCTAATTCGTAACTCTGTTGACGAACTCGGTTATAATTCATACCTAATTGTTTCTGATGATTAGGAGTATTGTTACCTAAACCGAAGAAATTAGTACTGAACGCTGGCGAAGTGTATCGACCATTAATGTCTAAATTCCATTTTCCAAATGCTTTAATAAATGTTCCTTTATAATTTGCCTCTATACCTTCTGTTGCAAAAAAGTAATTTAACTTTAAAGTATGACGAGATGAAAATGGTTTACGATCAAAACCATTGAATGTATAAGTCGGTGATAAACCTATTTTTAATCCATCATCAGGATTGTATCCAATATTAGGCAACATTGTAAAAACATTATACATTGGCATTTTATAATCATAGGTATTTATCTCGTAATCGTTCACTAATTTCTTTTGAGTTAAAAAAGAGGAAGCTTCAGTCGAATTTCCATTTTTATAATCGTAAACATTAACGTTTCTATACTTTTTAACTTCATAAATATCATCATCAATTCCGCCAATTAAACGAACTTTAATCGGATTCGTTGGCTTACCTTCTACAATAAATTTATCGGTATCATTTAAACCATAAATTCGAATCTCCTTCGTTAATTGTTTATCAAAAACATGATCTAATATCAATTTTTTATCATCACCAGAAAATATTTTCACTTGCGTTTTACCCTTTGGTAAGCGAGTTACAATAACTTCATCTTTCTCATTTGTTCCTTTTAAAATAACAATTTTTGATAAGACTTTGTGATATTGCTCGGCGAAATCTTGTAATTTATTTTTTCGAGCTATAATATTTTCAATTACCTCATTGTCATATTCATTCTTAACTTCGTTTGGAAGATTTTCGAAAGATTTTCTAATAACTTCTTCGATTAAATTATCTTGAATAAATTTGGCTTGAACCTTCCATGCTTCTAAATCAGATGCTTCTAAAATTGATAAATCAAGCGGATATGGTTCACGATTAAACCATTTTACACTTTTTATATCATCCTTAAAATCTTGCATATGTCTAAGAGGGGGAATTCCCATTATTGCTTTAAAAAATAAACCGTCGTAACGAGGAAATGCCTGATCTCTATCACGAGGAACTGGATAGTAAACAAGATCTTCACCTTTTTGAAATTCTGCCCAACGCCATTGATCTGAATGTCTGTCCCAATCGCCAATTAACATATCAAAAAGTCGAGCTTTCATATATGAATCTTTGTCTACATATATATTTTTACTTTTTTGTATGTTCGCTAACATATCATCCGTACTGATGATATCATTTGGAGATCCAAAACGATTTTTATCTCGATGTTCTACCATCGGACGTTCCTCTATCATATAAAGTTCATCCCCAAAACGTTCATTATACTCTTTAAGTGCAGTTTGTTTTGGGATATAATATAATTTGGGTTGTGCGTGTAAAATTCCTAGTTTTTCTTGCATTGGAGGAATAACCAATGGATAATATGGATTTGTAGTGGTATAAAAATCCATCAAAAACTTTTCAGTAAATGTATTTTCAAATTCATCTACCACATATTCATTTTTGAAAGCGACAGATTGTATAAACCTTGTTGCACTTTTTTTAACGGCACGCATATTATACTCTCTGTTCTCTTTATCAGCTAAACGCAAAGAATTTGTTTGATGTCCTCCTCCCATTCTGATTGGAGTTAAACCACCATAAATATTATTAAGATTAGCAGATTCAACAGCTATTTCTTTACTATAAATACTACGAAAATGACGACCAAAAAAGAATTTATAGATGTCATTTTTTTTCGTCATGTCTTTCGTATAGACTGAAGCTTTGGTAATACCTTCGAAAGAATTTTCATGTCCTGGATCAACATAAACTTTCTTTTCTGGATTTACTTTCTTTGATAAAATTAATTTAGAATCGTTTTCTTTAAATTCAAAAAAACGTATCTGAGTTGCTCCATTATCATAAGCATCTAAAATTGCATAACCCTTTTTCCCTAAGGAAAAATCATTTTTACCAACTGCTTTTGCTGCCTGTGCTTTAGAAGCTGAACCGCTAATAATTTGTCTTAAATTATTTTGCTGAACATATTGTAAATTATGATCATGACCTGATACTACGACAACATTTTCTCTGTCTTGCAACAAAGTATTAATGCGTGAAGCATAATTTCTATAAATAGAGTTTTGTACATCTTGTGGACTTAAACCTGATGTGGCGCGAATCAAATTAAGGAAACTACCAACAACTGGTAATGGCACATTATTATCAAAAGGAAATAATTGTTGTTTAAAACTATATTTACCTCCATGTGAACCATTTGTTACCAATGGATGATGAACTACTAAAAGCGTTGTTCTATTTTGGAATTTATTAAGTTGCGACTCGAATTCATCAAAAAATGCTTCTTTAGTTTTAATATCACACTTTTCATTGATTCCAGGATGTTGATCCCAATCTTCTAAATACCATTGAGAATCTAAAGTGATAATACCAATAGAATCGTTGACTTTGATCTTATCAATTCCGCAACCATCTTTGGGTAAGAATAATTTTTTTTGTTTAAAATTATCTTTTAAATATTTTTCTTGGGCTTTTAATCCATCCAAACCACTGTACCAATCATGATTTCCTGGTACGAACAGAGTTTTACCTTTAAAGTTTTTAGCTAATTCTAATTGTACATCTAACTTTTTACGACCTAAAACATTTTCTTCAGAATCTTTATTTGGATTTAATCCATTAGGATAAATATTATCTCCTAAGAAAATTAAATACGAAGCTGAATCTGCTTTAATTAAATCGTTTTTTAATATATTAAAATTGTTCTGATTTTCGGGTAAATCTAAATTACCCGCATCACCAATTAAGTAAAAAGATTGTATTTTTTTTCCTTTTACATTTTCAATCGGGTTATCCTTCAAATTTTTACCAAACTGCACTTTGTTTGTTGCACACGAAGCAAGTATTAAAGTAGATCCCAATAAGAGATAAAGAGGAGTATTTTTATTTATATTATTTAGGCTTAGGAGATTTTTCATACTTTTAAAAATAAAATTTGTACCATGATTAATCAGCTACAAAAAGTAGAAAATTACGTTTTTAAATTATTCAAAGATAACCTTTCTTTTAATTACACTTATCATAATTTTATGCATACGACAATGGTTGTTGAAGCTGCAAAATCTTTGATAAATAAATATGATTTAGACGAAAAACAAACACAAAATATCATAATAGCTGCATGGTTACACGACACAGGTTATACCGTTTCTGTCAATGAACACGAAAAATATAGTGTTGAGATTGCAAAACGTTATTTAACTGAAAATTTATTTTCTGAAGAAAGTATTAATGAAATTGAAAGTTTAATCTTAGTTACCAATTTAAACAACGAACCACAAAACATTTCTGAATCAATAATGAGAGATGCTGATTCTTTCCATTTAGGACATTCTGAATACAATAAATTCGCTGAATTGTTACGAATAGAAATTAAAAAAGTTCATAACAAAGAATTTTCAGATAATGATTGGCACCAAGAAAATCGAGATTTTTTTATTAATCAACATCGTTATTATACTGATGCAGCTAAAGAATTGTGGCAAAATCAAAAGGATATTAACTTGATTGCAATTCAAAGTAAAATAAACGAAATTGAATTGGTTGGTGAATCCATTAATAAATACGAATTAAAAAAGAAGAAATACGACAAAATCCAACAAATGGATCGTGGTGTCGATACACTTTTCAGAGTTACATTGAACAATCACACCAGATTAAGTGATATTGCAGATTCTAAAGCAAATATTTTATTATCTGTCAATGCAATTATTATTTCGATTGCTTTATCTACCTTAATTCCTAAATTATCAGCGCCAAAAAATGAATATTTAATTATACCTTCTTGTGTTTTATTAATTGCAAGTGTTACTTCTATCATCTTTGCTATACTTTCTACGAAACCTAATGTTACGTACGAAAATTTTACAGCAGACGATTTAAAGAAGAGAAAAGTAAATCTTTTATTCTTTGGAAACTTCTACCAAATGTCGCTTGATACTTATGAAGAAGCAATGAATGAATTGATGAAAGATCGTGATTATGTATACAATTCTTTGACCAGAGATTTATTTTATTTAGGAAAAGTTTTAGAAAGAAAGTATCGTTTATTAAGCATTACTTATACGATTTTTATGATCGGAACAATACTTTCTGTTTTAGCTTTTGGAATTGCTTTATTTATGAATTATTAATCGAATTTCACAATTAAATTATCATAATTTATTGGAACACGAATTGCCAATAAACCGCCAATTCCTTGCATATCGCCAACTTCCAAATATTCAATTTCATCAATTAAATATCCTTTTTTAATGAGTTCTTTGATGTAAATTGAATATTCATTTTTTAAATAATCATCTGTATAAATCACACATAATTTTCCTGGAATATTAATTCGTTCGTTAGAATCTTTAATAAACGCTTTATTGATTCTTTTCTTTATAATTTCGTATTTCGCATTATTATATCCATCAACATCAAAGCGCTTTTCGTCCATTTTAAAAACAATATCCAAACTCAAATTTGTAGCTAAAATTAACGATGCAACTTGCAAATCGATTTCTAAATTTGGTCTTAACAAATTGTATTGTTGTTCCATCGCAATCATAGCTTGTAATTGCCAAAATCGAATGGCTTTAACCTCTTGATACGAGAAATCTTTTTTCAAATCGATGGATTTCCCTACATATAAATTAAAATCAATTCCATCTGTTTTGAAACGTTCGTAATAATGTGGAAAAATAGATTGTGCTTCAATTTGGTAAGTATCTAATTTAGATGATAAAACTTCATTTAACCTAAAAATAGAATGATCAAATTTCTTACGTTCTATATAATATAATCCCGTAATTGGATCTAATTTCCCAAGATATTCAGCTATAATTGATTGGTCATTTTCTTTGGTATATTTCGGAATTTCAGCATGAATTTTCATTGTAATAAATTCAAAAATTTCTCGTTCAAAGTAAATTTTATCGACATGTTCAATTCTCTTTAGAAAATCTTTAAGTTGAACAATAAAATCTAAAAACTTTGAATCTTTTGATCGTTGAAATAATTCATCACAAATTTTAATTAAAAAATTTAGCTGATTCGTATAATCAATCTTCATACATTGGTTGCGTAGAAATGATGAACCGCGAACGTCAATTTCTCCATACATCGGATACACATCTTGAAACTTAATTTTAAAATTCTTTTGAAAAGAATCTGGATTTAAAATAACTTCTTTTGCTCGCTTCTTAAATTTCCATTCGACACTTGGATGCAATGAAGTATATTCGGTTTGGATAAAAGAATTTACTTGATGATCAAATTCATTATAATATCTAAAAAGTGAATCTTCTATCAACGGAAGTATCTCACGAATTTGATTGGCATTGATACGATTAAAAGCTCCTACTTTTGAAGATACGATTTCTAAAATCCCTAAAAATTCTCCATTTTTTCGTAGAGGATACATGATAATACTATTAAAACCATTGGCCATTAAATTTTTCGCTAAAAGATCATCGGGATTATTTTTTAAGTAGGATTCTGCATTAGAAATCACAAAATAATCATCATGATTAGTAGAATTTGCATTACAAAATAAATTGCCGATATATAAAATTTTCGAATCATTTAAAACCAAACTTTTAGTCATGATCGGCATCTGAAAATCGATGATTGCATTGACTTCCGAATTAAATGAAGAAAATCCAATTTCTAAATCAGATAACCTGAATATTGATTTAAAAGAATTGATTACATCTTGATTAATCTGCTCAGATGTTTCTCTGTAAGTTAAAAGTCTTGTTTTTAGATTAGAAAGTGCAATATGCGGAGTATTATCAAACATCGTAGCTAAAACAATTCCTTTAATTACCCAGGAGTTAATTGGAAAATATTTATACCACAACTCGGTATTTTCGTAATTATTTAGCAACACATCAATTTGTTCTTCTGATAAATCGTAGGTAGAATTTTGTGGAAAAATTTCTAGATATTCAAAACTATACAACACAGTCAAATACGTTAGAAAACCTTTTCCATTATCGATTTCCAATAAATTTGTATGATCTAATTCTATGTTAACTTTATAATATTTAGAAAGTATAAAACAACAACATATTTTATAAAAATTTTCTTCAGTATAGTCATTAAAAAACAATTTAAAGGTAGTTCCTTGATCTTGAATAATCGCTTTTAAATCATCGCTTGGGAAGTAAAATTTATCAATTAACGGAAAACTCAAAGCTTTCAATGTGTTTCTCATTAAATATTTAGGCATTATACTTTCAATAATTGGCGCTATGATATTCAATTTTGATTCAAATTCTTGAATAGATTCTACCCCTTCAATTAACTCTGGAGCAATTGTTTTTATATGATCTACAATTGTTTTGAAGTCATCAAAATTAACTTCTGACGATTCTAACTCATCAATAATTCGACCAATTGAAAACTTGATTTTAAATGGTAATTGAAAATTCTCTCTAATCATAATTTGATAACTAAAATAAGAAAAGACTGCCGTAAAGCAGTCTTTTTTATTGAATTATATTATTGAGTTTTTAACGTGTAAAAATTAATAAATTTTCGTTAGATAAATTCTCATCGAAACGATAACCATCTACATTAAATGCCTTCACCTCATCTAACGTTTGTACATTATTTTCAGCACAATAACGCGCCATTGCTCCACGGGCATGTTTAAAATACATCATGATTTTCTTTAATTTCCCGTCTTTATAATCTTGGAATTCAACTTCAATCATAGGAACTTTCAACGCTTTTTTATCTAAAACTTTAGCATATTCGTTACTTGCTAAATTTAAAATAAATTCGTCTTTTCTAAGTTTAGAATTGAAAAAAGGAGTCAAAATGTCTTTCCAAAACCCATAAAGATTTTTAGAACCATTAACATCTAATTTAGAACCCATTTCTAAACGATATAACATGACTTTGTCCGTTGGACGCAACATTCCGTATAAACCAGAAAGTAGAAAAACATTTTTACTCATATAATTCTGAGCACCTTCCGAAAGCGTTTCAGCATCCAATGCACGATAAACCTCACCTTTAAAAGCCAAAGCTGCAGCAAGAGATTGTTTTGACGAAGGTTTAATATTCCAAGCTAGATTACGTTCTACATTCATTGCAGCAATGTCTTTAGAAATTTTCATCAAACTTTCTAAATCTGTTGCATTCATTTCTTTCATAACATTCATAATTTCTTGTGAATGATCTAAAAATTGAGGAGTTGTCTCTTTCCAATTCGCTTTGGTTTCTAAACTCATCATTTTAGCAGGTGAAAGTAAAATCTTCATATCGTATTTTAATGTTTTTATATTTTATAAATAATCTTCAATATCTCCTTTTCCTTCACGAATAACCTCTACTCCATCAGTCATATCAACAACTGTTGAAGCTATATTATCTCCGTAACCAGAATCAACAATAGCATCCACTAAATTATCCCATTTTTCGTGAATTAATTCAGGATCAGTAGTATATTCAATAATTTCATCTTCATCGTAAATCGAAGTTGATGCGATTGGATTTCCTAATTTTTCTACAATCATACGAGGAACTAAATGATCTGGAACACGTATTCCTACAGTCTTTTTCCCTTTATAAGCTGATGGTAAATTTTTAGAAGCATTCATTACGAAAGTGAATGGACCAGGTAACGCACGTTTCAAAATTTTAAACGTTCCGTTATCAATTGGTAAAGTAAAATTTGATAAATGACTCAAATCGTTACAAATAATCGAAAAATGAGCTTTATCCAACTTAACACCTTTTAAACGGGCTAATTTTTCCATCGCTTTTTGATTTGTAATATCACATCCTAAACCGTAAACGGTATCAGATGGATAAATAATTAAACCTCCATCTCGTAATATTTTTACTACTTGATCGATAGCTTTTTCTTGAGGATTTTCTGGATGAATTCGGATATAATCTGCCATAGTCGATTGTTTTCTCAAAGATACAAAATAATGTTTTAGCCAATCGTTGCACTAATTTAAGTTATTGATTAATTGATAATCAAAATTGATAAAAAAAGCTACCTAATAGGTAGCTTTTAAGATATATTATATTTTAGTAATTGTGATATTTAAAACTTTGTCCGTTTTTAATCTCTTTAACTGATTGATAAATCAATTCAATCACATTCTTAACATCAGATTGATGAACCATTTCTACTGTTGTATGCATGTAACGTAACGGCAACGAAATTAATGCAGATGGAACACCACCATTGCTATAAGCAAATGCGTCTGTATCTGTTCCTGTAACACGAGATGCAGCTGCTCTTTGGAAAGGAATATTATTATTTTCTGCCGCATCGATAATTAATTCTCTCAAGTTATTTTGTACCGCTGGAGCATAGTAAACAACTGGGCCATCACCACATTTCTGTTCACCTTCTTTAGATTTCGTAATCATTGGAGTCGTTGTATCATGCGTAACGTCTGTAATAATTGCAACGTCTGGTTTTATTGTTTGCGTTACCATTTCAGCACCGCGTAAACCCACTTCTTCTTGCACTGCATTCACGATATATAAACCGTAATCTATTTGATCTTTATTTTCGAATAATTTACGAGCAACTTCAGCAATCATAAATCCTCCCATTCTGTTATCAATCGCACGACAAACAAAATAACGGTCATTTAATGTAAAAAATTCATCTGGATAAGTAATTACGCATCCAACATGAATTCCTAATTCTAAAACTTCATCTTTTGAGGTACACCCACAATCAATCCAAATTTTATCTTGAGTTGGTGCTTCTTCTTTTCCACCTTGACGTAAATGAATTGCTGGCCAACCAAAAACTCCTTTTACGATTCCTTTTTTAGTATGGATATTTACCACTTTAGATGGTGCAATCATATGATCTGAACCACCATTTCGTACAACATAAATTAAACCATCTTCAGAAATATAATTCACAAACCAAGAAATTTCATCTGCATGTGCTTCGATTACAACTTTGTAAGGTGCATCAGGATTGATAACTCCATAAGCAGTACCATAATTATCAGTTCTAATTTCGTCTACATAAGGTTTTATATAATCAATCCAAATTTTTTGTCCTTCAGATTCAAAACCAGTTGGTGAAGCTGTGTTTAAATATTTTGTTAAAAAATCTAATGATTGTTGATCGAATAAATTATTTATTGCCATGTTTATTTATATTTCAAACAAATATACTACTTTAGGAACAATTTTTGAAGCTAAATAGGTATGAAGGTTTATTTCAATATACTCCTAATTTTGATAGGATTTAATGTTGTTGATGCGCAAATTTTTGGGTTAGATATGGGAGTCTCTCCTAATAAAGAGATAAAAAACGATACGATTATTGATGGAAATTTAGTAATCGCTGATACTATACAATTACATGATTCACAATTTTACTCTGTTCAACTAAAATCAGATTTAGAGAAAAAATATTATTTCTGGTTACGCAAACGTGTAAGAGATGTATGGCCATATGTACGCACTGCTGTAAGGGAATATAACGCAGTTATGGATACCGTAAATACAATGGATCGTAGACGTGACAAAAGAAAATTCATCAAACAGCGTCAAAAAACTTTAGGAGATCAATTCGAGGCTCAACTAAAAAATATGAGTATTTCTCGTGGTCAAATTCTTACCAAATTAATTCATAAAGAGACTAATAAAACTACCTACGATATCATCAAAGAACTTCGTGGTGGTGTGTCTGCATTCCTATACAACACTGCTGGTGGTGCATATGATATTGATCTAAAACAAACCTTTGATCCTAATCGAACAAGAGAAGATCTTTATATAATTGTTATACTCCAAAAAGATATTGCAGACGGCATTCTACAGCCAATTTATGATGATAATGAATAATAAATACCTCATAAAAGGTAAAAACTTTATCATTATATTTGAAATAATAAAAGGAAAACTGTGACAAAAACTACTATTAAAAAAATTGGTGTATTAACTTCAGGAGGAGATGCACCAGGTATGAATGCTGCGATTAGAGCAGTAGTTAGAGCTTGTAAATATTACGATATTTCTTCTATTGGAATTATGCAAGGTTACGAAGGTTTAATTCAGGATGATGTAATCGAATTAGGTCCTCGTGATGTTAAAAATATAATCAACCAAGGTGGAACTTTTCTAAAAACTGCACGTTCTGACGAATTTAGAACAAAAGAAGGTCGTCAAAAAGCTTACGATAATTTAAAGAAAAATGAAATAGATGCCTTAGTTGTAATTGGTGGTGATGGTTCTTTTACTGGAGCTAATATTTTTCACCAAGAATTCAATGTTCCATTTATTGGGGTTCCAGGTACTATTGATAATGATATTTTCGGGACAGATTACACCATAGGTTATGACACTGCATTAAACACAGTTATTGAAGCGATCGATAAATTAAGAGATACAGCAACATCGCATAATCGTGTATTTTTTGTAGAAGTAATGGGACGCGATGCTGGATTTATAGCTTTAAATAGTGGAATAGCTTCAGGTGCGCAAGATATTTTAATTCCGGAGCAAAAAGATAGTGTGGAGGATTTATGTGAATCTTTGGAAAGATCAGAAGAAACAGGAAAAAGATCAAGTATCGTGGTTGTTGCTGAAGGAGAACAATTAGGTAGCGTTTTTGAAATTGCAAAACAAGTTCAGAAAAGACATCCTGAATATGACATTCGCGTGACAGTTTTAGGACATATACAACGTGGTGGATCTCCATCTTGTCAAGATCGTGTATTAGCATCTCGATTAGGAATAGCAGCTGTTGAAGGTTTATTGGAAAATAAAACAAATTTAATGGCTGGAATTCGTTCAAACAAAGTTGTCTTTACTCCTATTGAAGAAGCAATTAAAAAACACAACGAGATTGACGAAGAATTAATTAAAGTATCTAATATACTTTCGATTTAATTCAAAATTATTAATTTTAAAAAAGGGAAAAAATATATTAAATTATGTCAAAAATTAAAGTTGGAATCAACGGATTCGGACGTATCGGAAGATTAGTTTTCCGTGTGTTATCAGAAAGAGAAAATTTTGAAGTTGTAGGAATCAATGACTTGGTAGATGCTGATTATTTAGCATATATGTTAAAGTATGATTCTGTACATGGTGCTTTTAAAGGAGAAATTTCTGTTGAAGGAAATACACTAATTGTAAACGGTCAAAAAATCCGTATTACTTCAGAAAAAGATCCTGCTAATTTAAAATGGAATGAAGTTGGTGCTGAATATATTATTGAAGCAACAGGAATTTTCATGACAAAAGAAACTGCAGGAAAACATATCGAAGCTGGTGCTAAAAAGGTGATTTTAACAGGACCATCTAAAGACGATACACCAATGTTCGTTATGGGTGTGAATGAAGATAAATTAACTGCTGAAGATACAATTATATCTAACGCATCTTGTACAACAAACTGTTTAGCTCCATTAGCAAAAGTTATTCATGAAAACTTCGGAATTGCAGAAGGTTTAATGACAACTGTGCATGCAACTACTGCAACTCAAAAAACAGTTGATGGTCCATCAAGTAAAGATTGGAGAGGTGGTCGTAGCGCAATGAATAATATCATTCCTTCTTCTACAGGTGCAGCAAAAGCGGTTGGAAAAGTAATTCCTGAATTAAATGGAAAATTAACAGGTATGTCATTCCGTATTCCTACGGTTGATGTTTCAGTTGTCGATTTAACTGTTCGTTTAGAAAAAGAAACGAACTACGACGAGATTAAAAAAGTTATGAAAGATGCTGCTAATGGTTCTTTAAAAGGAATTGTTGGTTACACTGAAGACGCTGTTGTTTCTCAAGATTTTGTCGGAGACATTCGTACATGTATTTTTGATGCTGGAGCAGGTATCATGTTATCGCCTACTTTCGTGAAGTTAGTAGCTTGGTACGATAACGAAATGGGATATTCTAATAAGGTTGTTGATTTATTAGAACATTCATCTAAAATTTAATTAATTGATAAATAATCATAAATTTTATTCAAAGCTCTTCACTAGAAGAGCTTTTTTAGTATTTTTTTATGTTAAAATTTTATTTTCTTTAATAAATAATTCTATATTTGATTCAGTAACAAAATAAAACATCCGCCTATAGGTTAAACATTCTACTTTTTATTAAAAATAACACAACGACATAATTAAACTCTTATGAATTACGAGGACGATTCTCTACTTATTTCTTCGTACCAAAATGGGAACGAAGAAGCGTTACAAACGTTAATAGAGAAATATAAAGGTAGAATTTATAGTTTTATTTACTCTAAAGTATTAGACAGAGAGGTTACTGAAGATATCTTCCAAGACACTTTCGTAAAAGTAATTTTAACTTTGAAAGGTGGCAAATACAACGACGAAGGTAAATTTTTACCTTGGGTTATGCGAATTGCTCACAACCTTACAATTGACTATTTCAGATTAAATAAACGTTTTAACGTTATACACGAATCTTCTAGCTACAATGAAGACTATAATATCTTTGATTATATTGGAGTAATGGACGAATGTTCAGAAACAAAAATTATAAAAGATCAAATTGATTGTGATTTAAAAAAATTAGTAAATCAATTACCTGATGATCAAAGAGAAGTCTTAGAATTAAGAATTTTTAAAGATTTAAGCTTTAAAGAAATCGCAGAAGAAACTGACGTTAGCATCAACACTGCATTAGGAAGAATGCGTTACGCATTAATCAATTTAAGAAAAGTTATAGAAAAC
Source organism: Faecalibacter bovis (assembly GCF_017948305.1). NCBI lineage: Bacteria > Pseudomonadati > Bacteroidota > Flavobacteriia > Flavobacteriales > Weeksellaceae > Faecalibacter > Faecalibacter bovis. Next base: position 2,820,021 of record NZ_CP072842.1, read on the forward strand.
AATAATATTATTTTAACAGTTGACTAAATAATAATTCAAATCATTTAGCGTTTTTAAAAAAAATGATTGATTAAAATGAAAGAAGGTAAACCAATTTTAGAACCTAGACAATCAACTATAGATAAAATCTTATTATACTCAAAAAGTATAAATACTTTACAATCAAACTTGTTTAAAGATAAGTTTCTTGTATTTTTAAATTAAACATATTGTTTTTAACAAAAAAATCCGAAGCAAAAGCTTCGGATTTTTTTATGTTAATGATTCATCCTATTCTAAATATTTTTGGAATTAGAACAACCATAATCTATTCAATTAGATGGAATATTTTCTAAAACTTCTAATAAATATTTCCAATATTTTTGCACTGAAATAATTTCTACTTTTTCGTCTGGAGAGTGAGCACCTGAAATGTTTGGTCCAAATGAAATCATATCCAATCCAGGATAATTTGTTCCGATAATTCCACATTCTAACCCTGCATGACAAGCAACAACCTTTGGTTGTTCACCGTTTTGTTTCACGTAAATTTCTTTCATGATTTCTAATATCTCAGAATTTGGATTTGCTTTCCAACCTGGATATGCACCTGAAAAAGTTACCTCAAAACCAGCTAATTCAAAACCAGCTTTTAACGTTTCAGCTAAAGCCATTTTATTAGATTCTACCGAAGATCTTGTTAAGCATAAAACTTTCACATTTCCTTCTATCACCTCTACTCTAGCAACATTATTTGAAGTTTCTACAAGCCCTTCAACATCAGGACTCATTCTGTAAACTCCATTGAAAGCCGCCATAATAGACTGAACAAATATTTTAGAATCAACGAAAGACATCGCAGAATTTAACGCATCAGTTTCCTCTAAAGTAATCACCATATTTGGCTCAATCGTAGCATATTCTTCTAAAATTTCAGCTCTTAAAGTTTCATAAGCATTTTTAAAAGTATCAACGTTAGAACTAGGCATTACAAATTTAACCCAAGATTCGCGAGGAATTGCGTTTCGTAAACTACCACCTTCCATGTGTGCAATTTGTGCGCCATTAGCTATTGCAACTGTTAAAATACGTGCAATTAACTTATTTGAATTTCCTAAACCTTCATGGATTTGAATTCCTGAGTGACCACCTTGTAAACCTTTTAAATCTAATTTAAAAGATGTTCCCTCAACTGCTTCTGCAACATATGTTTTCTTAGCAGTAACATCAATACCACCAGCACATCCGATATCTAATTCATCATCCTCTTCAGTATCTAAATTCAATAAAATTGATCCTGATAAGAAACCAGCTTTCAAGCCTAAAGCACCTGTCATTCCTGTTTCTTCGTCAATCGTAAAGAATGCTTCAATTGCTGGATGAGGAATATTTTTAGATTCTAATATTGCCATGATAGTTGCAACACCAATCCCGTTATCTGCACCTAAAGTTGTTCCATTTGCAGTAACAAATTTGTAATCTTCAATGTACATTTCAATTCCTTGAGTATCGAAATCGAATTCTACATCATTATTTTTTTGACAAACCATATCCAAGTGAGATTGCATCACAATAGTTTTGCGATCTTCCATACCTGGGTATGCTGCTTTTTTAATAAGTACGTTTCCAACTTCATCAGTTTCAACTTTTAATCCTAAATCTTCACCAAATTTGATAATAAATTCACGTACTTTTTCTTCTTTCTTAGAAGGTCTTGGAACTGCATTTAATGCTGCGAAATTTTTCCATAACGCTTTAGGTTCCAATGCTAATATATCAGACATTATAAATAAATATTTATCCCAAAATTAAGAAAGAATTAATTATTATAAGTAAATTGATAAATAATTTACAATTAACACTGATTTTTATGAAGAAATTATTTCTACCTCTTATTTTATTTAGTTCATTATCATTTGCTCAGATTACCGAACAAGGTGAAATATTTAGTCAAACTCATCGATTAAACAATAATATTCCAGTTATAGAAATGCCTCAATTTGATATTGAAGCGTTAAAAGCTGAAGATGAAATCAATGACCAAAAAATTACTAAACCGTTTAGATTTGGTAAAAATTTTATAGTTAATTATAGTCCAACTACACACGGAAAATGGGTAAATCTACCTAATGGAGATAGAATTTGGAGGTTAAAAATAACTTCAGATCATGCCAAAACATTAAACTTTTTATTAAAAAACTATAGATTATCTAAAAACGCAAAACTTTATTTACATAATGAAGAAGGACAATTTTTAGGTTACTATACTTCTAACGAAAACACGAAAGAAAAACAAGTTGCAACTTGGCCAATAGATGGTTCTTCAATCACAATTGAATTTTACGAACCTGCTAATGAAGCTGGTTTATCAACTTTTGAAATTGCAGAAGTTGTACATGGCTATCGTACGGTAAACAATATTCAAAATCCTATTAAAGGATTAAACACTTCAGGGAATTGTAACGTAGATGTAAATTGTGCCGCAGGTGATGATTGGGAACAACAAAAAAAATCGGTGGCTCTTATTTTAAGTGGTACTACGGAGTGGTGTACAGGAACTTTAGTAAACAACACGGCGTTAGATGGAACTCCATATTTTTTAACTGCTAATCACTGTTATACTTCATCTACACCAGCTTGGACATTTAGATTTAAATGGATCAGTGAAAATCCTGATTGTGCAACTTCTGCTCCAAGTGGAGATGGTCCGAGAATTTTCAGTTTAAGTGGTGCTGAAATTAAAGCACGAAATGCAGGAACTGATATGATGTTACTAGAATTAACTAGTGAAATTCCAGTCGATTGGGAATTGGTTTGGTCTGGATGGGACAGATCAGGAAATATTCCGAATAATGCAACTGGTTTACATCATCCTGATGGAGATATTATGAAAATAGCTCAATACTATTCATCTCCTCTGAAAAAAAATAGAAGTGGTATTGCTGCTTGGGAAATTCCTGCATGGGATTTAGGTGTTACCGAAGGTGGATCTTCAGGTTCAGGATTATTTGATCATAATGGTCGAATCATTGGACAGCTTTATGGTGGTTATGCAGCTTGTAGTGGAACTTCGCCAAATAATCAATATGATATATATGGACGTATTGATACTTCGTGGGAAGGTGGTGGATCTCCAAATACTCGTTTAAAAGATTGGTTAGATCCTAGAAATTCTCAAGAAATGACAACTGATCATTTTGTTAAAGAATTACTTCAAAATGATATTAAAATAAATTCAATAACTGCTGTTGCTGATTGTGACGGAAATATTTCTCCGTCTATTGAAATTAAAAATTCAGGTACAGAAATCATTCAAAATTATCAATTAAAATACAAATTTAATGATGAGACTGAATCGGTAATTTCTTTTGATACTCCTTTAAATAGTGGACAAACGACTACGGTTTATTTAGAAAACAGAACTTTTGAAGCTGGTGATCATACTTTTCAATCTGAATTATTAGTTGATGGAGATCAAAATGTTTATAATAATATTTCAACAGCTAATTTTTCTGTGTTAGAAACTTTACAAACGAATAAAGTAACTTTAAATTTAACTACTGATAATTATGCAAATGAGAATGCTTGGTATTTATATAATTCTCAAAATCAAATCGTTCAGTCAGGTGAAAATTTAACTAATAATACTACATACACAATCGATTTCGAAAACTTAGCTGAAGATTGTTACAGATTTGTTTTAGAAGATAGTTTTGGTGATGGTATTTGTTGTGATTATGGTAATGGATCTTATGCATTAACATTGCCTACGGGAGAAGTGATTTCGTCTGGAGCAGAATTCTCGGATGAAGTTGTCGTAAACTTTAGAGTTAGTGGAACTTTAGGTTTAAGTAATTTAACTACTAATGAAGTTGCTATTTATCCAAATCCAACTGATAATATTATCAATTTAGAAGTAAATGCAAATTTAGGTAAATACACGTATGAAATTTATTCAGCTTTAGGACAAAAAGTTAAACAAGGTAGTGGAACTGGAAATCAAAAAGTGAATTTAAAACAATACGGTAAAGGAAACTTTGTAATCTACATTAAAACAGAAAATGGAAAAACTATCACGAAAAAAATAATCGTAAAATAGTTCAAATTCTAACAACATAAAAAAAGCCCTTCTGAAATGAAGGGCTTTTATATTTATATTATCTTCCTGTTGTAGGCATCGGAGATTCCTTATCTACTACTGGTCTATTTTCAGCGTTTGCTAATTTCCAAATTGTATTGAAAGCTAACTTCGTTCTACGTGTTAATAAATCATATTCGATTTTATCTGGCGTATCTGTTGGACGGTGATAATCATCATGCACTCCGTTAAAGAAGAAAACAGATGGAATACCATGTTTAGCAAAATTGTAGTGATCTGAACGGTAATAGAAACGGTTTGGATCATCTGGCGTATTATAACGCATGTCTAAATTAATTCCTATACCTTCATTAGCAGCTAAAACGGCTTTGTGTAAATCTGAAGATAACATCTCAGAACCGATAACGTATACGAAATCTCTTGTTTCTTCATTGTGTTCTTTGTCTACACGACCAATCATATCAATATTTACATTCGCAATTGTGTTTGCTAAAGGAAATATTGGATTATCTGAATAGTATTTTGAACCTAATAAACCTTTTTCTTCTCCAGAAACGTGTAATAATAAAATAGAACGTTTTGGTCTAATACCTTTCTTTTCAGCTTCACGAAAAACACGACCGATTTCCATTACTGCTACAGTACCAGAACCATCATCATCAGCACCTGGATATAATTTTCCATCTTTAATACCATCATGGTCATAGTGTGCTGAAATAACAACAATTTCTTCAGGTTTCTCCGAACCTTCGATGAATCCCATAACATTTCGCATTTCTCCTGCTACACGTTTAAATGTTGCGGGTGGAATAATCTGAAAATAATTACCTTTAGGTCCGTTAATTCCTAATTCTTTATAATAATTAGAGATATAGTTTCCTGCTCTCACCTCACCTTCTGTTCCTGCATTACGCCCTTCCATTTCTGGTCCTGCAATAATATAAAGCTGTTTTTTCAACTCAGCTTCAGAAACCTTATCTACAAACTTAGGTAATACCTTTTCGTATTTTTCAGTAGTCCAATTTTGTGTCGTACAAGAAGTTCCTGTAAACAAAGCTACTGTTGCTAATGCAATTAAAAATTGTTTCATGCGTTCTAATTAATATTCTTTGGATAAAAATATAAAGAAATCTTAATAAAAGTCTAAAAAGGTAAATAAATAAACCATATTTATACATTTTTTTTATTTTTCTTGTTTATATATTTGTCCAGTTTTAACATAACTTATGTCTCAATTATTTAGAAAAAAATCAGTTGAAAATATTTTGGCTGATTCAGAAAAAAACAACTCTTCGTTACATAAAACATTAGGTGTTACTGATTTGGTAAGCCTTGGTATCGCTGCAATCGTTGGTGCTGGTATTTTCAGTACAATTGGATTAGCTGCTTTTAATGGTGGACCTGCGATATCATTATTATTCGTTTTTGTTGCTTTCGCCTGTGTTTTCACAGCATTATCTTATGCACAATTTGCAAGTACAGTTCCTGTTTCCGGCTCTGCATACACGTATGCGTATGTCGCTTTCGGAGAATTATTTGCTTGGATAATTGGTTGGGCTTTAGTGCTAGAATATGCAGTTTCTAATATGGTTGTCGCAATTTCTTGGTCTCAATATTTTGTTTCCATGTGCGAAGGTTTTGGTATAATTATACCAAAATGGTTAACAATGGCTCCACAATACGCAACAGAAGCTTATCAGAAATCTTTAGATTTGGGTATAGATAAATTATCTAATGTTGAGAAAATTGCATTAGAAGCCTACAATACTGCTCCAAATATTGGTGGATTTCCTATAATTTTTGATTTACCAGCAGGAATAATCACTGTATTAGTAACTATGCTTGTTTATATTGGAATTAAAGAATCTAAAAGAGCAAGTAACTTTATGGTTATTGTTAAAATAGGAATTATTTTGGCTGTTATTGTTGGTGGTGCTTTCTTCGTAAAACCTGATAATTGGACTCCTTTTGCACCAAATGGTTTAGGTGGCGTTATGAGTGGTGTTGCTGCTGTATTTTTTGCGTTCATTGGTTTCGATTCGATCTCAACAACTGCAGAAGAATGTAAAAATCCACAACGTGATTTACCTCGAGCAATGATCGCTTGTCTAATCATTTGTGCTGTACTTTACGTTTCTATTACGCTGGTTTTAACGGGTATGGTTAATTATTCTGAGTTAAATGTAAAAGATCCTTTGGCTTACGTTTTCCAATATGTAGGTTTTGATCATATGGCCGGAATCATTTCTGTTACTTCAGTAGTAGCTATTACCAGTGCATTATTAGTTTTCCAATTAGCTCAACCTCGTATTTGGATGACGATGTCTCGTGATGGTTTAATTCCTAAAAAATTTGCAACTGTTCACCCAAAATATAAAACGCCTTCTTATGCAACTATCGTAACAGGATTTGTTGTTGCAATTCCCGCATTATTCTTAAAAATGGACTTCTTTGTCGATTTAACATCTGTAGGAACTTTCTTCGCATTTATCGTAGTTTGCGGTGGAGTTTTATACATGGATAAAACAGGATTATCTGAGAAATCAAAATTTAAAGTACCATATATCAACGGTAAATTTATTGTTCCATTAGCATTTATTGCTGGAATCGTATTAACTTTTATTTACGGTCAGGATTCATTAGAACAATGGAAAACATTAGGATCTATGGATTTAATCGCGCACAAATCATTAGTCGTTATATTCTGGATTGTATTCTTAGTCATGAGTATTTTAAGTTTTAAACATAATTTTTCTTTATTACCTGTAATCGGAATTATGATTAACTTATATTTAATGAGCGAATTAGGCGCAAGTAACTGGATTATTTTCGTGATTTGGTTAGCTATCGGACTTGGAATTTATTTTATGTACGGTCATAAACACAGTAAATTAAGACAACAAAATTCTTAATATATTTTATAAAAGCGATTCAATATTTGAATCGCTTTTTTTATTCATTTAATCCATTCAAAATAGTAGATAAACTTCTTTATTTCACGTCAAAACTTTACATTTGCACTATAAATTTTACGACAGATGTTTAGATCACATACTTGTGGAGAATTAACACAAGCCAACATTAATGAAAAAGTTACGTTAAGCGGATGGGTTTCAACGTTACGTGATAAAGGTTTTATGATGTGGATTGATTTACGTGACCGTTACGGAATCACGCAAATTATCTTAGATGAAGAACGTTCTTCGAAAGAATTATTTGAAACTGCTCGTTCTTTAGGACGTGAGTTCGTAATTCAAGTAACTGGTACAGTTATCGAAAGAGCTTCTAAAAACCCTAACATTCCTACAGGAAATATCGAAATTTTAGCGGAAAACATTACCATTTTAAATGAATCTGCTTTACCTCCATTTACAATCGATGATAATACAGATGGTGGTGAAGATATCCGTATGAAATATCGTTACTTAGATATTCGTCGTAACCCTGTTAAAGATAAATTAATCTTCCGTTCAAAAGTTGCTCAAGAAGTACGTAAATATTTAGATGCACAAGATTTCGTAGAAGTTGAAACGCCAGTTTTAATTAAATCTACACCAGAAGGTGCGCGTGATTTCGTGGTTCCATCTCGTATGAATCCAGGAGAATTTTACGCGTTACCACAATCGCCACAAACTTTCAAACAATTATTAATGGTAGGTGGTTTAGACCGCTACTTCCAAATTGTAAAATGTTTCCGTGACGAAGATTTACGTGCAGACCGTCAACCAGAGTTTACACAAATCGACTGTGAAATGTCGTTTGTTGAACAAGAAGATATTATGAACGTTTTTGAAGGGTTAGCAAAACACTTATTATTAACGTTTAAAGGTTTAGAATTTGATCAATTCCCTCGTATTACATTTGCTGATGCAATGCGTCGTTACGGAAATGATAAACCAGATATCCGTTTCGGAATGGAATTCGGAGAAATTACAGATTTAGCAAAAGGTAAAGATTTCAAAATCTTCGACGAGCAAGAATTAATCGTTGGTATTGCTGCTGAAGGATGTAATTCTTACACGCGTAAAGACATCGATAAATTAATCGAATGGGTACAACGTCCACAAATCGGTGCTACTGGTTTAGTTTGGGCTCGTTACAACGAAGACGGAACTTTTAAATCATCTGTAGATAAATTCTATTCTCAAGAAGATTTAGCAGCTTGGGCTGAGCGTATGAACGCAAAACCAGGTGACTTAATGTTAGTGATGTCAGGTAACACAAACAAAGTTCGTGCACAATTATCTGCTTTACGTATGGAAATTGCAGAACGTTTAGGTTTACGTAATCCTGAAGTTTTTGCTCCGTTATGGGTTGTAGATTTCCCATTATTAGAATGGGATGAAGAATCTGAAAGATATCATGCAATGCACCATCCATTCACTTCTCCTAAACCAGAAGATATGGAATTAATTGCAACAAATCCAGGTGAAGTTCGTGCAAATGCTTATGATTTAGTTTTAAATGGAAACGAAATCGGTGGAGGATCTATTCGTATTTTCGATAAAGAAATTCAGGCTAGAATGTTCGAATTATTAGGATTCACGCCAGAACAAGCAGAAGCTCAGTTTGGATTCTTAATGAACGCTTTCAAATATGGAGCGCCACCTCACGGAGGTTTAGCTTTCGGATTTGACCGTTTTGTATCAATTTTAGATGGTTCTGAAACGATTCGTGATTACATCGCATTCCCTAAAAACAATTCAGGTCGTGATGTGATGATTGATGCTCCATCTCCTATCGATGATGCACAAAAACAAGAATTATTTATTGCTTCTACTTTTACAGGAAAAGAATAAATCTAAAATATAATTCACAGGAAAAGCCACTCAATAGAGTGGCTTTTTTATTTTAAATCTATGATAAATTGAGATTTTCGTAGTGGAAAAACATAAAAAAATCCACTCAAATTGAATGGATTTATATAGCTTAAAAAATTATTTCACTGAACTTGGAGTCACTGGAGATTTTGGTAAAACTTCTGCAGAAGATTTTTTTGGTGTTATATTTCCTTGGTGACAAGTAAAACATGTAACTTTTTGTTTATCTGCAGGATCGTAATCAAAATGTTTTTTATTAATTTCTCCTGTCATTGTAATCATATGACGTGCGTAATCTTTTTCCTTTTTTGCATCCGATGCAAAATCCATTTTCCCCTCTGCATTCGGCGCATGACAATGGTTACATTTAACTCCTAAAGCAGCATTATATTCACGCATTAAACCTTTTAATTCATCTTCAGAAATATCTTGGGGTAATACTTTCAAGTTTGCCCATTGAGATTCAACCTTTCCAACGTTTTTACCTTGGTCAATTTTACCTTTTGTTACAGAAGCACAACTTGCAACTACTACTAGAACTACTGCTAAAAATCCTATCTTTTTCACGTTTATGTTTTATTATAGCTCACAAGTTAAACTAAATTTCGATATAATATTAATTTTAATCAAAATTTGAAATTGTTTTAAATAAAGATAAGTTTTTAACCCAAAAAATGTAATAATCGATCAAAATCAATGGATATTGAATATCATATAGGATTATAAATTTTCAATTTTCAGCAATTTTAAACAGAAAATTCAATTTCGAAATTAACTTAAAGATTTATCAATTCCAGAAAATAAAATAATTGCACATTTATGGTAAATGAAATTGAAAGAAGATATATATTTACCTGAAATTAAATTAAAAAACCGACATTTATTTTTAATTAATGAATGTTTAAAACATTCGATACTATTTCATAAAATTATCTGTTATATATCTATTATTAAAACTTAGAATGAAAAAATTTATATCAACTACATTATTCTTATTTGCTACGACAATTTCTGTGTTTGCTCAAGAAACTGAGGAACCAAAAATCGACGTTGAAAAGGCTAAAAAAGAAATCGTAAACGTATTTACTACATATAAGAATGCAATTGTAAAAAACGATGTAAAATCTGCAATATTACAATTAGATAAAAGCTCTTTTAGTTATTATGATGAAATCTTAAATACGAGTTTACGTGCAGATGAAGCACAATTAAATCAATTAGATATTTTAGATCGTTTAATGGTTTTAACGGTAAAACATCGCGTTCCGAAAGATCAATTAATAAAAATGAACGGCAAAGATTTATTAATTTATGCTTTAGAAAATGATATCATCAACAACAATCGTGTTGAAAAAATGGGAATTGGTGATATTGAAATAAATGGAGATATTGCATATGGTCAGTTTTTACAGGATAATAAAAACATTGCTTTATATTTAGGTTTTTCTTATGATCAATCGCAATGGAGATTGGATGTAACTTCTTTAGCAGAGCCTACAGGTTTTGCAATTAGAAAATTAGTTGAAATGCAAAATAAAGATGAGAATGAGGTAATTTTTATGATGATTGAAGCTTCTACTCCTAATCAAAAAATTTCAAAAGACATTTGGAAACCAATATTATAATTAATAAAAAAAGCCAACTCTAAAAGAGTTGGCTTTTTTTATTGAATCAATATACTAACTTGCTTTCGCAATTAAATATTGATATGCTTTAATTGCACCTTGCAAGGCATTATTTTGTTCATTTTCATCTATTAATTGATTATTCATATAATTGATAAATTCTTTCCAAATTGGTCCAATATCTTGGCCATAATGTCCAAAATAATTAAAACTTGCAGTTTCAAGTTCAGGGTATCTCTTCAATTGTTTAGCAATCACCATACCGCCCAGCATAGAACCTTCTATCACGTATAAAGCCCCAAGAGCTTCTGCACGATTACTTAACTGATTAATAACTCCTACTTCATTCGGAGTCAATTGTAATTCTTGTAAATCTTTTTCAATTAAATCTAATTTATTAAAATTGATTCTGTTTAATAAATCTTTATCAGCGTCATTTAAATATGAAAAAATCTCGTTTTCGTATGCTTTGATAAATTGATGATTAACCAATAGCATTTTATAGTAATTAGTTTGAGTAAAAGTTCCATCAAATAATTTATTTGATTCTAACTTTTGTTCAATCTCATCGTGAAATTGTTTCGTTTCTTTTTTTAATATATCAGTAACCATCATAATTCAATTCATATTTTTAAAGCATTAAATATACTTCATTAATTAAATTCTAATCTCAAATAATTTCATAAAAAAAACCTTCAGTAAAACTGAAGGTTTTCTATTTATAAAAAAGAATTGTATTATTCTACAATCGTTAATTCATCGATAATATTAGTCGCACCAGCGTATTTATCAACTACCCATAAAACGTAACGAATATCAACAGAAATTGTACGTTGTAATTTAGGATCAAAGATAACGTCACCAGCCATTGCTTCGATATTTCCATCGAAAGCTAAACCAATTAATTCACCTTTACCATTTAAAACTGGCGAACCAGAATTACCACCTGTAATATCGTTATTTGATAAGAAGTTAATTGGCATATAACCATTTTCATCAGCATAACGTCCATAATCTTTAGCAGCAGCTAATTCTAATAAACGTGATGGATTATCAAATTCAGGATCTCCTGTTTTTTGCTTCGCAACTAAACCTTCCATTGTCGTGTAGTAATTTGCAGGAGCATCAGGTTGACGATTTGGATTTAAACTTTTTGGTAAAGCTTGAATAGAACCGTAAGTTAAACGTAACGTTGAGTTTGCATCTGGATATAAAATATCTCCGATTTTAGACTCACGTAATCCTTTTACTAATAAACGGAAATTTTTAGCGTAAACCTCATCTAATTGTTTTTGTTCGTCTGTTTTTAAAGCTTGACGCTCTACTAAAGAAGAAGATAAAACATATAAGGGATCTTTCTTTAAAACTTCAACATCAGGAGAAATTAAAAAGTTTTTAACCTGTGCAGCATCAGCAAAGAAAGAACGAGAAACTGCTTGCTCTACATAAGCATTAAAGTTGTTTCCGTTTGATTTTGCTAACTCAGCAACATGTGTAGCTAAACCAGCTTCAGCACCTTTAGATGCATATAAATTTAATTGAGTAGCTAATACATCTTTTTCTAATGGTAAATTCATTTTACCATAGATTGCTTCAATCATCGCTTCAATTTGAGGCAACATTTCAGCGCGTTTTGCTTCATTCGCAGCCGCGTAATTTTCAATTGATTTACCTAAACGATAAGGAGCAGTTGCTAAAGCAGCTGAACGCATTAAAATTGCTAAATAATTATTGTGACGAGCATCTAAATTAGTTTTAGCGTAGTAATCATTTAAGTTTTTGATTACATCTCCATATTCAGCTTTATTAGCTTTTTTATTTGCCCATTTATTAAATTTAGCTTCTAATTTAGCTTTTTTCGCAACTGTTTGATGCTCTTTTAAAGCGACAATCATTCCGTCACGATTTTTCCAATAATTTGCTAAACCAGCAAATTTAGAAGCGTAATCAATATTTACTTTTTGATTTAAATTTTGATGCTTTTTAATTTGGTCCATACCAACTTTAGAAGCCTCTACCCAAGCTGGGTAAGCATAATCAATGTTTTGAGCAACACCTTGAGCTGGCATCCAACGATTTGTACGACCTGGGTAACCTAAAATCATCGCAAAATCATTTAACTTATATCCTTTTAAAGAAATAGGTAAATGATGCTTTGGTTTTAATGGAACATTAGATGTTGAATAATCTGCAGGATTTCCATTTTTATCTGCGTAAACACGGAACATTGCGAAATCTCCTGTGTGACGAGGCCATTCCCAGTTATCAGTATCTCCACCGAAACGACCAATCATATCTGGAGGCGTACCTACTAAACGAACATCTTGATAATCTTGATAAACGAAGTAGTAGTATTCGTTACCTTGGAAAAATGAACGAACAGAAACTACATATTTTCCGTTTTCGCTGTTTTCTTTTTCAATTTTTGCAATTTCTTTATTGATCGCTTTTTCACGATCAGCTTCAGACATTTTATCATTTACTGTACCTAAAATACGTTTTGATACATCGTCCATACGAACGAAGAAACGAACTTTTAAGTTATCTGGTTTTAACTCTTCAGATTTATTTTTTGCCCAAAATCCGTTTGTTAAATGATCATTTTCTGGAGTTGATAATTGTGCAATATTTCCATAACCACAATGGTGATTAGTTAAAACTAAACCTTGGTCAGAAATAATTTCGGCAGTACATCCACCTCCAAATTGAACAATCGCATCTTTTAAAGAATTATTATTAATGCTGTAAATTTCTTCAGCTGTTAATTGTAACCCTTGTTTTTGCATATCACGGTGATTTAAACGTTCGATGAACATTAAAAACCACATTCCCTCGTCAGCTTTTAACTTCATAGGGAAAAACAATACAGCAACAAGTGTTGATAGTAATAGTTTTTTCATTTTTTCTTATACTTAATTCGCTACTAAAATACATTAGATAAAATATTTCACCTAACATTCAGGTTAAATTCAGTCATTTTCTACGGATTTGAATAAATAATCTATAAATTATTACCAATCTTTCAACCATTTAATTCCTCTTCAATTTAAATTTTATGTTAAGTAAGAACAATAAAAAAAGGCTTATTCAGTCGAATAAGCCTTTTGTTTCAATTATTAAATATTTAGTAAGCTGTAAGAGCAACGATATCTTCCGTAAAAGGAATTAATTTATCTATACCGTTTAAAAATTCTAAATTCACGATAAAAGAAAATTGTGTCACTTTACCTCCACATTTTTCTACCAACTTAGCACATGCTTCAGCAGTTCCTCCAGTAGCTAAAACATCATCATGAACTAAAATACGCATACCATCTTTGATATAAGTTTCATTCACTTCAATTGTAGCTTGCCCATATTCTAAATCATAAGATTGAGAAACTGTTGGAGGCGGTAATTTACCAGCTTTACGAACTAAGATAAACGGTACGCCTAACTTTTGTGCAATCTGTATTCCGTACAAAAATCCTCTACTTTCTATTCCACAAACTGCATCAATTTTACCTTTTGCTTTTTCTACAAAAGCATCAACAATCTCATTCGATAATTCTGAATCTAAAAATAAGGGTGTAATGTCTTTGTATTGAATTCCTGGTTTTGGAAAATCTGCTACATTAGCGATAGTTTTATCTATACGCTCTTTAAGAGTTGACATAATTTTTACTATGTTTTGTTAAAGTCCAAAGTTAATTAAAAAAGTCTGAAATTATTCTTCATAAAAACCTAAACTTTCCCACATTTCATTAGGAATTCTAACAGGACGTTTTGTTACTGCATCAATACAGCATAAAGTGGTATAACCTTCGTTAATTAATTTATCTTGTTCGTTGTAAATTTTATAATCTACTTTAATACGAACGCCATTTAAACGTTCGTAAACGATTGCTTCTATCGTAATTAATTCATCATACAATGCGCTTCCAATAAATTTACAATGTAAATCTAAAATTGGCATTTGAATTCCTTGCTTTTCTAAAGCTGCGTATGGATATCCAGCTTCACGTAACATTTCTGCTCGCCCTATTTCATAAAATTCGGCATAATTTCCATGGTACACCACTCCCATCTGATCAGTCTTTGCATAAGTCACACGGTGTTGAACACGAAATATTTTCATGGTAAAGATTTAATATAATAAAAAAGACTATTTCTGTTTAATAAATAAAGAAATAGTCTATTCAGTAATTTTTTTATAATCCATCCAGCTAAATGATGGAGAAGAATCTTGTTGATTTAATTCTTTATTAAAATCATAAACAATAGAAACAGATGTAGAAAATGTTGGATTTGCAATTTCGTAAATAAAAATACGTATAGCTTTATTTTCATCCGATTCTACGATTTGCTTCAGAGTAAATTGATTTAAAATCCCAATATCTTTTAAATGAGATTCAATCTTAGTTGTTGCTAGGTCTAATTGTTCTTGTGTAAGTGTCATATTGCAAATTTATTTCAAGTAAATTTCACAAGCAAATATTTGATAATTTTGCATAAATAATTTATGTCAATAATTATTTATCTTATTATGTCTATTGACATTAAAATAATACAAACTATTTTCTAATATATCAATACCTAAAGTGTTTTTTTTATTAAAAATTTGTTCACATTTTTGTAATCAATCGGTTGGTTTTTCACCCTACTGAGTTTCAACTCTTTAACTTTTAAAATTATTAATTTTTGGACTTAAGT